>NZ_JBQFPV010000006.1:0-351969 GCF_056536565.1 Ruegeria sp. CK3
AACTCAACCTCAGATGCCCCCAGTCTATCCTGAGCGTCTCCACCGTCTCTCCAGTGCGTCTCACCGTCTCGCCGGTGTGTCACCAGCGCCTCAGCAGCGCCGGTGAAGGGGGTTCTAAGGTTTAGCGCAGAAGGCCGCAAGCGGAAAATTACATATCGGCGTATTTTTTTGCGTTTTCTTATTTTTAGACATAAAATCAATGTATTAATAAATGTCTTCGGGCGCCAATTCAGCAAGAAACAGACGCACTAACATGGGAACACCATAGCCCGACCGGAACCCCACAATGGCAAACCACAACATCTTGGGCCAAGTTAACCCACGGATACAATAAAGCCCGACTCGCGCCCGCGAGTCGAATCCGGTGACAGGCTTCAAAAACTCCGTTTTGCGCGTCGGTGTGGATCACTCTTTCCTCTACTTGCGCATTTCATTGGGATGCGGTCTGGTTCCCGAATGACAAGACACGATCCAATCTCGGCCTACCTATGACTGAAGGTATTTCCTACCCACTGGTGCGCACCGTCGGGCTCGACGGGGCTTTGGTGACATTTGCAGACAAGATGGATGAGGCCGCAAACCGCGCGGCCTTGGCGTTTCGGGCGCAGGTGGACAGCTTAGCGCTGCATGGGCTTATAGAGACATCGGCCTCTCTGGGGTCTGCATATGTTCGCTTTGACCCTCAGGTGGTTTCACATCTCGAGATCACAAGCCAACTGCAGCAGATCCTGAACCAACAAAACTGGTATTCTGCCCCTCTGCCACACGGTCGAAGACTGTGGCGGGTGCCAACCGTATATGGCACAGACCTTGCCCCACAACTGGAGGACGCCGCGCGTGTTGCTGGGCTGGACCCGGCCGAGGCTGTCCGGCGGCTTAGTCAGACACAAGTGCGTGTGCTGACCATCGGTTTTGCGCCGGGGCAACCCTATCTCGGGCCGCTGGGGCCCGAGTTCAACATACCGCGCCTGCAGGAGCTGACGCCCATGGTGCCCGAGGGCGCTCTCGTTTTGGCGATCTCACAGTTTGTGCTGTTCTCCGGCCCGACCCCGACCGGGTGGAGGCATGTTGGCCAAACGGCGTTCCGGTGCTTTCAGCCTGACAAGTATCAAGCATTTACCCTGCGGCCCGGTGATGAGCTTCAGTTCACCTCTGTCTCGCGTGAAGAACTTGAGGCGATCCGCGCCAATAATGACGACGGCCTTGGTGGCGCAACCTGCCAGGAGCTCGCCTGATGACCCTGTTGGTTCACCGCATTGGTCCGGCTTGTACGGTTCAGGATCAGGGGCGTATCGGCTATTTGGATCAGGGTCTCTCTCGTTCCGGAGCGGCAGATATTCTGGCGCTGCATGAGGGCGCAGCCTTGCTGGGACAAAGTCCCGATCTAGCCGCGCTGGAAATGGCAGGCATGGGTGGCACGTTCGAAGTGACGCAACGCACAAGGATCGCTCTGACCGGTGCGACGATGCAGGCGAGCATCGACGGCTCCCCGATCGTCTGGAATGCGTCCCACGTTCTTGAGCTAGGGCAAACGCTGACGATCGGTGCAACCGTGCAGGGCAACTACGGCTACCTGCATTTGGATGGTGGCATTGAGACCGAGCTGTTCCTCGGCTCGCGCGCGACACATCTGACAGCCAAGATCGGCCGCGCCGTTGCGGTGGGCGATGTGTTGCCCGCAGGGAAGACTGCTGGCGATGGCAGAATGAAGCTGTCCCCTTCGGACCGGTTCAATGGCGGCAGCCTTCGCGTCGTCGCCAGTTTTCAAACCGCGTTGTTCGATGATGAAACGCTGGATCGCTTTGCGCAGACAGAGTTCACGCGTGGCGCGCGGGCAAATCGGATGGGGATGCAGCTGGAAAGCAACGGACCGGGCTTTGCGGCTAAAGATCAGCTCAATATCCTGTCCGAGGTGATAACGCCCGGCGACATTCAGATGACTGGCACCGGCAACCCTTTCATCCTGCTGCCCGAATGCCAGACGACCGGAGGCTACCCCCGGATTGCAACCGTCTTGCCCTGCGACATGCCAAAAGCGGCGCAGACCTCGGCGGGCGGGACGGTTCGGTTTGAATTCGTGACTCTGGAACAGGCTGTAGAGATTGATGCCGCATTTCGCGCGGATCTTGCGCGCCTTCCGGGCCGCGTGGAACCTCTGGTCCGCGACCCTCATGACATCCCGGACCTGTTGTCCTACCAATTGATCGGCGGAGTGATCTCTGCCACCGACTAAGGAGACTATCTGATGCCGCGCGTGGATCTGAACGCCGATATGGGCGAGAGCTTTGGCCCCTGGAAGATGGGCGATGACGAAAGCCTGCTGAAGATCATAACATCCGCCAATATCGCCTGCGGATTTCATGCAGGCGACTGGGATGTAATGGCCAAGACCATGACATTGGCCGCTGAGAATGATGTGGGCATCGGGGCGCATCCCGGCTTTCCTGACCTACAGGGATTTGGGCGGCGCAATATGAAAGTGCCCCATGACAGCCTGCGCAATCTGGTGCGCTATCAGCTGGGCGCGGCTTTGGGTATGGCCGCAGCCACTGGCACAAAGGTGCGGCATCTGAAACTGCACGGGGCTTTGGCCAATATGTGTTCGGTCGACTTCGACATGGCGCGGGCCTGTTACCAAGGTGCGCTGGATGTTGATCCGGACATCATCATCATGGTGCTGGCGGTTACGAAACAGGAAGAGGCCGTGCGAGAGCTTGGCTGCAAATGGGTGGGCGAGATCTTCGCCGACCGGGCCTACAATGACGATGGCACTTTGGTGGATCGCAGCCTGCCCGGCGCAGTGATCCACGACCCTGAGATTGCCGGCCCTCGCATCCTGAACATGGTGCGCGAAGGGGCCATCATCACCGAATCCGGCAAACGGCTGGAGACGTCCATCGACACGATCTGCCTGCATGGGGACGGCGCAACTGCCGTACAGATCGCCCGGTCGGTCCGGGAAAACCTGATCGAAGGCGGGGTCGAGGTGACAAAGTTCACCCGATAGACATCAGCCCGTAATCCTGGGTCCCTAGCCTATGGCTGTTGCCTGAATTCAGTTCAGCGCATAGCATGCCCGCAAGTGCATGTTCTGAATACCGTATTTCTAGCAACGCTATTGGCTGGCCCCGCGCTCGCCGCCAGATCCCCGGCAAGGAGGCGTACATGTCTTTCGATCTGATGTCTTACACACCCCGAGGTGACAAAAAGAACTCGGACTTCTTTCACGAATACCTTCCTATGATCTACGAGCGCAGGACCAGCTCGGGCGTCGCGGATCAGGTCGGGCCGATGCGCGCGATTGTCATCCAGGTCGAATCCACGGCACTTTTCGATACGATGGTCGAGCTTTATGTGATGACCCCCTACCGCCACTCGGCCAGTTACCTAGGACAGACACACAAGTTCGCGGTCCTGCATTCGCATCCCGACTATCCGGCGCTGATCCTGATGGCCCCGCTGAGCGACAGTTTCGAGGACTTCATCCCCCGCATCAACCGGATGTACCCTCTGGCCCGCCCGACCCCGCAAACGCGGTATGTGGGTGAGGTTTTTGCCGCCTGCAATCTGAAAGAGCTAAGCAAAACTCTCGAAGAGCAGAACATCCGGTTTGAATATTCAGGTGATACGGAAAACCCGTTCTACACGCTGGATGGATTTCGCTTTACCACACCGTCGGATTTTACCTGCAACCGCGTTGGCTATTCCACCCTGGATTTCAACGACCCCGACAGTCTGGGCCTCGGCGACCGCGTTTTGCTGAGCGATACCGAGAAAGCTAGATTGGAAGAGGCTGCGGCCTTCGGCACCGCCTCGAACATCGCGCCGCTGATGCTGGGGATCGACCACCTCGCCACGCGGGTTCTGGCCGGAGAGCGCGAGGATGCGATCCTCGAGTTTCTGACGATGGTGCCCTATTACTTCTGGGGGGCTTACAACATCTTCGACATGAATTCGTCGACCAATGTGAATCGCAACGCCAATGTGGATGACGACAAGAAATCCCCGGCCAAGGTGTTTACGGCAAACAACACGCCGTCCTTCGTAAACTCATTTGCCAAACTGCCCATGCCGACCGAGGATTTCGTGCGCAATTTCGGCCGCCGCCTGCATCACATGGCGGTTGAGATTCAGGACGGTGACCACGGCGCGGGCGAAAAGAACGTGGATTTCGTCGTCAATACGCTCAAAAACAAGGGTGTTCCGTTCCTCGCCCATGTGGTGGGGGAATGCAAAGACGATCCCAACCTGAAACAGATCTTCTCGAAGCACTCGAAGAATACGCTGCTGATCACCGAGTATATCGAACGGTGCCACCACTACGACGGGTTCTTCACCAAGGACAACGTCGCGGCCCTGACCGCCGCCGCCGGGCAGGATGAACAATACGAGCACGGCCATGTGTTCGACTGAGCTGGTTTCATGAAAAAAGGGCTGCGAGGTTTCGCAGCCCAGACCCATCAGGAGAGTATATGTCGGGTCTTATGACGGCCCGATCATGAAACAGGTGACATTGCGCGCTTGAAGGCGGCGGCATGCCAGATCGGCCTGTTCGCGAGTCATGCCCTGGAACGTGGCCTCGAAACCTTTGGAGCTTTGATTGACCTTGCGCAACGTGCCGTCCAGCGCTGTCATCTCGGACAGAGCGGTTTTCAGCAGCACCTTCTCGGCTTCATAGCGCGTGGTGTAGCGGCCAACATTCACGCCCCACAGATGCCCGCCCGAGGTGGACAGCCGTGTGACGACCTCTTGTTCCGGCTCCGGTTGCTCGGCCGGTTGAGTCGAAGCCAGAACCAGATTGTCGGGCCGCAAGGCGGGACGTGTATCCGAGCTTTCGACCGGAGGCGCCGTCGGCGCGATATCAGCCTGTGCAATCGCTGCAGCGATCCCGTTCTTGATGCGGTCGCGATTTTCATCGGCGCTGTCAACAACCGCGCTTGCAACCTGTGTCGCCGCTGTTGGACGCATCGCCGGTCGCAGGCTGGTCTTGGGTGCGCCGGTCAAACGGGCAACTTGCGTGCCGCCCAAACCGGCATTGCCCGCGTAGGCCGGGCGCGCCGGGCGGCGGATCGGCGCGCGCGAGGGGGCGCGGCGGAACCCGAGATCCAACAGCTCAGCCACTTTGGCGTTCCGCGAGGCACCCGATTTGCCACCAAAGACCGTTGCGATGATACGCTCATCCTTGCGCTTAGCCGAGGCCACAAGGTTGAAGCCCGCCGCGCGGGTATAGCCTGTCTTGATCCCATCCGCGCCTTTATACGCGGTCAACAAGCGGCGGTTGGTGTTGGGAACCGTCTTGATCCCAGCATTGGTCGACTGGCGCGAGAACAGGTTGTAATACTGCGGGTAATCATACAGCAGATGCCGCCCCAGCGTGGTCATGTCACGCGCGGTAGACATATGCCCTGATTCCGTTAGGCCATGGGCGTTCTTGAAGGTTGTGCGGCTCATCCCCATTGCTTTGGCAGTGCGCGTCATGCGGCGGGCAAAGGCGGCCTCGGACCCGCTGATCGCAATCCCGATAGCCGTTGCGGCATCATTGGCCGATTTCACCGCTGCCGCGCGGATCAGGTAGCGGAACGCAATCGTCTGGCCCGACCGCAAGCCCAGCTTCGACGGAGGCTCGGCCGCTGCCGCCCGCGTGATGCGAACCTGAGTATCCAGCGTGATCTCTCCGTTCCGAACTGCCTCGAACGCGATATAGAGGGTCATCATCTTGGTCAGTGAGGCCGGGTGCAGGCGGGTATCAGCGTTGCGTGAGTGCAAGACCTCCCCCGTTCGCGCGTCGATCACCATCGCCGCGTAAGGCGCGGCCAAAGCTTTGAGCGGCGCGAAAGAGAGCACCAACATAAACGCTGTGAGGAATACGCCCATCCGGGCCGGGAATGTCCACCGACTCTGCACGATCTTTGCCTCTGTCTGCCTCGTTCCGCCGGGTTTTCCCGGTCGGATGAAATTTATTGATTATCACCAAGGCTAACACAGGACCCCGGCAAAATAAACCAAAAGCTGGGGTTTTCCCGGCATCGTGAGGGGCACGAACACCTTCTATATATAGGCGCAGCCCCTATACCGACCCACCAGATGAGCGATGATGACGGGAACAAGGCAAAGGTTGCGCGGTTTTTTCCGGAACTGCGGCCGAACGGCAACATCAGCCTAGGGCGCGCACCAGATCCGAAAGTCCGCCTAGATCCGACAGCTCTCGGAATCGGGGATGGTGAGAGGGTGTTTCGGCATGCTCGACCTCCCACACCAACCCATGCGGGACATGAACGCCCCAGCACCCGGCGGCAATCGGCGCAACCACATCCGACCGCATTGAGTTGCCCACCATCATCGCGGTCGAGGGGCCATCGCCATGCTGTTCAAAGATCGTCCGATAGGTCTCGGCCGTCTTTTCTGAGACGATCTCGACCCCGTCGAACAAATCCCCCAACCCCGATTGGGCCAGCTTACGCTCCTGATCAATCAGGTCACCCTTGGTGATCAGAATGACGCGGTGGGTCTCGGCCACGCCCTCGACCGCCTCGCGCGCATGGGGCAGGAGTTCGATGGGATGGGCCAGCATCTCTTGCCCCGCGTCGATCAACTGGCGGATGACCGACGCTGGAACGCGATCTTCGGTCACCTCAATCGCCGTTTCGATCATCGACAGGACAAAGCCTTTGATTCCATAGCCGTAGTGCTGGATATTCCGCTCTTCGGCGGCCAGCAGACGCTCCATCAGGTGGTCCCGTTCGGCGTGGTCTGCCAGCAATTGGGCGAAATGGGCCTGTGTCAGCTGGAAAAACCGCTCGTTATGCCAGAGCGTATCGTCCGCATCGAAGGCGATTGTGGTCAGTTTACTGTCCATTCCGAAAGGGTCCGCTGCCTCTTTATTCTGACGGCGTCAACGTTATATAAGCCCTCAGATAAACCCAATGCCTGAATCGGACAGTTGCGCGCGATGCTGGAAAACCCCTGGATGATGTCTGACAAATCGGATGACGACGGCGACTCGTCCGTCCTGCTGCAGACGCGACCCAAAACCAAGCGCCCTCCGCTGTATAAAGTGCTGTTGCTAAACGATGACTACACCCCGATGGAGTTTGTCGTTCATGTTTTGGAGCGCTTTTTCGGTATGACCCACGCGCAGGCGTTCGAGATCATGCTGACCGTGCATAAAAAGGGTGTCGCGGTGGTTGGCGTCTTCAGCCACGAGATCGCCGAGACCAAAGTCGGCCAGGTGATGGATTTCGCACGTCGGCATCAGCATCCGCTGCAATGCACGATGGAACGCGAAGAATAACGCAGGCCGGGCCGCCCGGAATTTATCATGTCCCCTCGTCTTGATCTTGCCTTGAACAGCGGTTTGACCCTGTCGCAACCGCTGGTGGTGATCGGCCCGACCCCCGAAGAGGACCTGTCAGCCCTGCCGCGCGAGGCGCAGGTGATTCAGCCGTTCAAACCTTTCCACGATCATTTCGCTAGTCAGGGCTTTGCCACCAAACCGGTGCTTGACGCCGCTTGCAGCGACGCGCTTGTGTTCTTGCCGCGCGCCAAGGCGCTGGCCCGGTCGCTTGTCCAGCAGGCATGCAGTTATGCCAGCGGGACTGTCGTCGTTGATGGGACCAAAACCAACGGTGTCGACAGCATTCTGAAAGACGTCCGCAAGCGTGTTGCCGTCGAAGGCCCTATTTCCAAGGCCCATGGCAAGATCTTCTGGTTTCAGGCCGACGCCGAGGCCTTCGCCGATTGGGCAGCACCCGAGAAGCAAAGCGTCGATGGCTACATGACGGCTCCGGGTGTGTTTTCCGCTGACGGGATCGACCCGGCATCGGCCCTTCTGGCGCAGTCCTTGCCGGACAAGATCAGCCCGCGCGTGGCTGATCTGGGCGCAGGTTGGGGGTATCTGTCGGCGGGTCTATTAAATAACGACCGCCTCAAAGCCCTTCATCTGGTTGAGGCGGATCACGCCGCGCTGACATGCGCGCAAGCAAACGTCCCCGATATGCGTGCTCAGTTTCACTGGGCGGATGCGGTGACCTGGACCGCGCCCGAGCCTATCGACACCGTCATCATGAACCCGCCCTTTCACACCTCACGCAGTGCCGATCCGGCGTTGGGGCAGGGCTTCATCAAGTCCGCCGCGAAGAACCTGACCCGCAACGGCACCCTGTGGATGGTTGCCAACCGCCACCTGCCCTATGAGGCAACACTGGCCGAATCCTTCGCCCAAGTTCAGGAAGTGGCAGGCGACAATCGGTTCAAGGTGTTTCAAGCCTCTCGCCCCCGGGCCTAAGCCCGGCTAACCTGCCCCAAATCAGGAGGATTCGGATGTCCTTTTCCATAGCTGGCAAGACAGCGATTGTAACCGGCGGGGCCAACGGGATTGGGTTGGCCATCGGGCGGCATTTTGCAGATGCCGGGGCCAATGTCGTCTTTGCAGATATGGATGAAAAACGGCTGGCCGAGGAATTGGGCGAGCAGGCCGACGATGGCAACATCCGCTATTTCGCCGGTGATTTGCGCGAAAAGCTGACCATCGCCAACCTGCTTTCGGCCACGCTGGATGCGTTCGATCAGGTCGACATTCTGATCAACGGCGCGCGTCAGGTGATCCCGTCTGACCCGCTGGACCCCGATGACGACTCGGTCCGGACCTTGCTGAACCAGAACCTGATGCCCGCCTTGCGCCTCAGCCAATTGGTGGCCAAGCGGATGATCAAACAATCCGGCGAGGATGAGGAAAACCCGGCGGGGTCCATCATCAACCTGTCTTCAATCGCAGCGCGGCGCACCCATCCGGATCTTATGGCCTATTCCGTCTCGACCGCAGCATTGGATCAAATGACCCGCTCACTGGCGGTTGCACTGGCCCCCAACCGTATCCGCGTGAACTCGATCGCGCTGGGATCGGTGATGAGCGCATCGCTGCAATCAACGCTAAAAGAAAACCGCGATTTCCGCGACGACATCGAGAAACACACCCCTCTGGCCCGGATCGCGGCCCCGACCGAACTGACGGAAACAGCGCAGTTTCTGGCCTCGGACGCGGCAGGGTTTATCACTGGTCAGATCCTGACAATTGACGGCGGCCGCACCTTGCTGGATCCCGTCGCAGCTCCGGCGCATTGACCATGTTTGATACCGAAAAGACCACCGCCTCAGCCTGGTTCCACCAATTGCGCGACGATATCGTTGCTGCTTTTGAAGCGCTGGAGGACAGCCACGACACCGGCCCGTTTGCTGACGCAACTCCCGGTCGTTTCGAAGTAAAAGAAACCAAACGCCAGTCCGAGGACGGCTCGGACGCGGGCGGCGGGCTGATGTCTGTGATGCGTGGCGGGCGCGTGTTCGAAAAGGTCGGCGTCAATGTCTCAACCGTCTACGGCACGTTGGGCGAACGCGCACAACAGGCCATGGCGGCACGCAAGGGCATCCCCGGCATGACCGAGGACCCTCGGTTCTGGGCCTCCGGCATTTCTCTGGTCGCCCACATGCAAAACCCACATGCCCCCGCTGTTCACATGAACACGCGCATGTTCTGGACACCACATGCCTGGTGGTTCGGCGGCGGGTCAGACCTGAACCCTTGCATCGAATATGACGACGATACCGCCCATTTCCACGCGACCCAGAAGGCACATCTGGACCCGCACGGACCAAGCCACTATCCGCGATTGAAAGACTGGGCGGATGAGTATTTCTACATCCCCCACCGCAAACGCGCGCGCGGCGTTGGTGGTATCTTCATGGATGACTACTGCACCGATGACTGGCAGGCGGATTTCGCCCTGACGCAGGATATCGGCAAAGCCTTCCTGCCTGCGTTCCTGCCTTTGGTCGAAAAACGCCGGGTCCAGAGCTTTTCAGACGCGGACAAAGACACCCAACTGGTGCATCGGGGCCTCTATGCCGAATACAATCTTGTCTATGACCGCGGCACCAAGTTCGGGCTTGAGACAGGCCACGATCCGGATGCGGTGCTGATGAGCTTGCCGCCCATGGCGAAATGGGTCTGAGGCTCAGAACCCAAAATCCATGAAGTTGTCAAAGCAATAGGCCTGTGCCGAGGTCGCCGACATATTCTCTCCGACCTTTCTGACCGTGATGGAATAGCCCGGATCGGTATCCGCGCCCGGAGGTGGTGTCAGCGAAAATTGCACAGTGCGCACGCCCGGCTCATAGGCACGGTAGATATAAATTCGCGTTGGGCCGGGTACGCCCAGCGTACGTATCGCGAAATCGCCGATCCCGCACCAGTAGTTCACGGGCGCCGATGATCCGATAGCCTTGACCTCATAGATGCCACCCTCCAACGGCGTTATCTGCGTCCGGTTTTGTGGCCCCACACGAACACCGAAGCCGACAGCCTGTGCAAGTTGGGGTGCTAGAACAAAGGCTGAGACCGCAATGAGCTTGGCAACACGCATCATCTTAACATCCTGAAATAAACTCTGTCCCATGAGAGTAACACAATTGGAGGTTGGGTCGAGAGGGGGGTCGGCAACAGACCGCAAACACATCAAAATACCTATATGCAACTGACAAGTCGGCGCATATCATCATGATATTTATTGCAAGTCTGGTGTCCCTGTGAGCCAAACATTTCCAAAGGACTGGTTTGATCTCTCGCCTGAGAAATACGCCGATTTCGGAGCGATGTTCTATTTGGCGGGCCTGACTCCAACGCATCAGAAACGCAGTTTGGCGCAGGTTCTCTATACCTTTGAAACGCCGTTGCGGCTGGGGCAATATCACATCTTCCGCCAGAACGGCTTTCCCCGAGGGTTCGTAACCTTTGCTGGCCTCAACCGTGAGGCTGAAAACAGATATGCCATTCAGGAAAAGCCCTTGAAGGATAAGGATTTCACCAGCGGGTCCTCGTTCTGGATCGTCGATCTGGTTGCGCCGTTCGGGCAGACCAATGAAATTGTCGACATTCTCAAGGCAGAAGTACCACACCCTCGCGTTCGAACGAATCGTCTGGTTGGTGACATGGGTCAGAACCGGATCGTAGAATGGAGCCGGGATGCCGCGGGCGAGGTCCATATGAAGCTCTATCGTAAGAAGGATTTCAAACGCTTGCTGGAACAAGGCGAGGGCTAGCATGGTCTCGGTTCCGGTCACGGGTGATTTGACAGGGGATGTCACGGGCTCACCGCCAAACGTTGCCACCGGGCAGGTCATTCTTGGCGACACTCCGGGAACATTTGATGTCGACAATTGGGCAATCGCGACCCCTCCGGCCAATGGGACGGCCACGATTGACGCGGATACCGGCGAATGGACCTATACGGTCGATCCCACCTTTTTTGACAGCCTCGACTTCAACCAGATCGCAACCGACACGTTCATCATTCAGGGGTCTGACGGGTTCTTCTTTGGTCAGGCGACTATCACCATTTCCATTCAAGGCGTTTGCTTTACCGCCGGGACGCTGATCGAAACCGAAACCGGACCAGAGCTCGTAGAGGCCATGACAGTCGGCGATCTGGTCCAGACCAAAGATCACGGGCTGCAGCCTATTCGGTGGATCGAGGCCAGCCCGATCCCCCCCGAGCGATTGCGTCGTGACCCTGAACTGCGGCCCGTGCGTATCCTGCGCGGCAGCCTTGGGCCCGACATACCCTCGCGCGATCTTCTGGTGTCGCAGCAACATCGCGTCCTGATTCAAGGACCGAAAGTCGAGCTGCTGTTTGGCGCCGCCGAGGTTCTGGTCGCCGCAAAACACCTGTGTTCGTGGCCGGGTATCTTCGTCGACACCTCAGACCAGCCGGTCGAATACTTGCATATCCTGCTGGATCAGCATGAGATTCTGACTGCCGAAGGCGCATTGGCAGAGAGCCTGTTTCTAGGCGACGAGGCGCTACATTCCCTGTCCTCGAATGGGCTGCAGGAGCTGGCCTCGATCTTTCCCGATCGCACCCCGGATAAATCCATCGGCTTCGGCCGCGCCGCCCGAATGATCCTGCGCGAGCATGAGGCCCGCGCCTTGGCCTAACTCTAACCTGTCGGGCCGATCCGTCCGCCCACATCCTGCGGCGCCAGCGCAACTGTCTTGATCACGGCATAGCATCGCGCGCCTGGTTGCAGGCCAAGCCCCGCAACTGAGCGTCGGGTGATCCGCGCCAGCACGATACCTGCCGAAGTTTCCATAGAGATAATCGCACCTGGCCCGTCCCCGGCGCGGATCGTCTCGATCGTGCCCTCCAAAACATTCAGGGCCGACAGCCCTGCTGGAGGCTTGTTGGACAGGATCACCTCTTGCGCGGGGATACGAATACGAAGCTCTGCACCGATCTGATGCGGGATACGCGGCAGAAACAGAGCCTCTCCACCCGCTTCCAACTCGGTCAAACCGTCCTCATGATGGGCCCGAACACGCACTTGCAGCACCGCGCCGACCGCGCGCACCCCCGCAGGTGTCACGGACGGATCGGCCAGCACTTCAGAGGCCGGACCATGGCGCGCCACCTTACCATCCTGGAGCGCAACAACCGAGGTCGCCAACCGCGCGACCTCGGCCGCGGAATGCGTGACATAGAGAATTGGAACCGAGACCTCATCCCGAAGACGCTCAAAGTAAGGCAGGATCTCGGCCTTGCGGCCTTCGTCCAACGCAGCCAGAGGTTCGTCGGCCAATATTAGACGTGGGCTGGCCAGCAAGGCGCGTCCGATCGCGACCCGCTGCTTCTCCCCCCCGGACAAACCGGCTGGGCGACGGTCGAGCAGATGACCGATGCCCAGCATCTCAATCACTTTGTCCGGGTCCTCACGCTTTGCACACCGCGGTGCAAACCAGCGCCCGAAAGACAGGTTCTGTCGCACGGTCAGGTGAGGGAACAGACGTCCTTCCTGAAAGATATAGCCGAGCCTGCGTTTGTGCGGCGGCAGCCAAAGCTTGGTGTCCGTGTCGAACAGGACCCAATCATCCACGGCGACGCGCCCGGCCTCGGGTCGCAACAGACCCGCCACGGCATTCACCACCGTAGTCTTGCCCGACCCCGAACGCCCGAATAGAACCGTCACACCCGGCGGAGCCTCAAAGTTGAGGTCCAGATCCAGCCCAGCAAGGCTGTGGCGCAGACGAACAGACAGGCTCATGACCCGGCCACCCGCGCCGCCGCACGGCGCCCGACATATTCCGACAATAGCAATGCCCCCATCGCGATGATGATCGAGATGACGACCAACCGGGTCGCCGCTGCCTCACCCCCCGGCACCTGCAGGAAGGCGTAGACGGCGGATGGCAGCGTTTGGGTCTGGCCTGGAATGTTCGACACAAAGGTAATCGTAGCCCCAAATTCGCCCATCGCCTTGGCAAAGGCCAGAATGGACCCCGCGATGACCCCCGGCAGGATCATCGGCAATGTCACCGTCGCAAACACCCAAGGGCGTGAGGCGCCCAGCGTAGCTCCCGCTTGTTCAAGTCGAGGGTCAACGGCCTCGATCGACAGACGGATGGCCCGTACCATCAAAGGGAACGCCATGATCCCTGCCGCCATCGCAGCGCCCGTCCACCGGAAAGCAAAAACGATCCCGAACTCGGCCAAAAAGCGTCCGACCGGACCCTGAACGCCAAAGGTCAGCAGCAGCAGGTAACCGGTTACCACGGGCGGTAATATCAGGGGCAAATGCACGAGACCATTCAACACCTGCCGTCCCGGAAAGTGCCAGCGCGCCAAAGCATAAGCCACGAATATCCCAAAGGGCAAAGTCGCCAGCGTTGCCCAGAACGACACCCGCAGGGACAATCTCAACGCGTCGATCTCGGCAGGGCCCAACCAATCCATAAGGCTCACCGTTCAGGCAGAGAAAACCCCTGCCCCTTGAACACATCTGACGCGAATTCGCTCTGGAGAAACGTCAGAAAATCCTGCGCCTCTGGCTTGGCAAAAGACATCTCGGCGACCGGGTATATGATGGGCGGGTGGCTGTCTTCTGGGAAGCTGCCAACAACACCAACCCGCACGTCAGCCTGAGCGTCCGTCCGGTAGACAATGCCCATCGGTGCCGCTCCGGTCGCGACCAAAGCCAGTGCCGCGCGCACATTGTCGGTTTGCGCGACCTGACGCTGCACTGCGTCCCACAGGCCGAGGCTCCGCAACGCGGCCTTGCCGTAGATCCCTGCGGGAACGGCATCGACCAATGCCATGGCCAGAAAGCCGCCCTCAAGATGTTCGGCCAGATCATAGGCCGCCGAGACCTCGCCAATATGCGTCCGGGGTGCGGCTCCGATCAGAACCAACCCATTGCCCAAGAGGGCGACTCGGGTTTCGGGCTTGATTACGTCATCCTTCTGCAACACATCCATCCAATCCTCATTCGCGGAAATGAACAGATCAGCCGGAGCGCCTTGCTGCAACTGACGCGCAAGAACCGAGGACGCGGCATATGAAATCGTGACATCGTTGCCGGTTTCGCGCTGATACGCGGTCGAAACCTCGTCCAAAGCAGTCTTCAGACTGGCCGCCGCAAACACCAAAATCCCATCTGCCCCGGCCCGAAGCGGAGCCAGCAAAAACGCGCCAAGCGCCAGCGCTGCCACAAGAAAACGGCAAGGGGAGTGTCGGGCCATGTCCTCTCCGGCCTGAGGGGTTTCGGTCCCTTCTGGGGATATCGGAGGCAACAGGCCCCGCGCAAGCGCCTTTCCGACTTTGCCTTCAATCGGGTGTGCAGTGATGCCTTTGGCGGAACAGGCAGCCATCGCTGACGCGATACCCGAAGAAAGGTAAGAAATTCGTGCAAACCCTCTTGCACCCACCCTCAGGCTTGGCTACATGCACCGTCACGGGTGATTAGCTCAGTTGGTAGAGCGCTTCGTTTACACCGAAGATGTCGGGAGTTCGAGTCTCTCATCACCCACCATCCTTTCCTCGCAGTGCATCAAGGTCTTACGCCACTAGCGCCATTTTCTGTGCTGCGCATGAAACTATGTCCGCTGCGCCTCCGCTTCTGTTATACGGAAAAGATGTCTAGTACACAGGAGCTTTGGGCGACTGCAATATTCGTAAACGAACTATCAGCAATTGGCAGGCGACTTTGCGGAAGGGCGTTCAATCTCGACCCAAATCGTTACTAGAGCGTTCTGATGCGGCGAAGTGGCCACGAGAGACTGAGTTGCGCGCCAAGGAGTTTCGTCTCTGGAGTCAAGCAAAGCGGTTTTTTTTGGCCTCGGCGCAGCATTTGACACATTAGGCTCAGAGTGGTCATTCGATCCGATCTTACGAACAGCTGCCTTGCGGGAAAAGCTGCCGTAACCTGACTGGTTGCTGATGGTCGATCTCAGCCTAAAGTAGGCTTTCATTTTTCACTGCTCCAAGACTCTACAAATTAGTTTGCTCTGCGTTGTTCCGACTGATTAGGCCTGACCCTCCCATTTTTGACATCATAGCCTTCGCATAGTCGCGTTTTGCTTGCGCAGGGTCCTCGAAGCGAGCATGCACGACGCAAAAGAAGAGGGCACCGTCATCTAAACCGTTGCGAGGCGTAAACCAATCAAACGGGTCGGTTGGCTTTACCGATGCAAACTGGTTGGTTGATGGCGCGGCGGGTGCGGCACTGGCTTCATTATTTGTGATATCGTCAAGCAGTGTTGGACGGACCGTGCCGGTGTCCGGTGTGAGGATACCCATGATCTGCTCGCGGCCAGCCGGTACAAAACGCCCACTTTCTTCGATTGGAAACCGGATCGGCTGCCCGGCATAAACATCACGCTGCACTTCGCTGTTCCGGACTACTATCGTTCCGTTAACCAGCACATACGGAATGCCTTCTGACGGCAGACCTTGCTGGCCAAGGGTATAGTTCGCCTTTTCGGTCACAGTCTCCGGATCAAAAATCGTGATATCCGCGACCATGCCTTCTTGCATACGCCCACGCACCTCCATTGCACGCAAGCCAGTGTCACCCAATCGCTTCGCATGTATGTAACTCAACTGAGTGAGTGTGAGCATCAGCGGCACATTCGCTTCGCGAGCTAGTCTCAGGACAAGCGCATGACTGCCTGCGGACCGAGGATGCCCGGCATAGTCTTCGTAGGGGGCATCCCAACTCATCAAGTTGCCCTCGATATCCAACCCGGCCATACCGTCGCCCGAGATGCCATAGCCCACGATGGTGATCCAATCATTCAACCATTGCTCTCTTGGCGGGCTGAAAACAATGGCCGTCCGTCCCGGTTCATTCTCGGCGAAGCTCAAGAATTCGTCTTTGGTTACGAAGCGATCAAGCTGGGGGTCAAAGATAGTGTCTTCGTATTTGTACCCCATCGACCCTTCCCAGTTTTCGGGGGCGATGATCGAAGCGCCGTAGTTTCCCGATCCCGCAGTCCAGGGATAGTAGCTGGACCAGACGTTGTAGCCTTGGTCGCGGGCCATCTGGAGCTTTTCCTGATTTTCCCACCATCCATAGTCATTGTCATGATGTATGTGCAACGGCGCGCCCAGCACCATCGCGTTGACCAGAATTTCGTTAACACCGGTCTGTGTTTCGGTGGGCGTCGAAGCACTGGGATGAAACCGGTGGTGCACAGATGTTAACCGCCCATAACGCGACGCAGCCCGTTGTGCTTCGAACATCTCATAGGTTGTGATACCTTCGCGGGCGTAGCCGATGGTCGATCCCACGCCGAGGGCTCCAAGACGAAGCCCCTCATCCAGTTGGGCGGTGATTTCGTTCATCTGCTCGCGGTTGCTTGGAACCGATGACCAGCCCTCGAAACCGTCTTCCACGGATTGTGCCCGCAGTGCGAAGAAGTTCCGGAAGTCGATGTCCCCACCTTCCAGAACAAGGCCGTCATGTACCCGCATCCGCGCGAATTCTTGTCCAACGACTGTGCCATAGTTTGCCTGCGTCACGCCTTGGCGCGCAGCGTACCATTGGTCGATATTCGCGGCTCCGACCTCAAAATCCATTTGCGTCGTAACGCCATCGCGAAGGTTGACCTTGATACCCCAAGGATCCAGCCCGTGTTGTTCAAGGTCGATAAACCCGGGCGCCACAACATGCCCTGTCGCGTCGATGGCCTCTCTGCCGTCAATATCTTCGTCGGTAATCGCTGCGATCCAGCCATTGCTTATTCCAACGTTGGCGATCTGATCGAACCCGGTTTCCGGATCCATTACCCGACCGTTGAGGATGACCACGTCGTAGGTTTGCGCGACGCAGAAAGTGGAAAACACGGACAACGTGCCAGCCAGAAACAGGGTACGCATGGATAGATCCTCCCTTTGATCAGCAGAATTGCATATTTCAACGCTTTTGATGTCTGCTTTCGACCCACACTAGAAAACGATCCGGGTTCGCAGGCCGAACAGCGTAATGCTATCCTGAGAGGGGTTCGGCAGCGGGTTCGAAATGTACTGCAGGGACGGCGTGATCTGCAGCCCGGGTGAGATTGAAAACCGGTAGAAGGCTTCCAGAGTGAATTGATCGCCATCTATGCCTCGTGCCTCGGCCCAGTTCAGGCCCAGACCGGCCAGATCGGTATTGCGACCATAGTAACCCAGACCGGCAGAAACCGACCGGTCATAGAGCGCTGCGGTCCCTTTTGAAGCCCCTGCCCGAAAGAACGGCATCCACTTATTGTCAACAAACCATGCGGCAGAAAACGCAGCGCCATAGTCTTCCGCCCGGCTGCCATCTTCGGCCGCATCCGCATGCCAGAGGGTCAGATGGACATTGTCGAAATAAATGCGATGAAAGCCTGACGTGTACCCAAGTTCGAGCGATTTGAAGAGGTTGCCGTCGCTGAACACATCAAAGTTTGGATCAGACGGATCGGCGTTTGCATCTGCAACGCTCGCGACAGCGTAGAAGTTTTCACTCAGCTTGATCCCACCGGCAATACCAAGACCTGGGTTGGGTGCGTTAAGTGTTGGGTTGGTGTTGAAGGACAGGTTTTGGAAGCCACTATAGGGGCTGACCAGCCCATAGATATCCACAAAGTCCGTTACATCAATCTGCCCGAATTGCAGCGTCCACGAACCGTTTTCGGCCCTTTGGGTCCAGAACAGATTGGTCAGCAGCAGACCGCTATCGTTGAAGGCAGTCCCGGTGATCGACAGCGCTCCGCCATCCAGCCCAAGAAACTGCGGGGCCACATCGGTATAGCTATGCCGGTCTTCGATCTTGAATGTCAGGGAACCCCGTTCAGTCGCCTGCCAACTCCCGTAGAAACGCGCAATTCCGCTGGCCGCTTCGCCGGTTCCCAGATCAGCATTCGTGGTTTGGCCCAGCGCCAGGTAATCAATATTGAACCGAAACCCACCCTCAGCCAGTTGGTCTTTCCACTCAAACCAACCCGGTGCGATGTTGCGTGGAAAATCTGAACGGTATTGTGGGTCGGTGAGCCCATCTCCGGGGGTAAGATCAGCTTCGACCGAAGAGGGCCCGGACAGTCCTTGCGCCGAGGCAGCGCCAGCGACGGTAATACTCAATGTAGCAGCCAGAAGTCTTATCATTCAGACGCCCTTGCCCCACCGGTCTTGCGATTTCCCGCCGCACGGATGCGATCAGCGGCACGCTGCTTCCATTCCAGCCTGTCTGCCGTGGTTTCGAGCGTTTCGACACGTTCCGTTTCCAACTGGAAAGTCGCGTTCATCGGCATCTGGCCATCCACAACCATCATATTCTGAACAGACGGATCGATGGTCAGCATGCCCGTCAGCCGAACGGGTTCATGAAAATAGCTGGGCGCCCAGTTCCCGTTCAACCGCACACGGATCATCTGGTTGGGCGGAGGGGGAGGCATGTGACTGCACATCCCGCGTTCCGGAACCAAATACGCCACAGCCCGACCGTCTGGATCATTCGGAGCAGGAATGGCGAAACCAGCCAGTGTGATTGTTTGACCATCGAATTGCGGATTTCCGTTTGTCCCCGCCTTTCTCCGACGTTCCATCACAACTTCGCGCTGATCGAGCAGCCAGTCGATATCAATTCCATCAGCAGCCAAGGCATCCTCAGTCTCGGTCAAAAGTACTTGCCACTTTTGCCGCTCTTCTTCGCTGCCACCATCCTGCTGCAGCCTGCCGCGCAATCGAACGACGTAAAGAACATCGTCGAATTGTTCAGGGCTGAGCTCGCGATAGGGGTCTTCGAAGACCTGCGCAGATGGGTCTGGCAGGTCGGCCCAATCTAATGCGGTTTCAGGCGCCGCCAGCGCAGAATGCCCACACCAAAATAACCCTGCGAATACTACCCAGCGGAACCAATGGTGCATAAATTCTCTCCGGCTACTTAGACAGGTCAATTCAGTGTGTTTTTGTAGATAACGCCATCTTTCATGATCAGTCGAATCGTATCAGGGCTTTCAGGCCTCGGGTCGGCGCCGAACCATTGATCACCCGTACCAACAACCGAGAAATCTTCGAGCGGGTTACCGTCGATCAACAGGATATCCGCATAGGCGCCTTCTTCGATCACACCGAGTTTTCCAGCGGTATACGGGTTCATGAAGTCACCTGACAAAGCGACTACCTCGCCACCCGTCGACGTCAGTGTGACCATCGAAGTGTAGGGCCCGAAAAACTCATTGTTCAGGTGCTTTTCATAAGCAATCTGGATATTGCACGCCTCAACCGAACCAACGCAGTCGGTCTGGAACCCTCGCTTCACCGGGCATTCCTTCATGTTGTCGATATAGCCTGCAAATGTGGCTGAGGCAGATTTGGCTTTGGCAAGGCTTGCGGGCACGCTGGCCACCGCCGGAATATCAAGCAAGCCGGGATCGAATGCCGTCAGGTTGGTGGTGATATACGCCCCTTTTTCGTTCATGACTTGGGCAATTTCACAGTCAAACGAGAAGCCGTGTTCGATCGACATCACACCTGCATCAAGCGCACTCAGGATCGCTTCTTTGCGATAGGAATGCGCCATGACATAGCTGCCATACTCATTGGCTACTTGCACAGCGGCCCTGATTTCCTCAGGCGATCCAGCCAGTAGTTGCCATGGGTCAAAGGCCGAAACGACACCGCCGGATTGCATGAACTTTAACTGGGTCGCACCCATACGGAAATTGTTGCGCGCAAACCTATAGACGTCGTCGACACCGCTCACCTCCTGCGCCAAGTTCAGACGGCTCATGTTGGTCTCTGAGCCCGGTGGAGCGGTGAAATTCGCGAAATCAGCATGACCGCCGCGCGTTCCGATAAATGCACCGGATGGAAAGTAACGCGGTCCTTCAATTTGGCCTGCGTCAATTGCGCGGCGCAGCCCGCCATTGGCACCACCTGCGTCCCTGACTGTGGTGAAGCCCTGCATCAAATACATCTCGGCCATCCGAGCGCCGTGAATCGCGAAATCTTCCCAAGTCGTGTTGGCCTCCATCGCAGGCAGAGTCGGCCCCATCAGCATCAGGTGCGCGTGCAGTTCGATAAACCCGGGGGTCAGTGTCCGCCCCTCTCCGTCAATGACCGTGGCATTGGGGGCATCAATCGCATCGGTTGAGACGGCCTTGATCAGGTTGCCCTCGACCAGAACGCTGGCATTTTCGATACGCTGTTCATTCACACCGTCGAAGACATGCACGTTGGTAAACAGCGTTTGGGGTTCTTCCTGATCCTGAGCTTGTGCGGGCGCTGAAACAGAGAGACCTGCGGCGACAATTGCCGCCGAGCAAAGAGACATTCGCAGACCGGACATAAGTACTCCCTTCATATTCGTGTTTTGCCAACTGTAGCCCGGAAAGTTTTGCCTCGGTTGCCAGTTTCGCATTAGGATGTTCGAATGTGACTGCAAAAATGGCCACTGATCACAGCATTTGATCCTGAAAGGGTTACGAGATTGCCGTTCAACTCCACCTCTCAAGAGCACAGCGAAGGGTTCATTCGCCTCGCATTGGCAGCTCCGTTTCTGCAGTATCTCACCGACCGCGAACTCGATCCGCAACCCGCCTTGGATCAGGTCGGCTTGAAGTCCGAACTGTTGTCTGACCCTTCTGTCTATGTCCACTCAGAGCTGGTTTACGGTCTGCTAAATGCCTTCTCAGACGTGTCCGGGGACCGATACCTTGGCCTGAATGTAGGAGAGACTTTTGACCTGCAGGAATGGCCTCCATTTGCTCAGGCCCTGCAATCAACAAATTCTCTGTTCGAGTTTTTTACCCGCTTTGTTGGGCTTGTCCCGCAGGAGTCCAATTCTGTGCGGCACAGCCTTGTCATCGAAGCAGACAAAGCAACTTATCGTATCGAGAGGCAACAGGAACCCGCTGTCCCACCCATTCAAGTGACCGGTTTTGGAGCCGCAATCTATGTACGGCTCCTGGAGACTGTCGTCGGAGAATCCTGGGATTCTTCGCGTGTGCGATGGGAAAGCCGTTATATTACGGGTCTACCGGTCAACTACAAAGGGATCGAAGTTGGCTTGGGACCTGACCCCGGAATGCAAATCAGTTTTCCTGTCGAATGGTTGTTTCTGCACCATGCCTCTGAGGGTTCTGCCAAACCTATTGCCTCAGCTCGACAAAACGAAGAAGTAACGGTGGTGGCCGCTTTGCGATCCGTCCTACGCGACAAACTGGATGAAACTGATCTCGGGCCAGAGGTTGTGGCCGGACTACTGGGAATACAGCCGGAACGATTTCTGAAAGCGCTTCAACAACAAGGCACAACACTCCCCCGCGAAATAAAACGGCTGCGTGTCGATGTCGCCAAAGAGCACCTCAGAGATGACAAGATGACAATTGCTGAGATCGGTCTACTCCTTGGCTACTCAGACAAGTCCCATTTCACGCGCTTTTTCCGGGGTCAAACCGGAATGACACCGACCAAATTCCGCCTTGGTGCGTAATTTCGTTGTAACGCCTTGGACTGCTTGCTCCCTCCATAGGAAGTGCAGGTCGTCAAGAATTTGCGACAGATTTTTGGAACCCTATTAAAGGATCGCAGTGGGATAATTCCCCGCGTACCGGAGTTATGTCTCCCACAAGAACGGTGCGTCAGATTCTATGCGGGTCTTGTTAGGTTAAGTTGGTTTGATACCCTTTTAAGTGCCTGGATTGTTTTGTTTCGCGCCGCTCGTCAGAGTCCTTTTCCCTGCAGATCATTTCGGCCCAAGATCTCCTCGGAAGGGACAACCAAGAAGGACAGCAAAGTATGACTTCTCTGACAGTGCATTGCCGATGTGAGGTATGGCTAAGGCATAAATCCTTTAGGTACCCCAAACTCCAATGACCCCACGCTACTTCCTGTCAACGACTGCAGAAAAGCAATCAGGTTTTGAATTTCCAACTCTGTGAGTTGGACCGGAACAATGTCACTTTTATTGCGTTGACGCTCCATTTCATATTCGTCCTCCCACACTATGAAATCGATTTTTTGAAACCATGGCACCTCGGGCAATGCAGCCATTTCAGGCGTCCAACTGTCTAGGCTTGCCTGCGGATTCAAGTGATGGCGAATGACGCTTTCCAGATCGGGAAAGGCTCCATTGTGACCGTAGGGCGCGGTCAGGGCAACGTTGCGCAACATAGGTGTGCGAAACCTATAGGCATCCTCTAGACGGTTGCTTTCACCCATGCGGCCGACATCTCGGACGAAGGGATCCCACTGCCGGGTGCGGCCCGGTCCAAAGGGCGGCAAACCCAAAGCATAAAACTTCTGATCTGACATCAGCGGTCCGGCATGGCAGCTGGAGCAGCGGGCTTTGCCGTAGAAAAGCTTCATCCCATCCAATTGGGCCGGCGAGAGGGCATTCGTGTCACCCGCGAGGTAGTGATCAAACGGGCTGTCGGTGCTCCGCCACTCGATCGCCATGAAAGCGGCCAGAGCGTTGGCGACTTGCGTAATCGTGATGTCTTCGGGCGTCTCGACCTCGTCAAAGGCGGCGACGATGGCCGGGCCATAGCGTGGATCGGTGCGGACGCGTTTCGCCAGAATAGGCCAGCCTTTGTCGATCCGATCATGCACCGCACCAGTGACCTCATTCTCGGCCACATTGCCCGCCATCTCGAATTGTGAGGTCAGGGGAAACAGAGCCTGTGCCGCCAGCAGGGAATTCAGGCCCTCAGGCAGCCACTCCTGCGCTGGGGAATTGAAGCCGTTGCCGTAGACGTCTGAAATACTCAGCCTGCCGTCGTGAAAGACTGTGTGAATTTCCTTGGCCCCAAGGTTCCACAAGCCCGGAGAGTTGCGAGGGATGCGTTTGCGTATTCTGTCTGCCCCGGTGCCAGGTGTGCGGTCCAGTCCCAACCCCTGCCCGCCTTCTCCTATGCCCAGTGACAACCCGTCAGAGGTGCCGAAATCCGGGTGGTGGCAATGGGCGCAGCTGATATTCTGGTTGCCCGACAGGATCGGGTCGTAAAACAGTTGATGACCAACGGCGGCCTGTTCCATATCAAATGGGATAAAGTCATCATCGGTGAGCGGTCGCGGCAAATCCTGTGCCGCAGCGGCCCCAACCCAGAAGAGAGCAACCAGCCCATGCGTCAGCTTGTTTTCGCCCTTTGCATATTTGCGTCTCCGGCTCTGGCGGAACTGGAGCAAGCGCGCGACATGATGGAAGCCGGACAGTTTGAAGCCGCGCGCGAGGAGCTTCTTCCAGCAGCTCGCTCGGGCAACGCCGAGGCTGAGGAGTTGATCGGCGTGATGTACGGGCTGGGTCTCGGGGTCGAGCAGGACTATGAGCGCGCCTTTGAATGGTATCTGCGCGCCTCGATGAAGGGGCATCCGGGGGCTCAGTCGGGCGTTGGCTGGTACTATGAATTGGGTCTGGGCATGCCCGCGCCCGATCTGGTGCGCGCATACATGTGGTACACGCTCAGCGCTATCGGCGGCGACCCCGATGCGGCGATCAGCCTTGAGGAAGTGGTCAAGAGAATGTCGCCAGAGCAGATCGAAAGGGCGCATGTGCTGGTCAACGACTACAAAGGGTGGATGTACCCGTTTCGGTGAGGGCCGGGCCATAAAGCCCGGCCTACGTACTTAGTTCAGATCCGCATCGCGTGAGGCGTTTACATCGGCCTCAGCCGCAGCAACCGCTTCGGTCAACGCACCAAAGATTTCGTCCCCACGGGCAACGTTGGACTGGAACCAGTCATACACCGGGGTTGCGGCCTCTTTGAACGCTGCCTTCTGATCGGGCGTCAGCACGTAGAGGTCTCCGCCACCGGCGACAAAATCCTCATACGCCTGGATCGACTTGCGCTTGGGCGAGGCAAAGGTGGCCTGTTGCAGCGCATAGAAACCGTCGACCACGACGCGGCGCATGTCCTCAGGCATCTCCTGGAACTTGGCGTTATTCATCCACCACAGCGCGCCCATATAGGCGTGGCCGTCCAGCGTGACATATTGCAGACCCGCGTCGGGGAATTTCATGCCCATGATGTCGGTGATGCCGTTCTTGGAGCCCTCAACCACACCGGTCTGGAAGCTGGTGAACAGTTCCGGCCATGGGATCGGTGTCGGAGAAGCGCCCAGCGCTTTGACCAGTTCCTGCGGCAGGTCGGCGACCACGGTGCGGATTTTCAGACCTTCCATGTCGGCAGGCTCGGCAATGCGGCGCTGAGTGTTGGCGAAGTTGCGCCAGCCGCCTGTGTTGCCGATGGTCATCAGGCGGATCGCACCGCCGGAATCCTCCAGCGCCATATCGCGCATGGTGCGGGTGAAATCGCCGGACAGAACATGCTCGGCAATGCGGTCATCGGCCATCAAGTAAGGCAGGTCCAGAACCTGCACGTAAGGAAAGATGCCCGAGGCCCCGCCCGAGGTGGAGATATAGATGTCGATCGTGCCATCGGCCACACCTTGCAGGCATTCCGCGCCGTTCGAACAAAGTTGGGTGCCGATGAACAGCTCGACCTCAATCGCGCCGTTCGAGGCGGCCTCGACATAGTTCTTGAAGACGATCAGACCATCATAGTCTTCGTCATTTTCGTTCGAGTTTGCGGTGGCGCGCAGCGTGTAGTCAGCGGCCGTAGCAGCCATGGCGGATGCGGCCACAAGCGATGTGGCCACCGCTGCGGTTTTGATGAATTCTCTGAGCATGCGTTTCCTCCCTGTGGAACTCAGTTAGTTGGCAAATCCCGTTATCTTCGGGATCGTCATGGATAGTGCGGGGATATAGGTGATCAGGAAGATCACCATGATTTCGACGGCCAGGAACGGCAGGATCGCCTTGGCGATGGTTTCGACCCGCTCGCGCGATACGGCGGCGGCCACGAACAGCACCAAGCCCATTGGAGGTGTGGCGAGGCCGACGGTCAGGTTGACGCTCATGATGATAGCAAAGTGGATCGGGTCGACGCCCAGGCTGGTGAAGATCGGGCCAAGGATCGGACCAAGGATAATGATCGCGGGGCCTGCATCCAGAAACATGCCGACGATGAACAGTAGCAGGTTGATCAGAAACAGCAGGATCAGCGGGTTTTCCGACAGGCTCAGGATCAGCGAGGCCAGTTGTTCCGGCGCATGGCTGAGGCTGACAACCGTCTTGAACGCCATCGCCGCGCCGACCAGCAGCAGGACAACGGCCGAGGTCATGCCTGCATTGCTGAGAACTTCTGGCACTTCTTTCCAAGTCAATGTGCGCAAGACGAAGAAGCCGATGATGAAGGCGTAGCCCACGGCGACGGCGGCGGCCTCGGTCGGTGTGAAGATGCCGCCCAGAATGCCGCCCAGAATGATCACCGGCGTCATCAGCGGGAAGAAGGCTTTGAGGCTGGCCTGACGTCGTTCGGGCCATGTGTATTTGCGGCTGGCAACGGGGAAATCGTAGCGGTCGGCCATGAGTTTGATCATAAGCATCAGGCCTACGCCGACCATCACGCCCGGCACAATGCCTGCAAGGAACAGCGCGGCGACGCTTTCGCCCATGACATAAGCGTAGATGATCATGATGCCCGAAGGAGGGATAATCGGTCCGATCACCGAACTGGCCGCCGTGATCGCGGCGGCGAATTTGCGGGTGTAGCCCTGTTTCTCCATCGCCGGGATCAGCATCGACCCAAGCGCCGAGGTATCCGCCACGGCGGACCCCGAGAGGCCCGCGAAGAGGATCGAGCTGAGGACGTTCACATGCGCAAGACCGCCGCGCAGGTGGCCCATCAGAGCCTGGCTGAACTCGACCAGGCGGATGGTGATCCCACCGCGGTTCATCAGCTCTCCGGCCAGCATGAAGAAGGGGATCGCCATCAGCGGGAAGCTGTCCATGCCGTTATAGACATTTCGATAGAGCAGCGTGATGTCGTTAGTCTGTCCGTTCAACCACAGCAGGATACCGGGCGCGGCCAAAAGGGCGAAAAAGACCGGCAGGCCAATCAGCAGGAAAACCAGGAAGGTGGGCAGGAACCAGATCAGCATTTATTCGGCCCCCACTGCCGCGTCAGGAATTTCGGGCAACAGGTGACCCCCGCCCAGCAGAGTGAAGAAGGATCGCAGGATCAGCTCGATATTCACCGAAATCAGAAGGATGATCCCCACCAGCAACGAGGCCATCATCCAACTGCGGGGGATGCGGTACCATTCGTCGAACCCAAAGGATGTGGGTATGTATAGCGCAGCGGTGGCGAATCTGCCGCCAAAGCCAGTGACCTCAGACCAGCCGATATTGACCGCGACCAGCAAGACGGCGAGCGAAACCAGCAGTAGGAATAGGTTCAGCGATTGGCCGATCAAGCGCGGCAGAAAGCGCTCCAGCATATCAATGGCTACAAAGCCGCCACGCCGGAACGCGGTGGGGGCCATAAGGCCGGTCATCCACAACATGCAAAACCGCGCAGCCTCATCCGGCCAAGGCAAAGCATTGCCTAGCACGTATCGGAAGAACACTTGTATCAGGATTGCGATCACCATGAGTGCAATCGCAACAACACCAACCGCGCGGCCCAGACGCAGCACGGTTTCGTTCACGAATGCAATCGGTGCAAGCACCGATGCCAGTCCGCTCATGCGGATCCTCCCTTGTTCAGCCGCGGGTTTGCCCCGCGGTCGTCAAATCGCGCTTAGTGCTGCGCGAATTGGCCGAGTTTCCCGGCGTAAAAGGTCAGCGCGTCTCCATCCGCCATGCTGGCCTTAAGAACCTTTCCCACCACAATAACGTGATCGCCCGCATCGTGATACGCGTGTTGTTCACATTCGAACCGCGCCAAGCAGTCCGGCAGGATCGGCGTTCCGTTTTCGCACCGCTCATGCTCGATATCGCGCAGCGCAAAGGCGTCTTTCGAGCAGCCAAAGCACAGCTCGGCCTGTTCAGAGGACAGCACATGCACGCTGAAATGACGGGCTTTGTGGAAATAAGGGAAACGGCGCGAGTTGCGGTCGCCCGCCCACATGATCAGGGGCGGATCCAATGAAAGCGACGAAAAGCTGTTGGCTGTAATGCAAACAGGGCCATCGGCGCTGTCGCAGGTGACGATGGTTACACCGGTCGCAAAGCGGCCGAAGGCGTCGCGCAGAGTGCGGGTGTCGTCCTTATGCGGAACGAAGGTGTGGGTCATGTCCTTTGAGATTGCATTCATCATGGTACCTCATGCCCCAGCGCCGCCTCATAGAGGCGGTACCAGCTTTCACGATCCAGTTTGACTTTCAACGCGTCCGAGGCGCGTTTGATCCGATCCAGATTGTTGGTGCCCAGAACTGGCAGGATGTTGGCCGGATGCGCCAACAAGAAGGCCACGGCAACCGCGGCGCGATCCACGCCGAACTCGTCTGCGATTTCATCCGCGACAACGCCCACCGGCGGGTTTCCAGCCATCAATAAGCCACCACCCAACGGCGACCACGCCATCAGCGGATGACCATGTTGCTGGTGAAAAGCCAGATCGCCATTGGTGAAGGGGCTGATCTCGCCAAGAGAGACCTCGATCTGGTTGGTGACCAGTTGGGTTTTCATCGCCGATTGTAGCAGGGACCAATCCCAAGGCCGGAAGTTCGACACGCCGACCGCGCCGACCTTGCCGCTCGCGACGACCTCGTCCAGAGCCGCTCCGGTCTCATGGTGGTCCATCATGGGATCAGGGCGGTGAATCAGCAGCAGGTCGATATGGTCAATCGCCATTTCGGACAGGGACGTCTCCACCGATTTCACGATATGCGCGCGCGAGGTGTCATAGTATTTCACCTTGGCATCCGCATAACGGCCACAGGGCGCGACGATGTCGCATTTGGTGACGATCTCCATCCGCTGGCGCAGACCGGGATTGGCGCGCAAGGCTTTGCCCAGAACCGCCTCGGCCCCGTAGTCGCCATAGATATCGGCCTGATCAAAGGTGGTGATACCCTGATCCAGACAGGCCTGAATCTTGGCTTCGACATGCGCCGCCGATGTGTCTGCATCGTCGCCCAAGCGCCACATGCCATAGACAAGGCGGCTCATTTCCAGCGAGTCAGATAGTTGCACACGTTGCATCAGCGACGAACTCCGTTGCCCAGCGGGGTCGCCGGTGTAGTTGCAGGCACGCGCCCATAAGCTTCGGGCAGCGAACAGGTTTTCAGGTTGGGCAGCACGCGGGCGCCGAAGTGTTTGGCTTCATCCATGTGCGGATAGCCCGAAAAGATGAAGGCGCGGATGCCCATCTTTTGGTATTCTTCAATCTTGCTCATAACCTGATCGGTCGACCCGACCAACGCTGCGCCACAGCCCGAACGCGCACGGCCAACGCCGGTCCAGAGACCGGGTTCGACATAACCATATTCATCGGCCAGATCACGGTTCTTGGCCTGATGCGCCACGCCTAGCGAGGTCGCGTCCAGCGCCCGTTCCCGGATTGCACGGCCATATTCGTCATCCAGTTTCGAGACGATGTAGTCCGCATATTCCTGCGCCTCGGCCTCGGTATCGCGAACGATCATGTGGACGCGCAGGCCGTAGTCCAGTGTGCGATTGTAGTTCTCAGCGACCGCGTGAACGGCTTTCATCCGCTCGGCCAGTTGGTCCTTGGTTTCGGGCCACATCAGGTATACGTCACAATGCTCGCCACACAGGTCCAAAGCGGATGGAGAATAGCCGCCAAAATAAAGCAGCGGGCCTCCGGTCTGATAAGGCTTGGCCGGGTCAGTCGTCAGGCCTGAAAAGTTGTAGACCTCACCCGCATGATTGATCTCATCCTGTGTCCAGGCCTGTTTAAGGATCTCGACCACTTCGCGCGAGCGCTGGTAGCGGAACGCGCTGTCGGCTTTCTCACCGGGAAAGTCGGAGGAGATGATGTTGACCGTCAACCGCCCCTTCAGCATGTGATCCAGCGTTGCAATGGTGCGGGCCAGCATGATCGGTTGCATCTCGCCACAGCGTACAGCAGCCAGCAGGTTGATCCGGTCGGTGATTGGGGCGCAGCCCGCGACAAAGCTCAGCGTGTCCTGACCGACCTGATAGGAGGACGGGCATAGGATGTTGCGGAAGCCCTGCGCTTCGGCCTCTTTCACAATGCCGGAACAATGCTCCCAACTCGACCGCAGGTCGCCATCGGGTACGCCAAGGAACTGGTAATCATCGGAACACAGCGCGGCAAACCACGAAACTTCGGCCGCATCCAGATCGGGGGATGTGATGGGGACGATGCTCATTTGATTCACGCTCCGTATATCTTTGACTTTCCTCTTGCGTAGCAATCGCTTTGATGTAGATCAATAGTGTATCAATTTTTCCTGCGACCGAGTGAAGCGTCCTCTGTGCCTGCCTCCAACCGAAACCCAAATGCCCTGCCGGTATATATTCAGATCGCGGAACTTCTGATCCGCGACGTCGCGGCTGGGCGCCTTATTGATGGTGAGCGTTTACCGCCCGAGCGTGAGATGGCGGCGGAGTTGAATGTCTCGGTCGGAACTCTCCGAAAATCGCTCTCGGAGCTAGAAAAAAAAGGGATGTTGGAGCGTATCCAGGGCTCGGGCAACTACATCCGCGAAACCGGCACACAAAATAGCGTCTATGCAATGTTCAGGCTGGAACTACCTGAAGGTGGAGGCCTGCCACGTGCGGATATCCTTTCAGTTGACCATCTGAATAAGCCCGTCGATCTGCCGAAATTCGGGGCTTCTGATGCCGGTTCGCGCGTCCGGCGAATGCGCTACCTGAATGATACAATCATCGCAGTCGAAGAAATTTGGCTCGACGAATCAGCGGGCCTGATCGACCAGAGCCTGCTGTCCGACTCACTCTACCGCTACTATCAGCGCCAATTGGGCTTTTGGATCGCAAGGGCCGAAGACAGAGTCTCGGTCCAACCGCTACCGGACTGGACACCTCCTGACTTCACCAAACCAGCGGGCCAAACGGTAGGCTACATCGAGCGGTTCAGCTGGTCGGAAAATGCCGAACCCGTTGAATTCTCAAAAACATGGTTCGACCCAGATCGGGCCAACTACGTACAACGTTTGAAGTAAAAGGAATCGCACATGACCCGGACCATCAATTACGGGCTAATTGGATGCGGCATGATGGGGCAAGAGCACCTGCACAATATCAGATTGCTGGAAGGCACCAATGTAGCAGCGATCTTTGAGCCCGATTCAGAGATGGCAAATGCCGCCAAGGCAATTGCGCCAAATGCGGCCATGGTGGGTTCCGTGCAAGAGCTTCTGGCGGTTGAAGAACTGGACTGCGTCGTCATTGTTAGCCCAAACCATCTTCATGTGGACCAGATTTACGAAATTGCGGAAACACGTCCGCTTCCGCTTTTGGTAGAAAAGCCATTATTCACCGACCCGAAAGACGTGGCCCGACTCGAGCAGTTGCAGAGCGACTACCCTTGCCCGATTTGGGTTGCGATGGAATACCGGTACATGCCCCCTATTGCTGCTCTGATCGAGAAGGCTCAGGTGGCCGGTGGTATAAAAATGCTATCGATCCGCGAGCATCGTTTTCCGTTCCTGGACAAGGTCGGCCATTGGAACCGCTTCAACCGCAATACTGGCGGAACTTTCGTCGAAAAATGCTGCCACTTCTTCGACCTTATGCGTCTGATATTGCAATCCGACCCGGTGCGCATAACCGCAAGTGGAGGACAGGCGGTGAACCATTTGGACGAGAGCTACGATGGTCAAACCCCAGATATTCTGGATCACGGCTATGTTCTTGTGGATTTTGCCTCAGGCGCGCGCGCGATGTTGGAACTTTGCATGTTTGCCGAAGGCTCTCGCTATCAGGAAGAGATATCCGCCGTCGGACCGGACGCCAAAATCGAGGCGCTGGTTCCAGGACCCGTGCGCTTTTGGCAGGACCACTTGGGTGCCCCTCCGCCTCCGCGCGTAATCGTTAGTCCGCGCAATCCCAAAGGCCCTGTATCAATGGTCGTTCCAGTGGACCCGAACCTGTTGGCGGCTGGGGATCACAATGGGTCGACCTACTATCAGCACAAAGGTTTCTTGGCCGTGCTTCGTGGCGAAAAAGCTCAACCGGACGTGAGTTTGAACGACGGCCTCTGGGCCGTAAGAATGGGACAAGCGGCGCAACAGGCAGTAGTCACAGGCGAAACGGTGCACATAGTCGATTGAATAGGATCAAAGACACGGGTGCGTGTTGCAGCACCTAAAAGACCCCATATCGCTCGAGTCAATGTCATACATCGCCAATCGAGTTAGCACAGGGCCATTTCCAACGATTGTGCAAGCCTACGTTTGCGCAGTCCTACTTGGATGCCTCGCTACACTTTATGTCTTGCCTTCCCGGCTGCGAATGGCCGCCTTTCATTGTCGAGTGAGATGTTCTCGCGAATGCAGCTCAGGTCGGCTTGCCCTGGGCAAACCGAAACACCTTTCTTCCGAGTTGGCGTCCAAGCTCCAATTAGCCCAGTGCCCAGCATGATTGCGATGTCGTGCAACTTGCGATACCGGCGACGGACCTGCTCAATCATCCGATGGCCCTTTCGGTTGCACCCACGTACTGAGCCTCAAGGTCAAGATTAAATGTCGCGCTCTGATCCAGAATGCGGAAGGGATGGAAGCATAGCCTGATCTTTGGTCACTAGAACTATTTTGTAGTCGGTTACACAGCTAAAGGCCTCTACATAATCCATTCGATCACATGGGTTCGTTGGGTTTCGTGTCTCTCATCACCCAAGATGCCTCTTTAGAAAGATGCGCCTCCTCGCCCGATATCCCTGTGGCATTGTTGCAACCGGTTGCAGCAATGCGGTCTTGGTGCATAATACTGTCACCATGACACTGCCCAACTCCATCCCCGCCCATTTGCCTGCAAGGCACCTGCCATGAGCGTCACTCTCAAAGATGTCGCCGCGCTGGCGGGTGTGTCGCGATCAGCCGTTTCGCGCACTTTTACCGAAGGGGCTTCGGTCTCGGCCAAAACCCGCAGCAAGGTAGAAAAAGCCGCGAAAGAGCTGGGCTATAGCCCCAATGCGCTGGCCTCGTCGCTGACTACGGGGCGGACCAAGCTGATCGGGCTGATCTCGAACAACTTCCACAACCCGATCTTTTTGGAGGTGTTCGACCAGTTCACACGGGCCCTGCAGGAGCGCGGACTGCGTCCTTTGATCGTGAACCTGACCGATGAGACCGAGCCTGCCAATTCCGTTCGGATGTTGCGGCAATACTCGGTCGATGCGGCCATCGTCGCTTCATCGACCTTGCCCCCCAGTTTTGCCAAGGCGTTCCACGACGCTGGGGTTCCCGTCGTGCATACCTTTGGCCGCTCGGCCACCTCGCCCGAGGTGCATGTAGTAGGCATCGACAACGTAGAATGCGGGCGTATGGCCGCGCGAGAGCTAGTGGCCCGGGGGTATAAACGCGTCGGGTATCTGGGGGGGCCGAAGGATGCGACCTCGGCCATGGACCGTTATCGCGGGTTCATCGAGGAAACCGCGCAATATGCGAACCTCAAGGTATCCTATTCCTTCGCGCAGAACTACTCATTCGATGCTGGCAGGGCCGAGATGCTGCGGCTATTGGGCGACACCCCGGCCGAGGGGTATTTCTGCGGCGATGACATCCTGTCGATTGGCGCGCTGTCGGCCCTAAAGGATCATGGGCTGACGCCAGGGCGCGACATCGGCGTCATTGGCCTGAACGATATGGAAATGGCCCGTTGGGAAAGCGTCGACCTGACCACCATTCACCAGCCAATCAAACAGATCATCAACGCCTCGGTGGATCTGGTCGAGGAGATGTTGAAAGAGCCTCAGAGATACCCTGAGGCCCGTATTTTCCCCTGCCGGGTGATCGAGAGGGGCACGCTGCGCCCCCGACCGTGATTACCGGAACATTGGCGGACGAGCGTCTTTCCACGCGCCGTCCTCTTTGCCTGACGCGACGGCGGCATGAACGGCGGCGATCGAGCGCACACCGTCTGAGGCGCCGGGCAGACCGTCTCGAGCCTCACCTCGGATCGCATCGGCCAGATCACAATAGATATTGGCCACGGCCAGCGGGAAGCCCTCGGGGTGGGCGATGGCCACGCGAGACAGGCGCTGCACTTCGTCATGCAGACCACCCTCGCCCTTTTCGATGATCTGGGTGCGCCCTCCGACTGGCGTGTAGATCAGCTGGTTGGGCTGTTCGGACGCCCAGCGCAAACCGCCGGTTTCACCAAACACCTGAATGTCGAACCCGTGTTGCCTCCCGATCGCCACGGACGACGTCCACAAGCGACCGACTGTGCCGCCTTCAGTACGGAAATTGATCATCGCGTCATCCTCCAACTCGCGGCTGGAAATAGTCGAGGCCATATCGGCGGACAGGGATTTCACCTGATCATCACAGACAAAACTGGCCATATGCAGCGCATGGATACCGCAATCAGCAAACTGGCCAGAGACACCCGCCATCGCCGGATCATAGCGCCAGCGGACCCGAGGGTTTTCGGCATCCGTCGCGTCGCCGTGATGGCCATGGCTGAAATTGGTCACCACCAACCGCACGTTGCCGATATCTCCTGCCCGCACCATCGCACGGGCCTGCCGGACCATCGGATAGGCCGAGTAGCAGTAGTTCACCGCGCATATCTTGCCCGAGGCCTCGGCCACGCGCACGATCTCTTCGCCTTCATCGACCGTCATGGTCATAGGCTTTTCGCACAGGACGTTGAAGCCACTCTGTAAAAACGCTTTGGCTATTTCAAAGTGGGTGGAGTTCGGCGTGGCAATCGTGACCAGATCAATCCTGTCGGGGCGGTCTTTTTCGCCTGCCAGCATGTCCTGCCAACTGCCATAGGCGCGGTCGGCGTTGATACCCAATCGCTGAGCAAATTCACGGCCTACCTCGGGCCGATGATCCAGAGCGCCGGCCGCGAACTCGAACATCCCGTCCGCCTGCGCGCCCAACCGATGAGCAGGGCCGATCTGGCTTCCTTCACCGCCACCAATCATGCCCCATTTCAGCTTTGCCATGGTCTTTGTCTCTCTTCAATTTTACCGAGCAAGAGCGATCAAAAATCGCTGATATCTTTCCACTGCCGCTGGTCCGACGAGGCCAGCGCAGCCGCCAGCACCCGGTTGACCTCATGCCCGTCGCGGAAGGTCGGCCAGATCGGATTGCCGGTGTGAATGGCCTGCAGGAAATCCTTGGCCTCGATGATGATCTGGTCCTGGTAGCCTGTTCCGTGGCCGGGGCCCTGGCAGAAAGGCTCATAATCCGGATGGGCGGGGCCGGTCAGGATCTTGGTGAAGCCACGCTGCCCTTCTGGCCCCTCGCGGCGATAGAGCCAGAGGGCGTTCTGATCTTCCTGATCGAACCGGATTGCGCCCTTGGTGCCCGAGATCTCATAGGCATAACCCATCTTGCGGCCTGTCGCGACGCGGCTGAAATAGAGGTTGCCCATCACACCGTTTTCAAAGCGGCACATCATCTGGGCATGGTCGTCATTCGTAACCTCCCCGCCCGGGCGCGTGCGATGAACGGTTTCGACATCGGCCATGACCTGCGCAATCGGGCCGATAAGCGCCAGCGCGCCGTTCACCATATGCGGGGCCAGATCTCCGATCGTGCCGTTGGCCATGCCGGTCGTGCGCCACGTGGCGGGGGCGTCGGGGTCGGCATAGAAATCCTCGGTATGCTCACCGCGAAACCAGGTGATGTCGCCGATCTCACCATCTGCAATCAGCTTGCGCGCGTATTGGCTGGCAGGGGTGCGGATATAGTTGAAACCCACCATGTTGACCACGCCGGCATCCTCGGCCGCGCGCGTCATGGCCAGACTGTCCTCCAGTGACGCACCCAAGGGTTTTTCGCACAGAACCGGCTTACCTAACGCAAAGGCCGCCTCAGCGATATGGCGGTGCGTTTCCTGAGGCGAGGCGATGACGATCGCGTCGACCTTCGGATCCTCGACCAAAGCGCGCCAATCGTCGGTCGCGCGCTGGAACCCATAGGCCGCACGGTATCGTTCGGCACTTTCAGTGGACGAGGCGCAAATCACCTCGAGCTGCGGACGCAGAGCAGTGTTGAACACAGCGCCCACGGCGGACATGGCAACAGAATGCGCCTTGCCCATATAGCCGCCACCAACAATTCCAATTCCGATTTCAGGCATCTGTCGCGGCTCCGAACATACTATTTGCAACCGGTTGCAAAATCAGTATCGTGTGAATCGATTCAACGCAAGGTCCAAACTTTGCCGACGACGTTACGCCGGAGGAACATCACGTGAGCGCTTTGGTCGAGGGCATCAAAGGAAATCGGTTTGCGGTTTTCGGTCGTGCCGGAATGGATATGTTTGCCGATCCAATCGGCGTCAAAAGCGAGGATGCCGACACGTTCCATGCCGATCTCGGCGGATCGTCGGCCAATATTTGCGCGGGTCTGGTCAAGCTCGGCAGTCGGGCATCATTGGTTACGTCGGTCTCGGACGATGCAGTTGGTCGATTCTGTCTGAACCGCCTGCGACACTACGGTGTCGACACCTCTTACATCCGCATTGTCGGCGGTGAATTCCGCATATCCCTGGCGATCTATGAAAGCCGGATCGAGAATTTTCAGAACGTCATCTACCGCAATGGGGCAGTCGATTTCCAAGTCACCGAAGAGGACATGGACCGGATCGATTTTTCGGCATTCTCAGCCGTGATATCCGCCGGAACTGTCTTTGCCGCGGAACCGTCACGCAGCGCCACGTTTCGGGCTTTTGACAATGCCCGCGCCGCAGGGTTGCCAATAATTTTCGATATCGACTATCGCCCTTATAGCTGGCCATCGCCCGAAGTGGCGGCCGACGTCCTGTCCCGGGCCGGAGAGGCCAGCGACCTGATTGTCGGCAATGACGAGGAATTCGGCTTCATGGCCGGCGGTATCGAAAAAGGGTTCGCAAAGGCCAAAGAACTTGCCGAAAAGCCGGGCCGCATCGTCATATACAAGATGGGTGAAAAAGGTGCCGTTACGATGATGGACGGCCATGAGATTCACACGGGCATCTACCCGGTTACCGCAGTCAAACCTAACGGAGCAGGGGATAGCTTTATGGCAGGTTTGCTGGCCTCAGTCGCCGCAGGCTATTCGCTAGAAGAAGCCGTCATGCGCGGATCGGCTTGCGCCTCCATCGTGGTTTCGAAACCCGGATGCGCCCCCGCCATGCCCACGACACCCGAGCTGGATGCGTTTCTGGCCGACCACCCCGGCCCGACCACATAGGAGGCCCCCATGCATATCGCGCCCCATGACAACCAAAACAAAGCCATCGTCAATGTCGACGATCCGCTGGTTCCGCTGAACTATTTCAACATCGTCAAACTCAAGCGCGGCGAGGCGTTCGAATACCAGGTGCCGGGTTATGAGACCTGCATCGCCCCCGCCACCGGCTCCGTGGATGTTGACGTCGAAGGCGTGCAATTCGCCAAACTGGGCAACCGGGGCGAGGACGTGTGGGATGGTGAGCCAGAGGGGGTTTATGTCCCGGTTGGCGCCAAAACGCAGCTGGTCTGCGTGTCGGATGAGGCCGAGGTTTTCATCGCCGGGGCCAAGTATGACAAGGTTCTGGACCCGTTCGATGTACGCGAGCATGACCTCGTGCAGTACGGCAGCGACGACACCAAAACGCATCGCAAGATCAAACATATCCTGGGGCAAAAACAACAGGATAAGGTCGGCCGCCTATTGGTGAGTGAGCTGTTCACCGTCGGCCAAGGCGGCTGGTCGGGCTTTCCCAGCCACAAACACGACACCAACCGCCTGCCGGATGAGACGCGCCACGACGAGACCTATAACTTCCGTTTCAAACCCAATTGGGGCTCGGGCCTGCAGATGTTGCAGCGCGAAGACAACGAACCGGGGGATGCCTATCACATCGTCGATGGCTCGACCGTTTGTATCGACAAGGGCTATCATCCCTGCTGCGTGTTGCCGGGATATGAGATGTATTATTTCACCATCCTCGGCGGGCTGACGCAGCGATCGCTGGTGCAGTATTTCCAACCCACCCATGCCTATCAGGTCGAGACGATTCCGGGCATCAAAGACATGATCGCGAAGTTTAAATGACCCTTGTCACCCTGAAAGACGTCCTGCAGCCGGCTTATGAACAGGGCTATGCCGTCGGCGGTTTGGTAACCCTCGGCTGGGAGGACATGCGCGCCTATGTGGCCGCTGCCGAGGCCGAAAACGCACCGGTCATCCTGCAAGCCGGTCCCAGCTGTCGCGAACACACGCCCCTGCCCATCCTTGGTAAAATGTTCCGCCATCTGGCCGAGGGGGCCTTTGTCCCCGTAGTGGCACATCTGGACCATGGTTACACGTACGAGGACTGCAAGATCGCGCTGGAGAGTGGCTTTACGTCGCTGATGTTCGACGGCTCGCGCAAACCGTTGCAGCAGAATATCGACGAGACCGCCGCGATTGCCGAAATGGCCCACGCGGCCGGGATTTCCTGTGAAGGTGAGATCGGGTTCGTCGGCTATTCCGGCGGTGAAGGCTCGAACGGAACTGACCCCGAGGAGGCCGCGCAATTCGCCCGTGAAACAGGCGTGGATGCGATGGCGATCTCGGTCGGGAATGTCCACCTGCAGCAGAACAAGGAAGGCGGTCTGGACGAAGACCGCATCGCCCGGATCGACGCGCTGACCGAGGTTCCGCTGGTTATCCACGGAGGCTCGGGAGTGCCGGTCGAGCAGCGCACGCGCTTGGCCCAAGGCACCTCGATCTGCAAGTTCAATATCGGAACCGAACTGCGCATGGCCTTCGGGAACGCCTTACGCGACGCTTTGAATAGTGACCCCGAAGGGTTTGACCGCGTGACCATCCTGAAAGAGACCCATGACCCGGTAGAGGCAGCCGCCCGCACCGTGATCCGGGCCTTTGGAGCACCGCCTCAGCGGTAGCTAGATCGGGATGTGAATAGCTCAGCAATCTATACCATGTGGTCAGATTGATTGCCTTCCTCATGCATTTTTTTGACCCTCTAGCGTAGAAAGCGAACATTCGACCTGCGGTCGGCGAAAGAGGGAAAAGAGTCTAAAGTAATCGATGCTGCGCTTCAGGCAAATGTCTGCTATTGAAAACGAGAAAGAAGACTGGATACAAACACTTGTCAGAAATCTCCGTGCCAGATGGTGTTCTCACCTTTCCGCAAACAGTAAGTGACGAAGAACTGCTTGATGGTGTAAAAATGTGGGTCGACATGCTCGCTGAAGAACGGTTCTCCGAAGCATATCAGCTCACAGCGCACGACAGCCACTATGCATGGACACCCGATCTAATTCGATCAGTAGTCGCAGGTTATGGCTTACCACACGAGTCGGGAGAACACGAATATAGGATCTCCAAAATTTGTGAGGCCAGAGGCGGACCTTCACCACGCTGGGTAGTTGATCGATGGAAAGACGCTGAACCGAGATACCGCGTTGGGTTTGTTTCGTTTGATCTTCCGTTAGATGGAGAATGGTCTGACCTCACCGCAACTTTTGAAATCGTGGTACGCCACGGCCAGTTAGTCTTGGTTCTACAAGATATCCACGTTTTCTAGTCGATTCACGCACAAGTGGTCGTTCGTGCAAAAGCAGTGAAATGCTGTTTTGTTCACTCTGCTGCTCTTCAATGGAGCAATTTTGGGCGGCAGGTTCCTGCTAAGCGGCGTTCCGGTGCCAAATTATCTGCCAAAAAGTCAATCTGGTACTCCATAAAGATTTCAGGCTTCGGAAGATCCATTGATTGGCAGGCGACTAGCGGCAGGCGACGTGGTGAACTTAACTAGATCGACCCACCTTCAACCATGAAATTCCCGGCGCTGCACATGGCGGCGTCGTCCGAGGCCAGAAATACTACCATCCGCGCCACGTAGACCGGGTCGATCGGGTCTGGTAGGCATTGGCGGTCAACCTGCTTCGCCAGCGCCTCGGGAGTGACCCACAGGTCTTTCTGGCGTTGGGTCATGATCCAACCGGGGACAACAGTGTTCACGCGGATCCGGTGATCCCCCAGCTCGCGCGCCATGGTTCGGGTGAGACCATGAACCGCAGATTTGGCGGTGGCATAAGCGGGGAAACCTGCGCCGGCCTCCCACCAGGAATTCGACCCCAGATTGACGATGGAGCCTGCGCCCCGTTCGATCATTGCAGGGGCAACCGCCTGAATGGCAAAGAACATATGGCGGATATTGGTCGCCATACGTTCATCCCAATAGTCCGCAGTTACCTCGCGCCAGTCATGTCGGTCATCTTGTGCCGCGTTGTTGACCAGAACATGCGCGGGGCCCAGTTCCTCGGTCAGTTGCTCCAGCGCATCGCGCAGCGCATCGATATCGCGCAGATCGCATTGGGCAAAGGCATGCTCACCTTCCAGCTCCGCCAGCAACTCATGGCCTGCATCCGCGTTGAGGTCCAGAAACCCCACCTTGGCCCCTTGTGCCGCAAAGGCACGCACGGTTTCCGCGCCGATACCGCCAGCCCCGCCCGTTATGAAAACCGTCTTGCCGTTCAGGCTGGGATAGGTGGCAAATTCTGGGGTCATCCGTCACGCTCCATGATCCACTCGACCTCGGGGGCCGCAACAAAGCGCCATTTCCGCAATGGTCCGGCCATGACGTTCAGATAATACATCTCAAACCCGTAGGGTGCTCCGCAAGGGTGATGGCCGCGCGGAACGGTCACAACATCGCCATCCGAAACCGCCATTGTTTCATCCAGCTGGCCGTCATCGGTATAGACGCGCTGAATTCCGAACCCGTTGGCCGGGTTGAGGCGGTGGTAATAGGTTTCCTCGAGATAGGTAATGCGCGGGAAGTCATCCTCATCATGGCGGTGGCTAGGGTATGAAGACCAATGACCGTTCGGGGTGAACACCTCGGTCACCAGCAGGCTATCGGCGTAGTCTTCATTCTCCATCGCGATATTGTTGATATGGCGCGTGTTCACGCCCTTGCCGCGTTCGGTCAGAGTGATGCCATCCGGCCCAATCCGCCGGGCCTGATGCCCGCCTTTGCCGGGGGCCGAGCAGACGGCGATGACGCAATCGGTTTCGGCCACGGCCTCCCATTCGGTGCCGATGGGCAGGTAGAGGCAATGAGGCGGTGATTTCTCGAACACATTCATCCGGTCGCCCAGAACGCCCCAATCCTGCCCGGCGCCGGTGATCTGTGCCTTGCCTTCGACCATGACTAGAATGACCTCACGATCTCCAGTGACCTCGGCCGCCTTGTCGCCCGCGCGCAGGTGGTAGAGGCCGAACCCGACATAACGCCACCCGGCGCTGGCCGGAGTGATATCGTGGACCTTGCCACGGGTGCCGAATGGTTTCTTGAGCAAATCTGCCATGTTGGTCTCCGGTAATGGGCGGCCTTTCAGACCGCCCGGTTCTTATTTCAGGCGGATTGCCGTGTGGTCAGCGCCGAAAGCGCATTCGATAGCTGCGCCTCAGACCACCCCTCAGCCACAGCGCTGCGCAGGATGTCTGCCTGACTGTCCGGCGCATTCCCTCCGACCGGAGGGTCCGTGTCGAGATTGGTTGGGAAAGGATAGCCTTCGGAAGTTGCGGCGATCGCGGCCTCTAGCTGCGTAGCAGTCAGATCGCCCCGTTGTTTCAAGGCGATGAGTGACGGAAACACCGCCTCGGACATAGCGCGGCGATCCACGGCCTCCATCGCCCGACCAAAGGCCGAGGACACCTGAAGCAGGTTTGCCATGCGATGAATGTCCGCGCTGCAGTTTTCGCCCGCCGCATGGAACAGCGCGGGGTTGAAGAACACGGCGTCCCCCTTTTGCAACGGCAGCTGCACATAGTTTTCTTCGAAATGCGCGCGGTGATCCGTGTCGTGGAAAGCAAGATATCCGGGCGCATAAAGCTGCGAGAACGGAAGCAGCTTGGTTGGGCCAGACTCCACCGGCATATCGCAATGCGCTACAGCGCCCTGCAACGTCAGAGCTGCCGTAAGAAAATGCGCGTGCGCGGGATAGCGTGCTGCGCAGTCTGCCGTATGAAACCCAAGATGATAGTCACGGTGCGCTTGCTGTGCCTGCCCGCCGGGACGCACCTGGTTGATCTGCGCCGTGACCTGATAGTTCGGGCCTAGCCAAGCCTCACACGCGGCGGCAATCGAGGTGTTTCCGAAATAGAGCGCAAAGCCCTCGGGATCGCGCAGGCACTGTTTCTGCAACGCGTTCCATATCCGGTCATTGGCCCCAGAGGCCGCAAAGTGGTCGCCCTCACCCCCGCCGCCCTGACGTTCGTCTTCGATGATCTGGCGGAACACATCTGTGGCCCGGTCAATCACACTTGTATCCGGATACGCCTGTTTCAGGGCGATGACGCCTGCGGATTTGGCAAGAACCCAAGCCCATTCGGCCAGCAAGGCCTGCCGATTGTCTGCTTGCTCTAGTAGCGGACGCAAAGCCTGCATGTCATAGACGGGCACATTGTTTTCCACAGACGCAGCAAACGGCACCGCGTCCACCGAAAGGGTCTGTGAGGTCAACACCTTGAATTCATCCAGATCACAGGATTCCCGGTCAAAATAGCCGACATATCCGAGTTCTTGATTTACCATGACTTTCTCCTTTCTCATGGCTTCGGTGTTGCCCCTTGGGGCGGTGTGTTACGCGGTGATCTCCAATCCTGCCTTGCCGCAGACGTCAACGATGTGGTCGTAGCCCTTCTTAGAGTACTCATAGGGCGGCGCTTTGGCCGGGTCCTGTTCTGCCTCAACGACGATCCAACCGTCATAATCCATCGCTTTCAGCGCATTTGCGACCGCTTGGAAATCAATGCAGCCGTCACTGGGCACCGTGAACGCGCCTGCAATCACGGCGTCCAGGAAACTGCGGTTGTTTTCCCGCACATCCTGCACGACGGCCGGACGGATATCCTTGAAATGCACGTGATGCACGCGGTCGCCCCAACGGTTCAGGGTCGCCATTACGTCGCCACCGCCAAACAGCAGGTGACCGGTGTCAAAGCACAGCTTCACCTCGGGGCCTGAACCTTCCATCAACCAGTTCACGTCATCTTCGCTTTCAATGATCGTGCCCATGTGGTGGTGATAAGCCATTGGCATGCCCTGATCACCCATCCATTTTGCCAGTTCGGTCAGCTTGGCCGCGTAGGAGAGCACCTCATCTTTCGACAGTTTCGGGCGGTCATTGACCGGCGTCCCGATCTGGCCCTGAATTGTGTTGGAGCATTCGGCGTAAACGATGCACGGACTGTTCAACGCCACGAACTGTTCAACCTGTTCCCGTACCGCGTCTTGTTCCGACGCGAAGTCGTTGATCAGCGACGCACCGGAACACCAGCCGCCACAAAGCGCGATATCGTTGCCCTCAAGATAGGCGCGCAGCCCCTCGGTATCGCTGGGCATACGCTGGCCCCGTTCGACGCCGGTGTAACCAATCTGACGCGACTCCTGCAGCGCTTGTTCCATTGTGTATGCAGCGGTCAGGTCCGGCAGATCGTCATTCTGCCACGCGATCGGAGAGATCCCGATTTTCACGCTCATTTTGTGTTTCTTTCCTTGATGGCAACCTCATAAGCCGCGCGTTTTTCATTCACTTCGGGGCGGGTGCTGACCTCGGGCACCGCGACTTCCCACCATGTGCCGCCATATTCGGTCGAGGGGTACGGATCGGTGTCGATGACCACCACATAAGGCCCTGAGATGTCGCCGCGTTTGGCCAGCGCGTCCTCAAGCTCGGCGATCGAGCTGACCTTGACCGAGGTCGCCCCCATCGCCGCCGCATGCGCCGCGAAATCAATGTTCGAGGCGGTTTCGTGGACAGTGTGATCCAGCAGGTTGTTAAACTCGGCCCCGCCGGTGCCCATTTGCAGTCGGTTGATGCAACCAAAGCCCCGGTTGTCGGTGATCACAACGGTGAAGGACACGCCCATCATCGCCGCCGTCGCCATTTCCGAGTTCGCCATCATGTAGGTGCCGTCGCCCGTAAAGCAGATCACGTCGCGATCCGGTTGGGCCATCTTGATGCCCATGGCGCCTGCGATCTCATAGCCCATGCAGCTGAACCCGTATTCCATGTGATACGCCCCGGGTCGCGGCGCTTTCCACAGCTTGTGCAGCTCACCCGGCATTGTGCCAGCGGCACACATCACCACCGTGTCGTCATTCGAGGCGCGCTGAACTGCACCCACCACCTGCATATCAGTGGGCAGAGCGTTCCCGTCCCCCGGCGCATCGGTCAGCGCGTCAACCTTGCCAAACCAATCCGCTTTGAGTGTGTCGGCCACAGGATCAGCATTGTAGCCCTGCAGCGAGGCGCCCAGCTCCTGCAAGCCAACGCGCGCATCGGATTGCAACGGCATCGCGCCGTGTTTCTCGGCATCATAGGCGGCTGTGTTGAGGCAGACCATCTCGCGCGCGGGGTTTGAAAACAGGCCCCATGAGCCGGTCGTGAAATCCTGCAAGCGCGTGCCAACGGCCAGCACCAGATCGGCCCCGGCGCAGATGTCATTGGCAGGCTCACCGCCCGTCACACCAATTGGGCCGAGGTTCAGGGGATGATCCCAGGCCAAAGCGGATTTGCCGGCCTGCGTTTCTGTGATCGGAATGTTATGTGTCTCAGCAAAACTCTGCAGCGCATCCGTTGCGTCCGAATAGTGCACCCCACCGCCCGCAACGATAACCGGACGTTTGGCCGCTGAAATCGCGGCCACAGCGCGCGCCAGTTCGCCTTCATCCGGGCGAATACGGCGTTGGAACCACACGCGCGGTTCAAAGAAGCTTTCTGGGTAATCATAGGCCTCAGCCTGTACGTCCTGACAGAAGGCCAAAGTGACCGGCCCACAATCCGCCGGATCCGTCATCGTACGGAAAGCACGCGGCAGAGCAGTCAGCAGATGCTCGGGGCGCGAGATACGGTCATAGTAGCGGCTAACCGGGCGGAAACAGTCATTGGCGCTGATGGTGCCATCGCCAAAACTCTCGACCTGTTGCAACACCGGGTCCGGCCCGCGCGAGGCGAAGACGTCGCCCGGCAGCAGAAGAACCGGCAAGCGGTTAACATGGGCCAGCGCAGCAGCAGTGACCATATTGGTCGCGCCCGGCCCGATGGACGAGGTCACCGCCATCGCCCGCGTGCGCCGCATCTGTTTGGCATAGGCAATCGCGCAATGCGCCATCGTCTGTTCATTGTGGCCACGATAGGTGGGCAGCGAGTCTTTGACGCCATGCAGCGCCTCACCCAGCCCGGCCACATTGCCGTGGCCGAAAATGGCCCAGACACCTGCGATAAAAGGCTCTCCGGCCTCATTCATCTGCGCGCCCAGATAGCGCACCAAAGCTTGCGCTGCGGTCAGTCGGACGGTTTTGCCCATTGTGATCCCTTTCAACACAAGGCCAATTTGGCCAATTCTGCGATTTCGTTGGATGTCGGACCGAATGGTCCCGTTTTGGGGGAACGGCGTTAAACCGTTCCGCCCAGTGACCCTTCCAATTGGGCCAATTCCTGCCCTCCTGCCATCAGGTCCTGTAATTCTTCAGGTGTGATCTCACCGCGTCTTGCGGTGCCCAGCGTTTTGCCCCGGTTCAGCACGGTAAAGCGGTCGCCGACGGCCAGCGCGTGGCGCACGTTGTGGCTGATGAAAACCACACCGACGCCTTGGCTGCGCACCTTGTCGATGGTCGCCAGCACGTTCGAAGTTTGCCGCACCCCAAGGGCCGAGGTTGGCTCGTCCAAAATCAGAATCTTAGCACCGAAATGAACCGCGCGCGCAATCGCAACCGTCTGGCGTTCCCCTCCAGACAGGGTGCCCACAGCCTGATCCGGGCCACGCAGGTTGATGCCCATCTTGCGCATCTCTTCCATAGTGATTTCGTCAGCCAGATTCTTATCGAAGAAGCTGATACCAGCCACTTTACGCGTAGGTTCGTTGCCCATAAAGAAGTTGCGGCTGACACTCATTAGCGGGATCATGGCCAAGTGCTGATGCACTGTTGCGATCCCCGCTGAAATAGCATCGCGCGGGTCTTCAAAGTGCATCGGTTTGTCTTCGAAGAAAATCTCGCCCGAAGTTGGTTTGTGAACGCCCGACATCGTCTTAATGAAGGTCGATTTGCCTGCACCATTGTCGCCGAGAAGACAGTGGCATTCCCCCGGTTTAAGATCAAAGCTGACGCCTGCCAGCGCAATCACCGAGCCGAAGTGTTTCTGGATGTCGACCATACGAATGATCGGCTTGCTATCCTGCACGTCCCCATGGTGGAACTTGGTATCGTCAGTCATCTCAGTGTTCTCCTGTGATGATGCGGCGGATATAGGTGTTCAGGATTACGGCACCCAACAGGATGATCCCCAAGAAGACCCTAAACAATGAGCTTTCTACGCCGGCAAAGAACAGCCCCTGCTGTACCACGCCAAAAATCAAAGCGCCCAAAGCAGCCCCCAGAACCGAGCCATATCCGCCGGTCAGCAGCGCGCCGCCAATTACAACCGCAATAATCGCTTCAAACTCCTTAAGCAAACCACGGTCCGCGCCAGCCGAGCCGAACTCCATAACCTGACAAGTGGCGAAGACCGTGGCGCAGAAGGCGGTGAACATGAACATCAGTATTTTGACTTTGTTCACTGGCACGCCTGAATTCCGCGCTGCCTCGGCGTCGCCACCCGCCGCGAAAATCCAGTTACCAAACTTGGTTTTGGTAAGCAGCACGTGACCAAAAATAATGATACCAATGGCCCAGACAATCAGCATGGGAATACCGTCAACAACAGGCTGACCCGCGCGCGTTCCACGCTCGAACGTTTCGATCAAGCCGTTTTCGCCAAGCCAACTGAAGAACCCTTGTCCGACTTTGCCACCGAAGATCGATGCCAGCCAGTCACCTTCCGCGACGTCTTTGATGCCGCCAATGATCGTCTTCCGCTCGATGGTTTGCGGCAGATAAATGGTGAAGCCGCGCAGGATAAACAGAAAGGCCAAAGTCACGATAAAGCTGGGCAGGCCAGTTCGCACCACGATAAAACCGTTCAAGGCCCCAATCGACACACAGAGCGCAAACGTCACAATGATAGCCATCCACACGGGCCAGCTGAGTGTGACTGAGAAGATCGCGATCATCATCCCGGCAAAGCCGATCATCGAACCGACCGATAAGTCAAATTCGCCTGCGATCATGAGCAGGCACGCCCCTACGGCAATGATCATGAACTGCGCCGAAACGATCGACCAGTTCAGCACACCCTGACTGGTGAACATGCCACTATCGAATGCAAACAACAGAAAAAACGTAAATACGGCGACGGTGCCGACAATTCCACCCAGCTCAGGGCGGATCAGAGCACGGCGCAGCGGCGAGATCTCTTTGATCCGTTCGTCTTCAACTGCTGTGGATTGAGCTGACTCAGACATTGTGGTCCTCCCCTCGCGGGTGATCCAGAAAAATTGGAAGTAGGTCTGAGCGGGCGCCTTAGCACGCCCGCTCAGCTAGGAAGATTAGCGGTATTCACCCGCGAATTCTTCGATTTTCTCCAGACCGTCAGCAGTCACGAAACCGGGGCCAGAGTTGATGTTGTTGCCTGGCAGAACGCCGTAACGGTGGTAATTGGTCAGAACAACAACCGGCAGGTAGGCCTGCAGGAACGGCTGCTGGTCGATTCCCCACTGAATGGTACCGTCCTTGATGGCTTTGACAATCTCGCCACCCAGATCGAACGTGCCGAAATAAATGTCACCGGCCATGCCGTTCTCTTGCAGCGCCAAGATGGTTGGGTCGGCAGAGGTGGGGCCAAGCGTCAAAACAGCGTCCGTCTCCGGGTTAGCCGACAGGTAGGCCAGAACGCGGTTCTTGATCTCAGCCGGATCCTGTCCCGCGTCGATCATCTGTTCACCAAGTTCAATACCCAGGCCGTCCGCGAAGCCCTGGCACCGCTCTTGGCTGGATGGCTGGACGATATAGTGGTTGACACAAAGGAAAGAGCCAATGCCGTCACCTTTCGCCCGAAGACCAGCCGCGTAGCCGGCGTCGTATTCGGGCTGCCCGACATACATCAGGGCGCCAACTTCGCGCGCCTTATCGGGCGTCCCAGTGTTCATAATGATCACGTCGATCCCGGAATCTACAGCAGCTTTGATTGGGCCTTCGAGAATATCCGGGTCAGCCAACGTGGTGATGATACCGTTGGGACCGGAGGCCGCAGCCTGATCGATGATGCGCGCCATATCCGCAAGGTCACCAGTAGGCGGGTTGCGATATTCCACCTCGACACCCATCTGCTCACCAGCCAAAGCGATACCGTTCTTGATCGTGTTCCACCAGCTGTCACTGTCAGGGGCATGGCTGACCAGGATGTACTTTTCGCCTTCAGCCGCGGCACCGCTTGCGGCCGCCACCGCGACAGCACTGGCCATCAGTACTCGTTTCACAAACTTGTTCATTTGGTTTCCTCCCATAAAACCGTCTGTTTTCGTCCTAGGCTATCAGCCCCATTTATTCGGTTGGGCCGAATCTGTATTGCCCGGGTCTGTATCCGAGCTGTTTTTAGTTTGAAGAAATTCAATCATTTTGCAACCGGTTTCAAAACTTCAGCCAGATGAACCGGCCTACCGGACTGCGCCGACAGCGTTGCTGCCTCGGCCATGGCGAGGGCTGCAACCCCATCTTCCAGCGAGACCGGAACCTGCGCGCCCGAGACCACGGCCTCCAAAAAAGCGGCCCACTCGGCCTGGTAGGCGGGCATGTAGCGTTCAAGAAAGAAATAGGTCGGCTTGGCCCCAACGACGCCGGAGGAGGTCGACTTAACAACTGTGTTTTCCAGCACGTTCTGAGCCTGCAGAAGACCTTCGGAACCCAGCAGCTCGATCCGCTGATCATAGCCATAGGCCGCCCGGCGTGAATTCTTGATGGCCGCGATACGACCATCCGCGTAAGTCATTGTGACAACGGCGGTATCCACATCTCCGGCTGCGCCAATTTCCGGGTCGACGATCGACGAGCCGACAGCGGAAATCGTCGTCGGGACCTCTCCCATCAGGAAATTCGCCATGTCGAAATCGTGGATCATCATGTCCCGGAACAAGCCACCCGAAACTTTGACATAGCTCACCGGTGGCGGGGCGGGATCGAACGAAGTGATGGATAACAGTTCAGCCTTGCCGATCTCGCCCGCATCCACAGCCATTTTCAATGCCGAAAAACTGGGATCAAACCGACGGTTGAAGCCGATCATCACGGGCTGACCATGTGCCGCAACCGACTGCTGGCAGGAAATGGCGCGCTGGAGGTTCAGATCGACGGGTTTTTCACACAAAACTGCTTTGCCTGCCGCTGTTGCGGCCTCGATCAGGTCCGAATGCGTGTCGGTCGGCGTCGCGATCAGAACCGCGTCGATTTCAGGGTCAGCTATGATCTGGTCCGAGGTTCGAACCTCGGCACCGTGGTCATTGGCCAGATCCTCTGCCGCCTGAGCCATGGCATCCGAGACAGCACATAACACACTGCCCGGATGGGCCGATATCGCCCGCGCATGCACCCGCCCGATCCGTCCGGCGCCCAGCAATCCAACCTTCAACATCCAAACCCTCGAATCCTGTTATCTGGCGTAACAATGGATTTTTTTGCAACCGGTTGCAACATTTTTGTCGCCTCTATTTGGTAGCAAATGTACCAAAGGACGCGAGCCACACCGCGCGCCCCGCCCAATGCACTCACTGAAGTGCAGGAAAACCCGAGTCTTCCCGGTCACATCTTCTTGGGTCTTCAAAAGTTTGGGTAGATATCCCGATTAAACTCGATAGGCTCAACGCTTGTAGCCAGTGGCCCAAAACCGCAAAGCGAACAGGATGTTGAATGGTACTGCGTAGTTTCTTTTCGATCGACAGCGAGAACATGTTGGTCACGTCCAGCCCCAGCGCTGGGATTGTAGGCACACCGATCCGCAACAACTCGGACACGCCGAATGGAACCGTTTTTCAATATACTTCGGGTGGGGGAACCACGATCACCGTGGATGACACCTCGGGCACTCCGGATGTGTTCGAAGATGATCAGGCCTTCAGCCATACCATAACCGATGGCGGCGGGATTGTGGCCAACGGAACGCCCGTTGAATCCGAATCCTTCATCGACATTCGGCAACTTGACGAAAACGGCCTAGAGACCGGCCCTGTCATCCGGCTGTATGTCTTTTCGCAAAACGGCGTGACTTCGGATGTCTGGGGTTTTGCAGCCTCAGAGCGGCTGATAGATGGGGCGTCCTACGTCAAGGTTGCGGGATCAAATACGGGGTCTTCGCTGTATTCGGACTATGTGGCTTGCTTTGCTGAGGACACATTGATCGAAACAGCCGACGGTTCGGTTCCCGTGCAGCAGATCCACGTCGGTCAAAAGGTCTGGACACGGGACAACGGCCTGCAGCCAGTTCTGTGGATCGGGAGCACATCCGTTCCGGCAACCGGGCGCTTTGCCCCTGTGGTATTTGCCCCCAACACGCTGGGGAACCCGAGACAACTAGTCGTCTCGCAGCAGCACCGGATGATCATCGACACCAGCGTAGCCGAGCTTCTGTTTGGCGCGCCCCACGCATTGGTGGCAGCCAAGTTCTTATGCGGCATGGACGGAGTATCGATTCGCGAAGGCGGGCATGTCAACTATTGGCATGTCATGTTCGATCAGCATCAAATCGTCAGATCTGAGGGCGTCCTGAGCGAGAGTTTTTTCGTAACTTCGAACTCGATCGGAGCGCTGGACCACCCGCAGCGTGCTGAAATACTGTCACTTTTCCCTGAGCTGCGCGGAAATCCCAACGCTTATGGGCCGACAGCTGCACCCATTCTAAAACCACATGAAGCGGCTGTTCTCAGGTCTCATCTCTCCCGTTTGAACACCACAGGATCCCGCGTAGCGGCACAGTAACTACGGGAATCCCCCAATTTCGCGCGCTGTGCGCATTTGTTAATCATTGGTTACTGATTTACCTACCACTCAGTAACCCTCTAAAGAAGGGCTGGCGCGACCCCCTCAGCCAGCCCTTCTGAACCTTCCCCGCCAAAGCGAAGAACGGATCGGACAAGCCGCGTGTTTTTCTTGGGTGGAATGGCGATCCCTGAAGGACTCGAACCCTCAACCTGCTGATTAGAAGTCAGCTGCTCTATCCAGTTGAGCTAAGGGACCGCTGCGCCCTTCTTGCTGGTTTTAAGGGCGGGGTTCAAGGGCCAAGCGCATGAACACGCTGTTTGGATCGTCTTCGTAACCGTAGATCGGGCCGCAATAGGAATAACCCAGCGTCTCATAGAGCTTACGCGCAGCCGCATATTCCGGCAGATGTGACGCACCCGTTTCAAGCACAAGCGCCTCTATGCCCTCATTTGCTGCCATATCGGCAAGATGCGCCATCATCACCCGCGCCAGACCGCGCCCGCGTGCGGCTTCGACAACGTGAACGGATTTCACTTCGGCCGTACCATCGGGCAGCGTCTTTAACGCACCGCAGCCCAAGGCGCGTCCCTCTTCGAAAAGACCCCAGAAGCGGATGCCGTCACCCGACAAGGCTTCGGGTCCCATGGTATGATTGCTTTCCGCCGGACCCGCTTGTTCGCTATGGGTAAAATGCGCTTCAACCACAGGGCGCAAGGCATCCGACGTGGGGTCGGCCAGTCGAATTTCGATCATTCAGTGCGTCCAGGGGCTGCGACGGTCCGTTGCGAAATTCTCGCCATACCCGCGCGGACGCAGGTTGGGCTTACGCTTGTGCGGCTCGCTGACCTGCACGTCGATACCATTGTCCTTGGCGTAATCCAGCGCCTCTTCCTTGGTGTCGAATTTCAGGCGCACCTGGGTCTGGGTGTCATCGGATGAGGTCCAGCCCATCAGCGGATCAACTTCACGCGAGGACGCAGGCGCATATTCCAAAACCCACTTGCGGGTTTTGGCCATGCCCGAGGTCATCGCATTCCGCGAAGGCTGGTAAATCCGTGCGCGCATCTCGCCTCTCCGTACTCATTTGGCTGGCTTTGTTTATGCGCCACAGCATCCTTTCGGACAAGTCCGCAATTGTCGCAATTGCGTGCAATGGAAATGCCCCCTTGAACCGGAACAAAAACAGATCAAAATCAGGCGCGAAAGGAATCCCCCCTCTATGGCCTATGCTCATTCCGACAAGACCCAGCTGACCTCAGAAGACGTCCGCGCCCGCTTGAAGCTCGAGGGCGGCAAGGCGTTCGTGATGCACACCGATTTTGCGCCCGCCGGGGACCAGCCTACGGCCATCAAAGAGCTGGCGGGCGGCGTTCTGGATGGCGAGCGCGATCAGGTTCTGCTGGGCGCGACCGGAACGGGCAAGACCTTCACCATGGCCAAAGTGATTGAGGAAACGCAGCGCCCCGCCATCATTCTTGCGCCCAACAAGACACTGGCCGCGCAGCTATATGGCGAGTTCAAGGGCTTCTTCCCTGAAAACTCAGTCGAGTATTTCGTGTCTTACTACGATTACTACCAGCCCGAGGCCTATGTGCCGCGCAGCGACACCTACATAGAAAAAGAATCCCAGATCAACGAACAGATCGACCGGATGCGCCACTCAGCCACCCGCGCGCTTTTGGAACGTGACGACGTGATCATCGTTGCCTCGGTCTCGTGCATCTATGGTATCGGTTCGGTCGAGACCTACGGGGCGATGACGCAGGATCTGAAGGTCGGCAGTGAGTATGATCAGCGTCAGGTGATGGCCGATCTCGTCGCGCAGCAATATCGCCGTAACGATCAGGCGTTTCAGCGCGGGTCGTTCCGGGTTCGGGGTGACTCGCTAGAGATCTGGCCCGCCCACCTTGAGGACCGCGCGTGGAAGCTCTCCTTTTTCGGTGAGGAACTGGAACAAATCACCGAATTCGACCCCCTGACCGGCGAACGCGCCGCGACGATGGAGCAGGTGCGGGTCTACGCAAACTCGCACTACGTGACGCCGAAACCGACGATGCAACAGGCAATCATCGGGATCAAAAAGGAACTGCGCATCCGGCTGGACCAACTGGTGGGCGAAGGCAAACTGCTGGAAGCCCAACGTCTGGAGCAACGCACCAATTTCGATCTGGAAATGCTTGAAGCCACCGGCGTCTGCAACGGGATCGAGAACTACTCGCGCTATCTGACCGGTCGCGCGCCGGGCGAACCGCCCCCGACCCTGTTCGAATTCATCCCCGACAACGCCATCGTCTTTGCCGATGAAAGTCACGTCTCCGTCCCTCAGATCGGCGGAATGTACCGGGGCGACTATCGGCGTAAATTCACGCTGGCCGAACACGGGTTCCGACTGCCGTCGTGCATGGACAACCGCCCGCTGAAGTTCGAGGAATGGGATGCCATGCGCCCGCAATCCGTCTTCGTCTCGGCCACCCCTGCGAAGTGGGAGATCGAGCAGACCGGCGGTGTGTTCACCGAACAGGTCATCCGCCCCACCGGCCTTCTGGACCCCGAGGTCGAAATCCGCCCCGTGTCGATGCAGGTCGACGACCTGCTGGACGAGGTGCGCAAGGTCTCCGCCAACGGGTTCCGCACGCTGGTGACAACCCTGACCAAACGTATGGCCGAGGACCTGACCGAATACCTGCACGAACAGGGTATCAAAGTCCGCTACATGCACTCGGATATCGACACGCTGGAACGGATCGAAATCCTGCGCGACCTGCGTTTGGGGGCGTTCGACGTGCTGGTCGGCATCAACCTTCTTCGCGAAGGCCTCGACATTCCCGAATGTGGGCTGGTCGCCATTCTGGACGCGGACAAAGAGGGGTTCCTGCGCTCCGAGACCTCTCTGGTCCAGACCATCGGCCGCGCCGCGCGGAACGCCGATGGCCGGGTGATCATGTATGCCGATAAGATCACCGGCTCGATGGAGCGCGCGTTGAACGAGACCAACCGCCGCCGTGCCAAGCAGATCGCCTATAACGAGGAACACGGGATTACGCCCGAGACGGTGAAGAAAAACGTCGAGGACGTTCTGGCCGGTCTCTACGAAGGCGACGTGGACATGAACCGCGTCACCGCCACCATCGACAAACCGATGCACGGCGCCAACCTCGAAGCCCATCTGGATGGCCTGCGCGAGAAGATGCGCAAAGCCGCCGAGAATCTGGAATTCGAAGAGGCGGCCAACATCCGGGATGAGATCAAACGTCTGGAAGCGGTCGATCTGGCCGTCGCCGACGACCCCATGGCGCGGCAATGGGCGGTCGAGAAAGCCTCGGAAGACGCAGTGAAATCGCGCGGGCGCTCAACGGCTGGGCGGCCGGGCCAGCGGGGTGGGAATGTGAAGAGGCGGAAACGGTAGATCGCGCGCCCATCAATGGCCAAATCGAATCCGAGCTGAGCTTTCGATCGCGTCTTGGACTTCAGGCAATTGATCTGCAGATGAGAAATGAAATTCGCTATAACTGTCGGCCATCCCTCTTTTAGGGACGATGGACTTGTAGGACATGTTTTTGTGATTTCCTTTTACTGAAATAAGGAATCGTTTTTTTGTATTTTGTATCGAAATGGCGAGGAAGTTTGGTGCGGCAGTCCATTTTCTAGATTTACCTTCAGATAAGGTGAATACATACTTTTTCGCGATTTGATTTAGAAGTTCACGCATATTCTCAATCAGATTTTCCGGTAAATTTTCTCGTCTACTTGCCTCGATGAAATTAGTAAAATTGCTCTCTGGGTTTCCAGTCTCAATGTCCACCTCCTCTTCGTCGTGAGAAGATTGATCGATCAGTATAGCTTCATTTGTCTTGCCAACCGCCAGCGGAAAAAAGTCACTTATCGAGACCTCGATGGTTTTGCTCTGTTCATCAAAGACTGGATTATTTAGGCCAACTACAGATTTCGCGCACACTTGTGGGGACTTCCTGCCGCCGAGCGCCGAAAGCTCACGTATTTCCACGACATTTATGTCACCAAGCCATACTCCGTTCGAGAGCTTTGAAACACCTTTCAAGATCAACTTCATCAATCTACTCCAATCCGGCAATCGCCACATTTTTACTGCAGCAAATACTGCAGTAACTTTATTGTGTCAACCGCGCCCACGGGAGAATGGGCAGTATTTGGCGCAACCCAGTGCCCAACACTCCACCCTTGCAGCCCAGCGCCCCCTCCTCCACGTTTGAAATCACAGGTTGTGATTCCAAGCGGTTGCCATGACGAAACCCAACACCCTCCCCTCCACGCATGAGGTCCAAAACGCCATTCACCGGGTGCGCGGCACTCGCGTGGTGCTGGCCGAGGATCTGGCGCAGTTCTACGGAAAATCCGTCAGCGCCTTCAATCAGGCCGTCTCGCGCAACAAAGACCTGTTCGAGGGCTACCGTTTTCAACTGACCGACGCCGAGGTCACCGATTTGCAATCACAGAATGTGATTTCAAAACCCAAAGGCCGCGGCGGGCGGCGGGTCAATCCTTGGGTCTATACGGATTACGGCGTGGCCATCGCCTCGGCCCTGTTCAAGGACCCGCGCGCGATCAGGATCACCCGGATGATCACCGAGGCCTTTGTCGACGGTGCGAACGCTCTGGACGAGACCCCGCACAGCCTACCGGAAATCCTGCCGCCCGAGGACGCCCCGGCCCCGCTGCTGCCCAATGGGGAACAACTGCGCGATCTGGCCGAAAACATCCTCGATTCCGGTAAGCAGAGACTTGTTGACTATATCGCCAGCCCTAGCACCAATCGCAAACAGACCGTGGCAGCGATTATGAAGACGCTGGCCGAAACCGCCAGCGAAGATGTCCGCACCCAGCAGGAACGCCTGCGCTTGAGCATTGCCCAGCGCCTGGCCACCGGTGACTATGCTGACGATGATGACCGAAAGCGGCTGCTGGACTTGTTGAACGCAATGAAGGGCTAGCCCGTCACACACTTGCCAAAGGACAATCTGCGGCTAGGTTCCTCGCTATGCGCTTTGTCCTGCTCTCACTGCTGCTCGGCAGCCCCGCCTATGCGTGGAACGCCACGATTGGCGAGATCTGCACGTTGACACACGAGACCGAAGCAGAGGAGATCCGGCTCACCTACGATCCGGCGCAGCCGCTCTATACCCTCGAAATCACGCGCCGCATCGAAGGTTGGACGCAATCACCTTGGTTTGCCATGCGGTTTGAAGGCCCAAACCCGATTGAGATCGGAACGCCACGACACAAGCTGTCGGACGATGCGATGTCCTTGTTCGTCTCAGACACCGGCTTTGGCAACGTCTTGGACGGCCTCGAGTTCAACCAAACGGCCTATGCCTTCACGCAAGACCACCTGACTGAATTCTCACTGGAAGGTGCCGCGCCAGAGGTGCGCAAGTTTCGCACCTGCGCAGCGTCGCTGCTCTCGTAGCACTGCCTGGAGTGGCGCGGATCGGCCTGTGGTCAAACGTGCGTTCAGCCTTTGTCCCAATGGGCAATCACGTCAAAGCCTGCCGGGGTTGGCGGCGCTTCCATGAATTCAGCGAAATGCCCCCAAAGCTCGGCCACTTTTGGAGCGTTTGCGTTCGAGATATCCTCGCTTTCGACCACCGAGATCACGTATCCGGTGCCGTCCTCGTTCATCACATTGGTAAAACAGTGCATGCCGGGCATGCCCATGATTTCAGATTTCAATTCGTTCATCTTCGCCGTGGCCGCCTCGCGCGTGCCAGGCTTCATTTTAAATTGAGTTACGCGTGCAAACATCTTTGTCCTCCCAAACTGGGCGAAATTGCCCGATGGAGGCACCAAACTGGTACCAACGCGGCGCATCATAGCATGAACTTGCAGATTCCCGCAGCTTCACAGGCCAAGCGGTCGCAGAGGAGACAGCCCTCAACCCACGGGTTTTAGGGCTTGATGAACTTGGCGTTGCCCAAGGACCTTTGGCTGGCGCTGGTTTCGCGGGGCGAGGTCGTGTCCGGCGAGGGGGCCGTTTGACGCTGCGCCACATCCGGTCCACAGGCCACTCCGTCACCGTCGGGGTCGTTGCGGGGATGATAGCCCGCATAGCCTTCGTAAAACGTCCCAAACCCAATCGCCCGAGAGGCATCGCAGCCGGCCAGCGCGATTAGGTGCACCATGGCCTCATCCCGGCCATAATCTGAAAGGCGCACGAACATGTTGAAGGAGATCAACGCGACGGTCAGCGGCAGGCACAGAATCATAAGCAGAATACGCACCGGAGAAAGCGCGCGACGCCGAGCGGCTTCGGCCCGGCGCTGACGTTTGCTCGGCAAGGGATCGTCCAATTTGGATTTGCGAAACTTCATGCCATCGCGATACAGGGGATTTGTGGCGAAGCCGAGGCAGAACACGGCTCGCACACAGAGATCAGCGAGTATAGGATCACCTTTACGCTTACCAATGCGAGGCAAAATGCCAACCAAAGACCCCTACCAACCGTTGGACGACACCGCCCGGGGCCTGATCCGCGAATTGATGGATGTGGCGACCCATGCTGCGCTCGCCGTTCTGAGGCCGGGCACCGCTGTACCGTCAGTATCGCGGATTGCTCTTGCAACAGATGCCGAGAAGCAGCCAATCTCGTTGATTTCAAGCCTATCGGATCATAGCCGGGCGCTACAGAACAACCCTGCCTGCGCCCTTCTGATCGGGGATCCAGGCCGTAAGGGGGATCCGCTGACGCATCCTCGGCTGACCTTGCACGCGACGGCGCGTTTGATTGCACGGGGAACGGCGGATCATGACAACCTCCGCCAGAGGTATCTGTCACTGCGCCCGAAGGCCAAGCTCTATGCAGATTTCGCAGATTTCAGCTTTGTCCGCTTTGAGGTTGAAGATGGGCTGCTGAACGGCGGGTTTGGCAAAGCTTACCGCGTCGAAGCTACAGACATCTGACACTGGGAAACGAGACCTGTGTCAATTGAATGTCTCAGCCACGTCATACATGACCGGCTCGAAACTCTTGCACAGCTCATTGATCTTGCGGTTGCGGTCGCGCATTTCCGGGGTGCGCAACATGGCCAGAAAATCCTCGCGCCGTTCCCATTGCGAATAGTTGGCAATCCGGGTCTGAGCGTCGTTGACATGCAGGCCGGCCGATACAAATCCGGGCTGTTTTGAGATAAACTCGGAATAAGCATCCGTCAGCGCCTCAAGCAGGTCCTGACAGGTGCCGGGTGTCATCTCAAATGTCGTGATAACGGTCTGAACGCTGGCGGTTTTGGCTATGGTCGGCATCTGGGTCCTCCTTTGGCTTACCCTCAGCCTAGCACAGGATTCCAAAACGTCTTGTCTTTCCTGCAGCCCAAAGCGAAGCCGCCCCGGTAAAGGGGCGGCTTGCAGGTATTGTTACTCTTCCAGACGCATCTGTACCGAGACATCACCGCTCAGGCTTTCGGCCCAGCGCAATTGGACGGCATCGCCATTGCTGCCCTGTTCGACATCGGCATAGGGAAAGGAATAGCGCACCGACCCCAGCGCCGTTCTGAGCGGCCCCAGAACCGCCACCGCATCGCAACTGCGCGCCTTGGAGCCAAACGGCAATCGACCGTTCGAGTCGATAGTCCAGACCTGCGAGGCCGAGTTCTGGCTGTGCCGCACCCGCAGCGGGTTTTCGACCTTGACGTCAATCCCGTGATAGGTGTTGTTGCTGAACGTGACATTGATGTGCTGATCCGCATCCAGATCCGCAAAGGACGTATCCACCCGGTCGGCACGCTCTAGGTCTGTCCCACTAGAGCGGAACTTGTTACCGGTCACCGCCAGCCCGTTCAGAAAATGCCCCGGGCCGTGCGGACGGATCACGATATAGCTGAACCAGGGCGGCGCTTCGCTGGAATAGAAAATATTGTCGGTGATACTCATAGCGCTGAAGGAATAGCCGGAGACATAGGCGGGCGTCGTGTCACGCTCATTCGTCCACTGCACAAAGCAATTGTCCACGTAGTTCTCGGCGATGGTCGAGCTGTTATAGGTGCCGATCATGATCAGCCCTGCGGTCCGCACCCCTTGCGGGATACTGTCGCCCTGGAAGAAGTGGTTTCCAAGGATCATGTTGTTGTCGCCCCCAACAACCGCAAAATGCTTGAAGCGCACCGCCCGGTTGTGGCGGATCTTCACGTCATTCGAGGTGGTGTTCAGCGCGATGGACTTGCGATCAGGCACAATGAACGACTCTTCTGACGACAGGAACTGGCAATTGTCGATCAGCATCCCCTTACAACCCGTGCCGATCGAGGTGATGCCGCGATCCAACGGGCGGCTGATGAAACAATCCGACAATGAGAACGTGCTGCCCGCGGGTGCCAGACGAATGGCACTGCAGCGGCCGTTGCACTGGAACTCGATCTGCTCCATCCCGAACTTGCGCAGCACTCCGAAATTGCCGAAATCCAGCAGGTATTTGAAGGATACAAAAGTGAAGGTCTGGGTCCCTGCCGCATCATACATCGGCGCATTCAGCGTCAGCTCTCCGGCGCTTTCATCTTTGCCGCGCACGTAAATCTCGCGCCCGACGCCGCTGCCCTGAACCAGCGAACCAATTGGGATGTTCGTGACGTTGGCCACATTGGTCAGACGGGTCGAATCCGCCAGATCATAGGTCGCGACCGAAGTGAAGGTCTCGGTATCCCAGGCCGAGCTGCTTTTGACATCGAACTGACCGTTACGGATAACGCGACGTGTCGAAAACCCCGGCCTGTTGGGAACGGCGGCAAACATGTCGATAGGGGCTGTCACTTCGATCTTGCGCCCACCCAGATCCAGCGATTCATGGTCCGAGTTGTTCAACAGCGCCTGAAACGCTTTTTTGAAGGCCAGCTCTTCATTCCCGAAAGCGGCAATATAGGCGGGGAGGTCATAGTTCTTAAGCAGCAAAAGCATCTTGTCGTCGGGCATCGTGACTGTGCCTTCAAACTCGACCTCAGAAGACAGGGTGGTGTTCTCGGCCAGACGATAAGTGCCTTGGGGCACAAAAATGCGACGGCCTCCAGCGGCCTGATCCGCTGCCTCGAATGCGGCCGAGTCGTCGGCTATGCCGTCGCCCACCGCGCCATAGTCGCGCACATCCACACGGCTAATGATCTCACGCAGGAACACGCTGGTGACATCTGCGATCTCAAGATCATCGACGCGGATGACGGCCCCGTTGGCGCCCTCGACATCAATGCCGAAATGACCGTAGAGCGCACTGACACCCCAAGCCATGTCCACGCCCGGACGTCGCCCCGTGCCTACAATGGCGGTGATCTCGGTCACTGCGCCATAACTTGCCAGCTGAGTGGCTGGGCCTTGCTCGATTACCCCCGTCAGGTGGGTGTCGCCTGCTGCACCGGCCCAGGCCGCGATGCGCACCTCGGGCAGAGGACCACTGATCGCCTTGACCCGCGCCTTGATCTGCAAATAGCACCCCGGCAGGATCTGGGTCTGGCCCATGTAGCGCAACTGCTGCGGACTGTTGATCTTCAGGATCTCAAGGCAGCCGCCAAAATCCGCATCCGACGGCACAAATGCCCCGGTGCCCGAACCATCATAGGTCGGTGAGCCCGGCGTACCATCGCCCGCAGACCATACGCCCAGACCGTTTTCGAAAGCAGGCGGCATGAACACAATGCCGTCGGTGATTGCCTTGTTCATAGAAATCCCTTTCCTCGTCGCGCGGCCCAATGGCTGCACGTTCAAACGCCGTGTTCAGGTCCATCCCGAACGCGACAGTCTGAGTACCCAAAAGGGATTAACCGCCACTCATACGACCGTGACGGTGCTGTTGCATCAGGCTGCGGGGTCAGCGCGACCCAATAGCTGCACGCCGTTGATCTTCCAGCCATTCTCCTGCTGGATCATCTGGTAGTCGAGAATGTGAACCGCGCCATCGCCATCGGTAATCATGACCTTCTGCCACAGCGCGCCTGCGACCTCGCGCAGTTCCAGAAATCGCACATCAGAGGGACGCCAGACCATGGGATAGCCATTGCGTACCATCGCTCCGAAATTGTCAGGGTTTCCAAAGAGACGCTGAATATTGGGGCTGGCAAAGGTAAAGGCTGTGGCGAAATCATCCGCCTTGAAGGCCTGAATCTGGGCCGCGATATTGGCCTCGATCTCGGTGCTCTGGGCAAACGCACCCGAGGCCAGACCAGCACTCAGGGACAGGGCAAGCAGTAAACTACGCATGGGGTTACCTCCTGACGGAACGGTAGCCCCATGCGGGATCAGGTCAAATCAGACCAGCTCTCCGGCCAAGGCCTTGTCGATCAGCGCGATCGTTTCCGGCACGCCATAGAGGGCGATGAAGCCACCAAAACGCGGGCCTTGTGAGGCCCCCAACAGTACCTCGTAAAGGGCGGTGAACCAACCACGCATCGGATCAAACCGCTCACGCCCGATGGAATAGACCACCGATTGCAGCGCCTCATCCTCGGCAGGGCCGTCATAGGCCTCGAGCGCGGCCTTGAGCGCCTCCAGCGCTTCGCGCTCTTGATCCGTCGGGGCGCGGTGCTTGCGCGTTGGTTTGACGAAATCATTGAAGTAGCGCACGGCGAAACCAGCCGCCTGATCCAGATCGGGGTGGCTTTCTGCCGTTGCCTCAGGCGCATAGCGGCGAATGAAACCCCAAAGCGCCTCTTTGTCCTCGGCCCCTGAAACCGACGCGAGGTTCAGCAACATGGCAAACGGTACAATCAAGGTCGATTCCGGAACATCACCGCCATGAATATGCCAGACCGGGTTGTTCAGCTGCGCCTTCAGCTCCTGCCCCGGATAGGCCCGCAGCTGCTGATGGTATTCATCGTAGGCCTTGGGAATGACGTCGAAATGCATCCGCTTGGCCGTCTTGGGCTTTTGATACATGAAATACGACAGGCTTTCCGTCGGCGCATAGGTCAACCATTCGTCAATCGACACACCATTGCCGGACGACTTCGATATCTTCTGACCGTTTTCATCCAAAAACAACTCATACGAGAAATGCTCGGGCGCTCGGCCACCCAACGCACGGCAGATAGCGTCATAGATCTTTTCGTTGGTGGCGTGTTCCTTGCCGTACATCTCGAAATCGACACCAAGCGCAGCCCAGCGCGCGCCAAAGTCCGGCTTCCACTGCAGCTTTACGTTGCCGCCGGTCACGGGAACGGTCCATTCCTTGCCCGTCTCATCATCAAAGGTCACGGTGTAGGTTTCGGCACATACCTTTTTCATCGGCACATACATCACCCGCCCGCTTTCGGGATGCAGAGGCAGGAAGATCGAATATGTTTGCTGCCGCTCTTCGCGGAGACTTTTCAGCATGATCGCCATGATCTCATCGTAGCGTTCGACAGCACGCTTTAGGATCTCGTCAAACTGCCCGGACTCGTAGAATTCCTTGGCCGAATAGAACTCATACTCGAACCCAAAGGTGTCGAGGAATCGGCGTAGCATAGCGTTGTTGTGCGCCCCAAAGCTTTCGTATTCACCGAAGGGATCGGGAACCAAAGTCAGCGGACGCTGCAAATGCTGCTCCAGAATCTCCGGGTTCGGCACGTTGCTGGGCACTTTGCGCATACCGTCCAGATCGTCCGAAAAACAGATCAGCTTGGTCGGGATATCCGAAAGCGCCTCGAACGCGCGCTTGACCATCGTGGTTCGCGCGACCTCACCAAAGGTACCGATATGCGGCAGACCCGAGGGGCCATAGCCTGTCTCGAACAGCACAAACCCCTTCTCCGGAACGTTATTCTGATAGCGTTTGAGCAACCGGCGCGCCTCTTCGAAAGGCCAGGCCTTGGACGACATTGCGGTTTCACGCAGTTCAGACATCAGATTTGCTCCATCGGGAAAAACAGCGCCGGTCGCCCTTTGCAACCGACCGCCCCCTCCTATTGTGCCGGTGCAGCATGAGTCAATAAAAGCACGGGGTTTTTCTAGCGCCGCCCCCTGCAAATAAGCATAAACTCAGTGTGCAGAACCATTTTGAAATCCCGGGCAACGCGGTAACCTTCCGAAAAGATACACTGCACAAGCACGAGGTGCCTGATGAACCGCCCAGATATCTTTGCTTTTTTGCTCATCCTAGCGGTTAGCATCGCATCAGGACCCAGACCGGCGACGTCGCAGCCGAGCGAAGACGTGAAGACTTGGCCGAGAGGGGCGCTGCGGTTGGAAACTCCCATTCCCGACCTAAGTGCGTTGAACCACCGTCCTGCCGGCCGTCACGGTAAGATACAGGCCGTCGGCGATGAGCTTTTCTTCGCGGATGGTACCCCGGCCCGATTTTGGGGGGCGAACCTTCAAGCCTATGCGCTGTTCACGACCGAACCTCGGTTCATGCGGGCCCATGCCCAACGCCTTTCTCGGTTGGGCTTCAATCTGGTGCGCATCCACCACCACGACTCGCATTGGGTGCAACCCAACATCTTTGGCAGCGAAGCGCAGACAACGCGCAAGCTCGATGCCTTCTCATTGAAAAAACTGGACCAATGGATCGCGGCACTAAAGGCCGAGGGCCTTTACATCTGGCTCGACCTTCATGTCGGTCGCAGCTTTACACCCGAAGACGGGGTCGAGGATTTCGAAGAGATCGCCAAGGGTGAGACCTCGATTCGCGTCAAGGGATTCAGCTACATTTCACCCAGTATCGAAGCGCTGATGCTTGATTTCCAGGACAAGTATCTACGACACATCAACAAGATAACTGGGCTATCCTACGCAGAAGATCCTGCGGTCATTGCCGTTATGATCACAAACGAAAATGATCTGACACATCACTTCGGAAATGCGCTGCTGCCAGACAAGAACGTCCCCCTGCACAACGCCGTCTATATGGAGGCCGCGCGCGAATTTGCCGTGGAACACGGCCTTAACCCGGAACTCACCTGGCAATCCTGGCTGCACGGGCCGTCCAAGCTGTTCCTCAACGAACTTGAACGCCGCTTCAATGACCGAATGATCGAGAATATCGAAGCCACAGGGTTTGAGGGTTTGATCACCACAACCAGCCTGTGGGGGGGGATGTCGGTCGCCGGGCTGCCCTCTCTCACGCGCGGCTCCATGGTTGATGGGCATAGCTATGGAAGTTCAGGCGAAGTTATTTACGACCCAAGAACGCAATCCGGCTTTCTGGATTGGCTGGCCATTGGACAGGTGGTCGGAATGCCGTTCAGCATTTCCGAGTGGAACATCGGCGAATTTCCCGGCGACGACAGGTTTATTGCACCGCTCAATGTGGCCGTGCGCGCCGCCCATCAGGGGTGGGATGCCCCCATTGTCTATGGTTATGCGCAGCAGCCCTTAAATGGCCCGCTTCGCCCTACCAACTGGAGCATGGCCGAAGACCCCGCGATGATGGCCATGATGCCTGCGGCTGCTCTTCTCTATCGGCAGGGCCATGTGCGCCTTGCGGAAAAGACCTATGCCCTTTGCCCCGATCACGAGGCCTTTTTTGGCAGTTCGATAACGCCGGCATCCTCGGTTGGCATACGAACAATCGTCGAGCAAAGCAGATTGGTCACCTGCATGCCAGACACGCCGGCGCTGCCTTGGCTGCAAGCCTCGGTCCTGGAGGGGCAGCCATATGAAATACTCGATACCGAGCGCTCTTACCTGGAACCGGACGCTCAAACCGTTGCGGCGGATACCGGTGATTTTTATCGGGCATTCAACGATGGCCTGATTGTCATTGACACGGCCAAGACCCAGGCCGCCGCAGGACACCTTTCGGACAAAACGGTCGCCACCACGAATGTGGCTTTCGAGGTCGAGAACCCAACAGCAGCTGTTGTTGTCCAAAGCCTTGATGATGAAGAGATCACAACTTCAGGACGCATTCTGGTCTCATTGGCCGGCCGCGCAGTTCCGGAAGAACTCTCTTTCCGGATCGAGCCCTTAGTCGGACGGCTTCAGATTAAAGCACAGCCTGAGCTGACGCTTCGCTTCCCCGACCAGAGAAAAGCCGCCGTGGGAGCACACAGTTTTCAGGACGGTGTGCATGTCATTGACCTTGACAAATTGGGCACCGGGAACTGGTTTTATCTCGAATAGAAATCCGGGGGCAGCATGAAACCCGTGCGCAACCACATTCCAATTGAACCGCCCAACTCCCCCTCCTGTCGTGTCGGTGCAGCATGAGTCAAAAAAGCACGGGGTTTTTCTTAGGGCCAAGGCCGATTCAACCGGTCAACTGGTCCAGTTTCGCCGCCCAGATAAAGTCATTCTCGCTGAGTCCGCCGATTTCATGGGTTGTCAGCCTGACATCCACATAGCCCCAGCCGAACGAGATATCGGGATGGTGGCCCTGCTGATCCGCCAGCCATGCACAAAGATTGGCCAGATATGTCGCCTTAGCGAAACCCTTGAACGCGAAGTGGCGGCTAAGCTCGGTCGACCCGACATTCAGTGTCCATTCCGATGACAGCTCGCCCATATGAGCATTCGCCTCGTCTGCCGTCAGGGCTGGAATGCCGCCGGAACAAGGTACGCACGTACGGTCTGACAAGTTGCAGGTTTGTCCTGTTGTGGTCATTTTCGATCACTCCGCTGCTGTTGCTTTGGGTGGGAACTTGTTGGGCAATAGACCGAGCGACTGCGCCTGTCTTACATCTGCCAACAGGTCCCTGTCGGCCGCGGCGAACAGCGCCTCGGGGTCTTGCAGAACAAAGTAGCCCATCTGGTGCATGTCGATCCGGTATGGAGTACGCAGGATCGTCAGCACGTCGAACGGGTCCCGGTCCGGCATATCACTTTCGACCGCATAGACAAGTTCAGTGGGCGAGGACGCCAGCCCCGATCCAAGCGCTTTGATCTCACCGTCTTGCCACCGTAACCCGAACTCGATCGAGAACCAATAGAGCCGGATCAGCCAAGCATAGTCCTTCGGCCCAGCCTGCACCCCGGCCTTGCCGATGGCCTGACTGAACGCCGCAAATCTGGGATCGCTGAGCAAGGGCGTATGCCCAAAGATCTCGTGAAAGATGTCCGGCTCTTCAATATAGTCGAAATCCTCGCGTGAGCGGATAAAGGACGCTGCCGGAAACACTCTGTCGGCCAGCATCCCGAAGAAGGTCTCGAACCCGATCAGAGCAGGCACAGGCTGAACCCGCCATCCAGTCAGGTCCAACAAACGTTCCGAGATATCCGTGCAGGAGGGCACACGGGTCTTCGGCAACTCCAACCGTTTCAGGCCTTCCAGATAGTCACGCGCCATGTATTTCTGCACGTTGTCCTGCTGCGCCGAGTAGAGATCAGCCCAAACGGCGTCCTCTTCAGCCGTATACGCGATATGACCCTTCGCATCGGCGATTTTAGCGCGGTATTTCGTTGATTTCGGCATCTTCTCCTCCCCTTCGCAAATATTCTATTCAAGGGCGGTGGCGAATTCAGTTTCTCTCGGTGGAGAAATCGACTAAAGTTGAATGATTCATTTTATTTTTGGGGTAAAGTTGACACAAACATTTCAGCCCGCTGACCTCGCCATCCTGCAGCAGCTACAAACCGATGGCCGACTATCGATGCAGGAGCTTGCAGACCGCACGGGCCTGTCGGCCTCGCAATGCTGGCGTCGGGTGCGGGATCTTGAGGCATCGGGCGTTGTATCCGGCTACACCGCGCAGGTTCGCGCCAAGTCTGTCGGGCTGAACGCCATTGCCTACATCCACGTCGCTTTGCAGAGCCATCAGGAAGACAGCATCAACGCGTTCCTCCGGCTGGTAGAGACGGAACCTCAGATCGTGGAATGCGCGTCGATTACCGGGGATCATGACTTCCTCCTCAAGGTCTATGCCAAATCGCCCGAAGATCTTGAGCTTTTCATCATGCAGCGCCTTTTGAAGTCAGGCCTGGTACGTGACACCCGTAGCAACTTCGTGTTGCGCCAAACCAAAACTCGGGGGCCATTGCCAATTCTCTGACCCTCGCCAGCAAAAGCCGTTGAACCTGCCCGCCAGCCCTCCTATCGTGCGACGGCAGCAAATGACTCAGGACGACCCAATGACCGATCAAGTACCACACCCGATGTCTCCGCAAGATTGCCTTGTGGCGATCATGGTCGCGATCTCGGCGTCGGATGAGACGATCCGCACCGCCGAACTGGTCAAGATCGAAGGCGCGGTGAATATGCTGCCTGTTTTTGCGGGCTATGACATCGACCGCACCCGCCGGGTTTCGCAAATCGTGTTCGACCTGTTCGAGCAGGAAGACGGGCTGGATGCGCTGTTTGGCCTGATCCGAGAAAACCTGCCCGAACGCCTGAACGAAACCGCCTATGCGCTGGCCTGCGACGTAGCCGCCGCAGACGGTTCACTGGCCGAGACCGAGCTACGTTTGCTGGAAGAGATCCGCTATGAGTTGAACATCGACCGCCTGCACGCTGCCGCGATCGAACGCGGTGCCCGCGCGCGCCACACGATTTAGGTTCAACTGCCGTAAAGAGACCCCCAGCGCTCAATCAAAGCCCGCTGAAGCTTGCGCGACCGTCGGTTCCAACTGCGGGCACCTTCAGGACGCTCGCGCTGCTCTCGCGGGATCGTGGCACGGTGGTCCACATCTGCCGTAAAGATCGCAAAGGCCAGTTCGGACCCGTCGGCCGTGGTCAGAAAGCCGCCAAGACCTGAGACGAAGTTCAGCGTTCCGGTTTTTGCATTCACCTTGATGGGGTGATCCTTGACCGCCCGACCCTGACTATCGGTCAGCGTGAAAGGCTTGAGCAAGGGCCGCAGCGCCCCGGTTTTGCGCGCCGCAACAAGCGCCTTCACCAAATCGCCGGGAGGCATGCGAGACGCATCACCCAGACCAGAGTGATCCACCATGGCGATTTGGTTGGCCCCATAGGTCTCAGCCGCCCAGCGGTTCATCTCTGCCGCCGAGTCCGCCAGGTCACTCGGCCTGACCCCGCGTGCTTTCGTAGCCGCCATACCAACCATTTCTGCCGTCAAATTGGTCGAGTATTTCAACATCCCGCGCAGGATACTCTCCAACCGGTCACTCTGATGCACAACCAACGCAGTGCCTTTCGGGGTTTCCTGAGTGACTTGCACCCGACCAAGAACAACCCCGTTTGAGCGGGCAAGCGTGCGAAACACATCGCCCGCATAAAGTGCAGGTTTTCGAACGGGCAACCAACGTGCGCCGCCGTTGCCCAGCGCGCCTTTAGCCACGGTCCAGCGGTCCTGACGTGCGCTGGGTTGATAGGTGTAGATCGGCAGGCTGCGCGGTTCCACCCGCATCACGGCCATATCGACATCCGGCCGGTACTTGGCGCTGCGCGCATCCATCGTGACTTTGTAGTTCGTCCCGGCCCGCTTCCATTCGAAATGAACGCGGTTGAAGTTCAAAGAAATTCCACTGATCGCCGGGCTATAGCCCAGATGATCCGGTTGCCCGGGGTCGATGCTGAACACATAGGGCAAGGCTCCATCATAGACCTTGAACGCCCCGCGCACCTCGGTCACCCCGGCCTCGCGCAGATTGGCTGCCATGCTTGCCAATGCATCCGTGTCCAGCAGAGGGTCCCCGCCACCGACAAGGATCAGATCGCCCTTTAGAATGCCATTCTCAATTGGTCCATCCGCCAGAAGCTTGGTCTCAAAGCGATGATCTGGACCCAGTACGTCTAACGCATAAAGCGCGGTCAGCGCCTTGCCCACACTGGCCGGAGGCAACCCGGCCTCACCCCCGAACTCCTCAAGCTGAGTGCCTGTCTCAACATCTGCCACAGCAAAGATCACATCGCCCCGCAGCCCGGCTGCGCGCACGAACCGCTCGGCCCCGGTCAGTTGAGGCCCTCGGGCCTGAGGCCGCAGGGACACCAAGGGGGCCTGCGCCACGGCAGCCGCAGGGATCGCAGCTGCGCTCAACCCTGCCAGAAACAAACGGCGTGAAATACGATCAACCATGGGTCAATTAAAATCCCAGAGATGAAATTTGGACAACCATTGCATGAGAATATGCAGGCAATGTGGCTATTCGGGCAACACTCCGTTTGCCCAGTTGCCGCGATTGCGAAGATCAGTTGAACTGAGATTGACCATCGGCACGTTCACGAAACACCATGCCGGCGCCTGCGCGCGTCCCAATAGATGCCGCGCCTGCCCGTCAATCCTGTATGGCACATAAACCCGTGCCGCTGGCGACATCCGCGCGGAAATCCGATCCCCTGGTCGCGCCACAACGCCCACGGGGACGCTGTCCATGATCAGCCGCCAGTCCTTCCATTGGTGAAACTGCGCCAGATTGTCGGCCCCCATGATCCAGACGAACCGAACTTGAGGATATAGCCGCCGGAGGGCCACCAGAGTATCCGCCGTCGCCCGCGTACCCGTCAGCGCCTCGATATCCGTAACGTCCACCCGAGGGTGCTGCATCACCGCCCGCGCGGCCTCTAACCGACGCGGCAAAGGCGCAGGCCCTTTCTGTTTCAGAGGGTTACCCGGAGAAACCAGCCACCACACACGATCCAAACCGAAAGCTTTCATCGCCTCAAGCGTGACATGCACATGACCTTGATGCGGAGGATCAAAGGACCCTCCGAACAGCCCAATGACCTGTCCGGGTCGAGCATATGGTATCTGGCTGCGCAACATCCCTAGCTGATGTTCAGAACTGAAGCAGCTTGTCAATCAATCGGTTGCACCGTATCGCCCACCCGAACGCGTCCAGAGCGCACCACTTCGGCGCACCACCCGCCATGCCCACGCACCGCAGAGTAACCACCTTCGCCCAGCGCTTCCTCCATCCGGCTGCAAGGCGCGCAGATCACGGTAAAGCGCAGAACCGCCTCTCCTACCTGCACCTCGCGTCCTTTGAGCGCAGAGAGGTTGATCCCCGAAACCACCAGATTGCGCCGCAATATCTCTGGCGCGATCGGCCCTTGTCCAAGATACGAGCCAATCGCTGCCAGATGCTCCTGTTGGATCAGCGTCACCGCCCGCTTGCCCGAGCGACTGCGATCTCCATCCAAACCATCAGCGGAAATCATAGCGTCGCCTAAAGTGACGATCGCCGCCCGCCGGGCTGGACGCACTCCGATCCAATCGACCCGACCGGGCTTTGCCCAACCAGCAATCAATTCCGCAAGTTCTGACATCTCACGCGCCCCTCAAACCGATGCCACTCTAGCCCGCCCAAGGTCTAAGCAAAAATCACGAAACCACCAGCTTGCCCCGCCCGCCCCGCTTGGATATCAAGCGTTTCAACTCAATTTCCCCGACCCAGAGGACGCGACATGGCCGCCTATCAATATGTCTACCACATGCAGGGTGTCTCAAAGACCTATCCCGGTGGCAAGAAGTGCTTTGAAAACATCCACCTGAGCTTTCTGCCCGGTGTGAAAATCGGTGTTGTCGGCGTCAACGGCGCGGGTAAATCGACCCTGATGAAGATCATGGCGGGCCTCGACAAGGATTTCACGGGCGAGGCTTGGGCCGCCGAAGGTGCCAAGGTCGGCTATTTGCCGCAGGAACCAAAGCTGGACGAAACCCTGACCGTTCGCGAAAACGTCATGCTGGGCGTGGCGGAAAAGAAGGCGATCCTCGACCGCTATAACGAACTGGCGATGAACTACTCGGATGAGACCGCCGACGAAATGGCCAAGCTGCAGGACGAGATCGACAGCCAGAACCTGTGGGACCTCGACAGCCAGATCGACGTCAGCATGGAGGCGCTGCGCTGCCCGCCGGACGATGCCAACATCGCCAACCTCTCGGGGGGTGAGAAACGCCGCGTGGCGCTCTGCAAGCTGCTGCTCGAAGCGCCCGACATGCTTCTGCTCGACGAACCGACCAACCACCTGGACGCCGAGACCATCGCCTGGCTGCAACAGCACCTGATCGACTACAAGGGCACCATCCTGATCGTCACCCACGACCGCTATTTCCTGGACGACATCACCGGCTGGATCCTCGAACTCGACCGTGGCCGCGGCATTCCGTACGAGGGTAACTATTCCGCATGGCTGGAACAAAAGGCCAAACGGCTGGAGCAGGAAGCGCGCGAGGACAAGTCCAAACAGAAGACCCTGCAGCGCGAATTGGAATGGATGCGTCAGGGTCAAAAGGCCCGTCAGGCCAAATCCAAGGCCCGGATCAACGCCTATAACGAACTGGCCGAACAGTCCGAACGCGAAAAGCTGACCCGCGCCCAGATCGTCATCCCCAACGGCCAGCGCCTTGGCGGCAAGGTGATCGAGGTCGAAGGCCTGTCGAAACACATGGGCGACAAGCAACTGATCGAAGGGCTGGACTTTGCCCTGCCCCCCGGCGGCATCGTCGGCGTCATCGGCCCCAACGGTGCGGGTAAATCGACCCTGTTCAAGATGCTCACCGGTCAGGAACAGCCCGACAGCGGCACCATAACGCTGGGCGACACGGTCGAGCTGTCCTATGTCGACCAGTCCCGCGACGACCTCAAGGATGGCGATACCGTGTGGGAGGCGATCACCGGCGGCGCCGAGATCATCCAACTGGGTGACGCGCAGGTTAATTCCCGCGCCTATTGCTCGTCCTTCAACTTCAAGGGTGGCGACCAGCAGAAAAAGGTCTCGCTGCTGTCAGGCGGTGAGCGCAACCGCGTTCACATGGCCCGCCTGCTGAAAGAGGGCGGCAACGTCCTGCTGCTCGACGAACCAACCAACGACCTCGACGTCGAAACCCTGCGCGCGCTGGAAGACGCCTTGGTCGATTTCGCCGGCTGCGCCGTTGTGATCTCACACGACCGTTTCTTCCTTGACCGGATTTGCACGCATATTCTGGCGTTTGAGGGCGATGCCCATGTGGAGTGGTTCGAGGGTAACTTCGAGGATTACGAAGAGGACAAAAAGCGCCGTCTGGGACCGGATGCGCTGGAACCTAAGCGCTTGAAGTACAAGAAGTTTGCGCGGTGAATGCCAGCCCCAATACGGAGTTCAAGCGCCAGTGCGTTTTTTGCGGAGACAAGCCACGGTCGAAAACAAACGAGGATATTATACCCCGGTGGTGTTCTAAGCTATCCGGGAAGGACAAAATTCCTATTGTTCTGGCAAAACTGAATGGTGAGTTAATTAAGTTACCTTTCAAAAGGTTGGTGCTACCCGCGTGTGAGACCTGCGACAATTCCAAGTCGGAATTTGAAAATCGACCAAAATACGCCTTCGAAGCTCATTTAGATGGTGAGATAAACGAAGACCAAGCGACTGTTATTCTTGATTGGATGGATAAAATTCGAGTTGGATTGTGGCGTTACGAGTTGGGACTAAACGACGATAGACACTCTATAGAACCTAGGTTCGCTATCAATCAAAGAATTGGAGCACACGACCGGATAGCGATTGTTCAACGTCTTAGGAACAAAGATGTCGAAGGTATAGCGCTTTCAGGTATCAGCAGACACTCGTTCTTAAGACTACCTTCTGTATTTGGCACTATAGTACGAGACGTAGCAATTATTAGCTACTCCGGAGCATATTGCTTATATGACTATTTCGGAATGTCATTCCTTAAGTCAGTGGATGAATTAGACGGAAAAGCAGATACTTCTAGAGTTTTTAAAGGCTTTACGAGCTTAGACAGATCAATCAGAGAGCTTTCGCTAGTCGGTGGAACCCAACTATTTCAGTTTCGAGATTTCTTCCCCGGCCAGCACGTTGGTGCTCTTAACGGCAAAACGTTTTTCAACTCTGGCTCTGGGAATCAAATGTTTGAAGAGGGGCAAAGAGTCACAATTCCTAGAACCAGTTATGGACCGGAATCATTTGGTCCACTTTTTGAACTTAACGTCGTGGAACTACAAATTGCCGCTCGGTACGTAATTTCAACGCTCCCTACCGGCAACCGTATCAAAAATAATCTTCTACTTAAGAAAGAGCTTGAGCACGATGCCAGTTTTTGGCTCGATGCACTAAATAGAAACAGCGTCTTTTATCGAAGGCGTCATCTAATCTCGATACCCAAATCCAAATGATTCAAGCAAGCATAGGATGAGGATTCACCCGATCACTCACTCAAAGATCCTACCCGAACACCCGCACGATCTGCTCCTGCGCACCAAACCACTTGCAAACTTCGACCTCCCAAATGATGGGGTGAAACCCCATCCTACGACTCTCCGAAGGTGCCCTCGTTGACCACACCACTCCGGATCAACACGACCTGCGCGAATACCGCGGTGGATTGACGAATGCGGCCGGACCGAAAGTGAAATTCCGTCGGCGGATTCACGTTCAAATCACCCGTTACGCCCTGAATTCACAGCGCATCCTGTTCAATCCACCCTTGCCACATCCCTGCCCCAATGCCATATCCAAAGGGCTAACGTTTTTCTATTTCGACCCACTGTCTCCTTCTACGGCGCTCAGTCATTCGATCCAGACCGACGACGCCAGGCTGCCGCATCAACGTGGGCAGCACTAAAAAGGAGACACGGATATGCCTGCAGGCACCGTAAAATGGTTCAACACCACCAAAGGCTACGGCTTTATCGCACCCGAAGATGGCGGCAAAGACATCTTCGTTCACATCTCGGCTGTCGAGCGTTCGGGCCTGACCGGTCTGGCCGACAACCAGAAAGTCACCTACGAGCTGCGCTCGGGTCGTGACGGTCGCGAAAGCGCAGACAATATCGAACTGGCATAAGCCACTCGGACGGGCGGGGGTAAACCCCGCCCATTTTTGTGGCCGAAAGGCCTCATATCACAATTTCGTAATATCTGCCCCATAATTGACCAATTAAGATATCATTCTGGAATTCGAGTGATGATTTTTCAGGTCAATTCAAGAGGCGCACATGTTTACACGTCGTGTTTTTCTGGCCGGAACGGCCCTGAGCCTTCTCCCCGGTATTGCCGTTGCCAAGAAGGCTGCCGAGTATGATCCCACACCGCAATTTGTCCGGATCAAAAAGCAGTTTCAGCCGGGGCAGCTGCTGGTCGTGCCGCGATCATTCTACCTGTACTACGTGACCGAACCGCGCAAGGCGGTCCGCTATGGCTGTGGTGTCGGCAAAGCCGGGTTGGAGTTCACCGGCACTGCGACCATCGACGTAAAGAAGGAATGGCCCACCTGGCGGCCTACGCAAGAGATGATTGAGCGGGACCCGGTGGCCTATGCCCGTTTCAAGGATAACGACTATGTTCAGCCCGGCGGGGGGGACAATCCGTTGGGCGCGCGCGCGCTCTATCTATTCCAGAACGGGGTCGACACGTATTTCCGCATCCACGGCACAACGCAGCCACAGACGATCGGACGGGCCGCGTCGAACGGATGTATCCGGATGATGAACGAACATGTGGTGGATCTATACAACCGCGTGCCAATTGGAACGGTCGTCACAGTGGTCTAACGGCCCCTAGCCCTGTTCACCCGACATCTTGACCAGTTCCAGCACCAATGGGCCAAGCGCCTCGACAATCCGCGCGACGCCTTGGGCATTCGGGTGAATCCCATCCGGCTGCATGTATTGGCTGACGGCGTTCGGATCACCACCCGAGGCGAGACCGTCAAAGAAACTCTCGGCGTAGAGGACATCAAACTGTTCAGCCAAATCCGGGTAAATCGTGTCGAACGCCTGTTTGTAGTCCGGACCATAGTTGCCGGGGGCCTGCATGCCAATCAGCAACACGTCGACATTGCTTGTTTCAGCCGCGCTCAAGATTGCGGTCAAGTTAGCCCGCGACAGGTCGGGGTCGAGGCCCCGCAGCAAGTCGTTGCCACCCAGCGCAACGATCATCGCGTCCACATCTGGCGTCAAAGTCCACTCGACCCGCGCCGCGCCGCCCGCCGTTGTGTCCCCCGAGACACCCGCGTTGATTAATCGAACCTCAGCGCCGTTCGCCTGCAGCCAGCGTTCAAGCTGTGGGACAAACCCATCCTGTTCGACCAACCCATAGCCTTGGGTCAGCGAATCCCCCATTGCGGCAATCACCACGGGCTCGGCTGTTGCCGTATAGCCCCAACTGACAAACAGCCCTGAAACCAGAACCTTGCGCAGAGCTACAAACGCTCCATATCCCAATTGACTGCCCTCCGATGGAAAGACCAATGACTTCAGCTGTTCTTACGCTCCAAAATGCCTCTTTGTCTCTGGATGGCAATGCCGGGCGGGTCGATATCCTGCATGAAATCTCTCTGTCCGTGACGAAGGGTGAGAGTCTGGGGCTGATCGGGCCATCCGGGTCGGGCAAATCTTCGCTGCTGATGCTGATGGGCGGGTTGGAGCAAGCGACCGGCGGTCGCGTCTCGGCTTTGGGTCAGGATCTGACGACAATGGATGAAGATACTCTGGCCCGCTTTCGACGCGACACGATGGGTATCGTGTTCCAGAACTTCCATCTGATCCCCACCATGACGGCACTGGAAAACGTTGCCACCCCACTGGAGTTGGCTGGCCACAAGGACGCATTCACCCGCGCCGAAGCAGAACTCGACACCGTCGGCCTGTCCCATCGGCGCGACCATTATCCGGCGCAATTGTCCGGGGGTGAGCAGCAGCGTGTTGCCCTGGCCCGCGCCTCGGCCCCGCGCCCTCAGATCCTTCTGGCGGATGAGCCGACGGGCAATCTGGATGAAACCAACGGTGCGGCAATCGTCGATCTGCTGTTCGGCCTGCGGGACAAGCACGGCGCGACCTTGGTGTTGGTCACGCACAGCCCATCTCTGGCAGCGCGCTGCGACTGCGTTGTGCGCCTGCGCGATGGCCGCATCTCGGATGAGACCAATCAAGAGGCAGCGGAATGAGCCTGCGACTGGCCGGACGGCTGGCACGTCGTGAACTGCGCGGAGGCCTGCGCGGCTTTCGTATCTTCCTCGCCTGTCTCGCCCTTGGGGTTGCGGCCATTGCTGCGGTCGGCTCGGTCCGCTCGGCCATCCAGACAGGGTTGACGCAGGAAGGGGCCGCCTTGCTGGGCGGGGACGCGCAGCTTGAGTTCACCTATCGCTTTGCCAGCGACGAAGAACGGCGCTGGATGGACGAGACCGCGCGACAAGTGTCCGAGGTTGTCGATTTTCGGTCGATGGCTGTCGCCGCGCAAGACATCGGAACCGAGCGGGCCCTGACACAAGTCAAAGCGGTGGATGGCGCTTATCCCTTAGTGGGGTCTGTCACTCTGGCCCCGGAGATGCCACTGGACGACGCTTTTGCGGGCGCAGACGGCCTGCCTGGTGCCGTCATGGCCCCCGCATTGATCGATCGGATGGGACTGGTGGTCGGAAATCGTTTTGCCTTAGGCACGCAGGAGTTTGTCCTGATGGCGGCCCTGCGTCATGAGCCGGACGGTGCGGCGGACGGATTCGCCCTTGGGCCAAGAACACTGGTCCGAACCGAGGACTTGCAGGCCTCCGGCCTATTAGCACCGGGCACGCTGTTTTCGACCAAATACCGCCTTGATCTACCCAGAGGCACTAATCTTGAAGACCTCTCCCAGCAGGCCAAGGAGGCATTCGACGGCACCGGCATGCGCTGGACCGACGCCCGCAACGGGGCACCGGGCATAACTGAATTCGTCAACCGCCTCAGCGCGTTTCTGGTTCTGGTCGGTCTTTCGGGGCTAGCAGTCGGAGGCATAGGCGTATCCGCAGCCGTCCGCGCGTACCTGTCACAGAAGACCGAAACCATCGCCACCTTGCGCACCTTGGGGGCCGACCGCGCGACGATCTTCCAGACCTATATGATCCAGATCGGGCTCTTGTCGGGGATCGGAATAGCCATCGGCGTCACATTGGGCGGGGTCCTGCCGCTGGCTTTGGCCCCAATGATCGAAAGCCTGCTGCCGATCCCAGCGGTTTTCGCCCTCTACCCGCAAGCTCTGGCCGAGGCTGCGATCTACGGCATTCTGACCGCTTTCCTGTTTACCCTGTGGCCACTGGCCCGAACTGAGGAGGTGCGCGCCGCCACCCTGTTCCGCGACGCGCTGACTACGGCCAGCGCCCTCCCCCGACCCATCTATGTCATGGCCACCGGTTTCGGGCTGCTCCTGCTGATCGCAATCGCCGCGTGGTTCAGCGGCTCGGCCCGACTGACGCTCTGGACCAGCGCCGGGTTGGTGGGCGCGCTCGTACTTCTGTCCCTGTCGGCCATCGCCATCGGCCGCCTCGCCCGCGCGGGCAAACCCGCAGCACGTGGCCGCCCTGCCCTACGATGGGCGCTCTCGGCTATTTCCGACCCACGTGAGGGCGCGGCATCGGTGGTCCTGTCCCTCGGTCTCGGCCTGTCTGTTCTGGCCGCCGTTGGGCAGATCGATGGGACCTTGCGCAACGCGATCTCGGGCAACCTGCCGGATGTTGCGCCGTCCTATTTCTTTGTCGACATCCAAAAGGACCAGATGCCGGGCTTCACCGAGCGTCTGGAATCCAACCCATCCGTCAGCCGGATCGAAAGCGCACCGATGCTGCGCGGCATCATAACCCAGATCAACGGACGCCCCGCGCGCGACATAGCCGGGGACCATTGGGTTCTTGAAGGCGATCGAGGTATCACTTACTCGACCCGCCCGCCCGAAAACGCCCGCGTTACAGCAGGCGATTGGTGGGCCGAAGACTATTCCGGAGAACCGCAAGTCAGCTTCGCCGCTGAAGAGGCCGCTGAGATGGGCCTGACCCTTGGGGATGAGTTGACGGTTAACATCTTGGGCCGAGATATCACGGCCCGCCTGACCTCATTGCGCGAGGTCGATTTTTCGACCGCAGGTATGGGCTTCATCATGTCGATGAATCCTTCGGCGCTGGCCGGGGCACCACACAGTTTCATCGCCACCGTCTATGCCGAGGAACAGGCCGAAACCGCGATTCTGCGCGATTTGGCTAACCAGTATCCCAACATCACCGCGATCCGGGTGCGGGACGCGATTGACCGGGTGTCGGGCCTGTTGGCCGGGTTGGCGGCGGCAACCTCCTACGGGGCGGGCGTCTCGCTTTTCACAGGATTTTTGGTCCTAATCGGCGCAGCAGCTGCCGGAGAGCCGGCGCGACGCTACGAGGCTGCGGTTCTGAAAACACTAGGGGCGAACCGGCAGCGCATCCTGTTCAGCTTTGCTCTGCGCGCTGTCTTGCTGGGAGCGGCCGCCGGGGGAGTCGCCCTTATGGTCGGCATTCTGGGGGGCTGGGCCGTCGCCACCTATATCTTCGACACCGGCTACGCGGTTATCTGGCCTTCGGCGGTTGGCATCGTTTTGGCCGGAATGGTCGTGACATTGGGCGCAGGGCTTGCCTTCGCCCTACGGCCGCTATCGGTAAGACCAGCCCGCATCCTACGCGCCAGCGACTGATCCCTTAGCGCACGCAGGCGACGGGTTGCAGGATTTTCAACAAAGGATCGTTGTCACAAACCAACGCGTCCAACGTGATTTCGTCAAGCGAGGCGTAAAATACCTCAGCCGCGTCCTTCAGCGCCAGCTTCAATCGACACGCATCGGTCAGAGGGCAGGTGTTGTCGGCATCCGCAAAACACTCGGCAATCGGCAACGCGCCTTCGACATCCCGGAACACCGCCCCCACCCGGATCTCGTCAGCCGAGCGCGCCAGCGACATGCCACCATTGCGGCCCCGTTGGGTGCTGAGATAGTTCAGTTGGCTCAACTGGTTGATCACCTGAGCCAGATGGTTCTCGGAAATGTTGCAGACCTCGGCGATCTCGGCCTTGGTCACCAGCCTCTCGGGATGCGCCGCGCAATACATCAACAGGCGCACGGCAATATTCGTCCGTTTGGTAATCCGCATAAGGGCCTCCCTAAATCAATGATGTGATCTTATTGCATGTCCGGCAAAAAAGCGGTTTGACATACATCAATCGACCCAAAGGACATCTCGCGCTGATGGCAGATCCCTATTTCTTCGGCTATGGCAGCCTCGTGAACCTGGCCACACATGACTTTCCCGATCCCCGGCCCGCAAAGCTCAAAGGTTGGCGACGGGCATGGAAGCATACCGACTTGCGTTCGGTCGCGTTCCTGACGGCAGTCCCTGATCCTGACTCCGAGATCGAAGGCATGATCGCCCATGTGCCCAAAAACGACTGGGCCGCGCTGGATGAGCGCGAGTGGGCCTATGACCGAATTCCCGCCACGCAGTCGGTCGCGCATCCGCTTACGCAGGATGTGGAAATCGCTGTTTATGCGGTGCCGAAGGACCGGCACAATGCGCCGACAGATCATCATCCGCTGCTGCTGAGCTACATCGACGTCGTCGTGCAAGGATATCTGCGTATTTTTGGACCGGACGGGGCCGATCGGTTCTTCGCAACAACGGATGGCTGGGACGCGCCCGTCTTGAATGACAGGGCCGAGCCAAGATACCCGCGCCACCAACAGCTCAAACCTGACGAGACAGAATTTGTTAACGATCGCTTGCGCCGGGCGTCGGTGCGGGTCATCCAACCGCACCAACAAAAAGAGGCAGACGAATTGCCTGCCTCGTTCAAGTTCTAAGGTCCGGCAATCAGCCTTGCGCGCGGATTACTTGCAGCAAAGGCAAGAGTGCCGCCATCTCGGGCCCGCGCTCCATCCCGGTCAGCGCCTTGCGCAGCGGCATGAACAGGCCCTTGCCCTTGCGACCCGTGGCCTCTTTGACGGCCTTGGTCCAAGTGCCCCACGTGTCGCCATCAAACGGACCGTCGGGCAGTAGCGCTATAGCCTCAGCGATGAAGTCGCGATCCTCATCTGCGATCAGAGGCTCCGCCCCATCCCGGCACAGCTCCCACCAACCTTTGAGATCGGCCAGAGTGGTGATGTTCTCGCGCGCCATAGCCCAGAACGGCTCAGCCAGATCGGCAGGGACGCCCGCCTCGGCAACGGCGTCTGCAACATCCGCCAGCGGCAGCGATTGCAGGTGCTTCGCAGTCAGCGGGAACAGGTCCTGCACATCGAACTTGGTCGGAGCTGCTCCAAAACGGTTGATATCGAACCCGTCGATCAGCTCGGCCATCTCGGAACGCAGCTCAACCGGATCAGACGAGCCTAGACGCGCCATCAAGCTCAGCAAGGCCATCGGCTGCACGCCCTGTTCACGCAGATCACGCAGGGCCAGCGTGCCCAGACGTTTCGACAGCGCCTCGCCCTGCGGGCCGGTCAGCAGCGAATGGTGCGCAAAACGGGGGCAAGCGCCACCCAACGCCTCGATGATCTGAATCTGCGTTGCAGTGTTGGTGACGTGGTCCGAGCCACGCACCACATCGGTCACGCCCATCTCGGTATCGTCCACGACAGACGCAATCGTGTAGAGAACCTGCCCATCGCCGCGGATCAGCACCGGATCGGAAACCGAGGCCGCATCGATCGAGATGTCGCCCAGAATGCCGTCATTCCACTCGATCCGTTCGTGATCCAGCTTGAAGCGCCAGACGCCATTGCCACGCTCAGCCCTCAGCGCGTCTTTCTCGGCCTCACTCAGGTTCAGCGCGGCGCGGTCATAGACCGGCGGCTTGCCCATGTTCAGCTGCTTCTTGCGCTTGAGGTCCAGCTCAGTCGGCGTCTCAAACGCCTCGTAAAACCGGCCCATCTCGCGCAGCTTGTCAGCGGCTTCGGCGTAGCGGTCCAGACGTTCGGACTGACGCTCGACCCGATCCCAGTGCAGACCCAGCCACTCAAGATCCTGTTTGATCGCGTCGACATATTCCTCTTTCGAGCGCTCAGGATCGGTATCGTCGATGCGCAGGATGAAGGTGCCGCCTGCTTTGCGGGCGATCAGGTAGTTCATCAGAGCGGTGCGCAGGTTGCCCACATGGATATAACCGGTGGGCGACGGGGCGAAACGGGTGGTTGTCATGGGTGTCTCCTGTTGGCGCGGCTCTTGTCACAAAGGCGCGTTTTTGTCCAGCAGGCGTTTCGGACTACCCAAGTTCCGCAGGACCCCCCAGATCGCAAGATGAACAAATATTAACACGCAATGTTCATCCACGCAGACTAAGTACCGGTGTATAAGGTGGCACGCGACCCGAAGCGAACTACCTTTTTCGCTGGCGTTCTGACAGGGAGACTAAGAAATGGCCATCAATTTAACACGCAGAGCGGCCCTGGGCGCCGCAGCAGCCCTTCCATTTGCATCCGCAGCGACCCCACTTTTGGCGGCCGGAGCCGAGACAAAGGCGAACTCGACCATCGCAAGATCATTCCAGCTGGGCGACTTCACGGTCACAACCCTGCTGGATGGCAGCTTGCCGCGCGACGGTGCGCAGGAAATCTTCGGTGGCGGCGCCTCGGATGAGGAATTCGCCAAAGTATCAGCCGAAAACTTCATCTCGCCTGACGTGGCACAGTTCTTTTTCACGCCGACTCTGGTGAACACAGGCTCAGAGCTGGTCCTGTTCGATACCGGACTTGGACAGGGCGGCATTCAGGCCGCTTTGGCAGATGCAGGTGTCACGCCCGATCAGATTGATGTGGTTGTGCTGACCCACATGCACCCGGACCATATCGGCGGCATGACCACCAATGACGCGCCGACATTCCCCAATGCCCGCTATGTCACTGCTGCACCGGAATATGACTTCTGGTCCGCTCAAGAAGCCGGGAACCGGGTCGGCGATCTGGTCGCGACCAAAGTCACCCCTCTGGCCGAGAAGATGAGTTTTATCAAGGACGGCGGAGACGTAGCCTCGGGCGTGACGGCGATGGCGACCTTTGGACATACCCCTGGTCACATGGTCTATCACCTGGAAAGTAACGGCCAGCGTCTTATCCTGACAGCGGACCTTGCCAATCACTATGTCTGGTCCTTTGCGCACCCAGAATGGGAAGTTCGGTTCGACATGGACAAAGCCGCCGCAACGGAATCACGCCGTAAGATTTTGGGCCTGCTGGCCGCCGACAAAGTACCGATGATCGGCTATCACATGCCCTTCCCGGCTGCCGGTTTCGTGGAAACCCGAGGGGACGGGTTCCGTTTCGTGCCCGTCAGCTATCAGATGGCAGGCTAAGCCTTCAATACCCGGGGTCCGGCCGGACCTTTGAGCCATCGGCAAACCGAGACAAGCGAAACGCGGCCGGATCCACACAGGGCGTTCTGTGCATAACCAGGTCTGCCATCAACAGGCCCGCACCGGGGCCGATGCCGAAACCGTGGCCAGAAAATCCGGTGGCAATGAACAGGCCCGGCAGATCATCGACCGACGACATCACCGGGATCGCGTCCGGGGTCACGTCAATCATCCCCGCCCAGCTTTGGACGATCTCGGCCTGTTCCAGCGCCGGATAGCTCTTGCGTGCATTCGCCCATGCGCCGCGTATGACCTTTTGCGACGGCTCTGGATCCAGCACGCGGCAATGTTCGAACGGAGTCACATCGGTGGGCAGCCAGCGCCGATCCTCTCGAGCCTCGGTCGCCCAGCGGCCTGACAGTCGAAAGCGCAGCGATCTCCATTCCTGCGCGAAGGCTGGCAGGAACTTAAAGGCAAGCCGGAAACTGTCGGGCACGATATCCACCGTGTTTTCATGACCCGAGGCGATGGTATAGCCGCCATCCGCCCGCTTTCGGATTGCAAACCCATCCGACCACAACGCGACCTCTGGCCCCTCGGCCACCGGCGACGCGCGCATAACTGTGTTCAACACCTTAAGCTGAGGCAGGTCGATCCCTGCATTTCCCGCAAACAGGCGCGACCACGCCCCGCCCGCCAACACCACCCGGTCACACGCCACGCGGCCCCGTTCGGTGAACACTCCGGCAACGCGACCCTCTTGCATATCGACGCTACGCACGGCGCAATTGGTCATGACGATTGCCCCGCGATCACGAGCGGCGTCAGCAATGGCGGGGGCGGCCCATTGCGGCTCGGCCCGACCGTCTTGCGGCATGTAGAGACCGCTTGAGATATCCGACTGCGCCCCGGGCATCAGCTCGGCCAGTTCCGCACCAGCAACGATCCGCGCGCCAGTGTCCAACCCGTCGACATGACGCATCCAACGTTCAAGATTGCGCGCTTCCCGCTGGCCTGAGGCCCCGAACAGAATCCCTGACTGCGTATAGCCGGTCTGACGCCCGATCCGGTCCTCCATCCCGCGCCAAAGGCGCAGGGATTCTTGCATCAAAGGGATCTCCCTCGGGTCACGCATCCCGAGACGCACCCATCCCCAATTGCGAGAGCTCTGCTCGCCCGCGATCTGGCCCTTTTCACAGAGCAGGACCGAAACGCCCCGCTCGGCTAGCTCCAAGGCTGTTGATACACCAATGATACCGCCGCCAATCACCACGACATCGGTATGTTTCGGCAGTGAGAGATCGGAGTCGAAGACAGTAGGCTTGGGACCGGGCATCAAAAGCTCATGGACAATCGCATGGACCGCCATGGAGACCGACCGCTGCGCCACTGGCAACCGGTTTTTTGAGGCTCACATAAGGATTGTGCAGACCTGTGGCGCGTACGCCAAAGGTGCCGCGAAATATGCCGCACCGTCTACGACTTTAGTCTAGCGATTTACGCCGCGCCTGACAGCTCAGCCCATTTCTGACGCAGATTGGCCGAGAACCCGCTCGCTTTGGGCTTCGACCCGGTCCGGACCTCTTCCTGAGGGACGAGATCAGGGAATTCAGGCCGCTTCATCGGCGCGACATTCTGCTGACCTGCATCTTCCCTCAGCATGTCCGCAATGGCCGCATCCAGTTTCTCCTCGTCCAACTCTTGAGGAGGAGATTCCATCGTATTCAGCGCACGCGGCGCGTGAAGCGATTTATCATATTGCTCATTCATCGTAACACCACACTGTTCACTCAGACATCCCACCCGGATGTGGCGTCGTCAGGCTAGAAACAGTTTGCCATGACCCTGCGCCCCTCGCAGCAATACGTCACACCCGCCTCACATGAGGCAATATCCAAGCATAAATGTGGCGGAAAAATGTCGCAATAACAAGGGTAGGCCGTGGAACACCCCGGAAAACCACCCGTACGCGTACGGTATCGGAAACAATGATGCAGTTTAGAGCATCACCATACCAAAAATGGGAAACAATCCGCCTTGTTTATCCCTGATCACGCCAACGATTCACAATTGGATAGCGACGATCCAACCAGAAGGCCCGGCTGGTCAGGCGCGTGCCAGGGGCGGATTGGAACCGTTTATACTCGCTGATGTAAATCAGATGCTCTACCCGTTTGGCATCGACCTCATCGAAACCGGCCGCAACACAATCGGCAATCGAGCCATCCTGATCGACCAGGATATCCAAGATGCCATCCAGAACCGGATAGTCCGGCAGGCTGTCGCTGTCTTTCTGATCTTCGCGCAGCTCGGCGCTTGGGGGTTTGTCGATGACCGACGGTCGGATGACCTCGCCTTCAGGCCCCATCATCCAGTCGCGATGATTGGCGTTGCGCCAGCGGCAGGTCTCGAACACGCGGGTTTTGTAGAGGTCCTTGATCGGGTTGTAGCCCCCGTTCATGTCCCCATAGATAGTGGCATAACCAACCGCGACCTCGGATTTGTTGCCGGTGGTCAGCAGCATCTCACCAAACTTGTTCGAGATCGCCATCAGCAACACACCACGCAGGCGCGACTGGATGTTCTCTTCGGTCAGGTCGGCATCACGACCCGCGAACAGAGGGGCCAGAGTTTCGGTCACCGCAGCGCGGCTGTCCGAGATCGGCACGTAGTCATAGTGAACACCCAGCGCCTTGGCGACTGCCTCGGCATCATCCAGCGAGGCCTTGCTGGTGTATTCCGATGGCAGCATCACGCAGCGCACATTTTCAGCGCCAATCGCGTCGACGGCAATGGCCGCAACCAGGGCTGAATCGACCCCGCCTGACAGCCCGAGAACCGCCTTTTTGAAACCGGTCTTGCCCATGTAGTCACGCAAGGATTGGACCATGGCACGGTAGTCCTGTTCCCACACATCCGGTTGGGGGACGATCTCGGCCGGGGCGATGCGCCAGCCGTCATCGCCACGCTCAAGATCCACATGGCGTATCGCTTCGTCGAATACAGGCATGCGGAAGGCAAGCTCACCACCCGGGTTCAGGCCAAAGGTTGCCCCGTCAAACACCTGATCATCCTGCCCGCCGACCATGTTCAGATAGATCAGCGGCAATCCGGTCTCGACCACGCGCGCCACCATATGGTTCAGGCGCACATCATATTTGTCCCGAAAATAAGGAGAGCCGTTGGGGATCAGCAGAAACTCTGCCCCGGTTTCCTCCAGCGTTTCAGCCACGTCCGGGTGCCAGCCATCTTCACAGATCGGGCTGCCGATGCGGAAATTGCCCACCGAGTACGGCCCACCCAGCGGGCCGGAATCATACAAGCGCACCTCATCAAAAACGGTTTCGTTCGGCAGGTGGTGCTTCAGGGACTTGCTGGTGATTCGGCCACCATTCAGGATCAGATAAGCATTGTAGAGGCTTTCATCTTCGACCCACGGCCCGCCGATGGCAATGGCAGGACCCTCCGCACAATCCACAGCTAGAGCCTCGATCGCGGCCATGGCAGCGCGGTGAAACACGGGTTTCATCACAAGGTCCTGCGTGTTGTAGCCGGTGATGAACATCTCGGGGAAGGCGACAATATCGGCCCCGGCCTCGCGGGCCTCCTGCCACGCTGCGCGCGCTTTGGCGGCATTGCCGGAAATATCCCCCACGGTGGGGTTAAGCTGCGCCAGAGTGATGCGGAAACGGTCGGCCATGCTGCCCTCTTGCCTTCGTCAGTCCATTTGCATTTAGCAGATCACCGCGCGAGTGAAAGGGCCATGCGGCAAAAGCCGTTGCTCTGCCCGTGACGGTCCCTTAGTTTTGCGCCGAAGAAAGCAAGCAATGATGACCGGGCAGGCAGGAACAACAATGGATGTGATCCGCAATTCGATTGCTGCAGGGGCCATGACCCTGATCGCAGCGGCAGCCTTTGCACAGGACGGAGCAGTCATCGTCAAAGATGACGAGGTCGGAGGCGTCTACGAAGGCACCTTCCTGAACGGCTTGCGGCATGGGACCGGGTCGTATCGGCTACCCAACGGGTTCGAGTATTCGGGCGAATGGATCGAGGGCAAGATTCAGGGGCAAGGCACGGCGCGTTTTGCGAATGGCGCGATCTATGAAGGTTCCTTCGCCGATGGCCAGCCGGACGGCCAGGGCAAGATCACCTATCCCGATGGCGGCACCTATGAAGGGACGTGGTCCAACGGGGCCATCAACGGAACCGGCGTGGCCCAATATGCCAATGGCCTGCGATATGAAGGCGCGTTCAAAGACGCGCGCCATCATGGCAAGGGCACTCTGTCCGACCCCAACGGCTATTCCTACGAAGGCGACTGGGTCGACGGGGAAAAGCAAGGCATGGGCAAGATCACCTCGGCCGATGGCTCGGTCTATGAAGGTGAGATCGAACAGGGTCAGCGCCATGGTCAAGGTCGTCTGGTTCAGTCGGACGGCGTTGAATATGACGGTCAGTGGCAGAACAACGTCATGACAGGCACCGGGCGGCTGACGCTGGCCAACGGGGATGTCTACGAGGGCGCATTGCTGGACGGGCGCCGTCAGGGCAAAGGCAAGGAAACCTATGCCAACGGCAACGTTTATGAGGGCGACTACGAAGACGATCAGCGCCACGGCAAAGGCACCTTCACCGGAACGGATGGCTACAGCTACACAGGCGACTGGTCCCGTGGTCAGATCGAGGGCTTTGGCGAGATCACCTATCCGGACGGCTCAACCTATATCGGCGAACTCAGCGCGGACCTGCCTCATGGCAAGGGCCAGAACACCTATCCCGACGGCACCGTCTATGATGGTGAGTGGGTTGCGGGCGTGTTCGAAGGCCGAGGCAAGGCCACATATCCAAACGGTGTCGTCTATACCGGCGAGTTCCGGAATGCGGTGAGCCATGGCACTGGCATCGTCACCTTTGCCAACGGTTACCGTTATGAGGGCGAATGGGTTGATGGTGCGCGACAGGGCAAAGGCAAGGCCAGCTACGCGGACGGCACGATCTATGACGGAGATTTCCTGAATGGCAAGCGCCACGGCAAAGGCACGATCACAACGCCTAGCACCTTCACCTACACGGGCGATTGGGTTGACGGCAAAATAAGCGGAGTGGGTGTTGCGACCTACAGCACGGGCGATGTTTACGAAGGCGGTTTCCTCGACAACAAACGCCACGGCGAAGGCACCATGCGCTATGCCAACGGGCAAGAGGAGTCTGGCGTGTGGGACAATGACGCTCTGCCCGCGCAAAGCGCAGCAGAAGAAGCGCCCGCGCAAGAGGGTGAACCCGCTCAGGCGGAAAACACTGAGGAACCAACGGAGGCCGAACCCTCCGACGGTTAATCCACTACCACGGAACGGATTTTCCAGCCCAATCGAAGAACCCACCCGTGTCATCGGTCGTTAGACCGTTGACCACGTTTAGCAAATTCTGAGCGGCCTCTTCAGGCTCCACCGCCGGATGCCGACCAAGGTATTTCTGCGTGAAGGCCGTTTTGACGGTGCCGGGATGCAAAGACACGCAGATCGCCTGTTTGTGCGTGCGCGAAAGTTCGATCGCCGAGGTATGGACGATCTGATTCACCGCAGCTTTTGCGGCCCGGTAGCTGATCCAACCCCCGATCCTGTTGTCTCCGATCGACCCCACACGCGCCGACAGAACACCAAAAACAGATCGCCTATCGCGTGGTAGCAACCTGTGCGCACGGCTGAGGACCAAGGCCGGACCAACCGAATTCAACGCAAACTGATCCATCATGGCCTGCGCCGATACAGCTCGGATCGTTTTTTCCGGCTCCCCCCCATTGACCTCCAACGCGCCGGAGACGACCAAAACCAGATCGAACGGATCAGGCAGGTCATCCAACATCTGCAAAGACTCGTCCGGTTGGGTCAGATCAAACCCGTCAACCGACCGGGACAGGCTCGTAACCTGTGTACCCTGCCCCTCAAGACGCGCGCAAAGCGCCGAACCAATTCCGCCAGAAGCGCCTATAACCAAAGCTGTTTTCATGTCTCACGACCTAGCGGCGGCGATGGTTGGATCAATGATAGGTCTCCAAGAATTCGCACAGAAAGGACCACGCCCTCATTTTGGTTCTTTTCATTCCGCGCAAGCTGGGTATAACCTCATCCTCATGATCAACCGCGCAGATATCCTTGTTGCCGACACCGCCGTTCGCGGTGCGTCGCTGCGTGGCCTACTGATCCTAATCCGCCTCTGAGCGTGCCATCCGGCGCGCCCGCTCAGAGGAGGACGCCAGCGCGCCAAGAGGCTTTAGGACAGAAGAAGAAAGAGAACCCCATGACCAACGTGACCGACCAAGACCGCGTCTTGATCTTCGATACCACTTTGCGCGACGGCGAGCAGAGCCCCGGCGCAACCATGACCCATGACGAAAAGCTCGAGATTGCCGAGCTGCTGGACGAAATGGGCGTCGACATTATCGAAGCCGGTTTCCCCATCGCATCCGAGGGCGACTTCAAGGCCGTTTCCGAGATCGCGCAACGCTCGAAAAACAGCCGTATCTGCGGTCTGGCCCGCGCGAACTTCGCCGACATTGACCGCTGCTGGGAGGCGGTTAAACACGCCGAGAAGAACCGTATTCACACCTTCATCGGCACATCCCCCCTGCACCGCGCCATTCCGAACCTGACGATGGACGAGATGGCCGAGAAGATCCACGAAACCGTCAGCCACGCGCGCAACTTGTGTGAAAACGTTCAGTGGTCACCGATGGATGCGACGCGGACAGAGTGGGACTACCTCTGCCGTGTAATCGAGATTGCGATCAAAGCAGGCGCAACCACGATCAATATCCCTGATACGGTGGGGTACACCGCCCCGGTCGAAAGCGCCGATCTGATCAAACGCCTGATCGAGACCGTACCGGGCGCGGATGAGGTAATCTTTGCCACCCACTGCCACAACGACCTTGGCATGGCGACCGCGAACTCTCTGGCCGCTGTTGCAGGTGGTGCGCGTCAGATAGAATGCACGATCAACGGTTTGGGCGAACGCGCGGGCAACACGGCTTTGGAAGAGGTTGTGATGGCGCTGCGCACCCGCAACGACATCATGCCTTGGCACACGGGCATCGACACGACCAAGATCATGCATATCTCGCGCCGCGTGGCGACCGTGTCGGGCTTCAACGTTCAGTTCAACAAGGCCATCGTCGGCAAGAACGCTTTCGCGCATGAAAGCGGCATCCATCAGGATGGCATGCTGAAGAACCGCGAAAACTTCGAGATCATGCGCCCAGAGGATATCGGTCTGTCCGGTACCTCTCTGCCTTTGGGCAAACACTCAGGCCGCGCCGCGCTGCGCGACAAGCTCGAAACGTTGGGTTTTGACGTCGGTGACAACCAGCTCAAGGACATCTTCGTTCGGTTCAAAGATCTGGCCGACCGCAAGAAAGAGGTGTTCGACGATGACCTCATCGCGTTGATGACCATGGACGAGCATGACGACTACCTGCAGCTTGTTTCAATGAAAGTGACTTGCGGCACCGGCGGTCAGGCCGAAGCAACCGTTGAGCTTGAGATGGACGGCAAGGACATCATCGCCACCGAGCATGGTGACGGGCCTGTGGATGCTACGTTCAAAGCAATCCGCGCGATCTATCCCAACACCGCCCGGTTGCAGCTGTATCAGGTTCACGCAGTGACCGAAGGTACCGACGCGCAAGCCACCGTCTCGGTCCGCCTGAGCGAAGACGGCATGATCGCAACCGGCCAATCGGCCAACACAGACACGGTTGTTGCGTCAGCCAAGGCCTATATCCATGCGCTGAACCGCCTGATCGTTCGTCGCGAGAAAACCGGCCCCGGAGCAGACACGCGTGAGATCAGCTACAAAGACCTGACCTAGAAACGGCAAAGGGCTCCCGCACCCGCGGCGGTCCGGCTTCGCCGAGACCCACCTTGGGTTTTGGGCCCGAAAGCGCGCCTGCAGCGCGCTGTCGGGCCCAAAACGTTTGACGGCATCTTTGATGCAGGCAAACGGGGCGGAAGCTTTGCTTGCTCCTCAACGCATCTTCAGAGTTGTTTGAACAACCCGGACAATCTGCGGGTTTCCTGATCCAAATCGAAGGGCGCGTTGATCACAAACATTCCAGACCCGACCATCCCATGCCCTTTGCGCGCTGCGGGGAATGTCACTTCGTGTTTCAACACCTTCGGGAAATCTTGAGACGTCAGCGCATCCACCATCGGCTTTTGACGGCCATCTTTCAGGATCGGATACCACAAGGCGATCACACCGACGTTCCACTTGCGATGCAGTTTGGCGATGATCCCCGGCAGGCGGTCGTATTCCGCCTTCACCTCGTAGCTGGGGTCAATCAACAGCATACCCCGTCTGGGCGTCGGCGGCAGCAGGGACTGCGCCAGCTCATACCCGTCCTGCTTGTAGACGCGCGTATTGCCCCCCGGAACTGCCAGAGACAATGCCGCATATTCCTGCGGATGCAATTCAGCGAGGTGCAGACTGTCCTGTGACCTCAGCAGGCTAGCCGCAATCAGGGGCGATCCGGGGTAGCTGGCCTCTCCAAAACGCGCGCGGGTCAACTCGATCGCCTGCGCCAGCGGATGATCATCGCCAAACCATGCACCACGCTGCACCCGCTCGATCCCGGCGGCTGCTTCTCCGGTCTTGCGCGCCTCATCTGAATCTAGCTTGTAAAGCCCACGTCCCGAATGGGTTTCGACATAGGTCAGCGGTTTGTCCTTTTGGGTCAGATAGGACAGCGACCATGCCAATAAAGCGTGCTTTTGCACATCAGCCAGATTCCCAGCGTGGTAAATATGTTGATATGAGAGCATGTTGCCTTCTAAAGTCCCTGCAAATGAGGCGAAAAGGTGCTGATTGCCGTGGAATCAGCCCTTTTACCGGGCGAGTTGGCACCCTATAAGTCATCCGTCCCGGAACCGTCGAGTCGCGGGCAGTAGAAAAACCGACATACAGGATCAGGGGAAACATGGGGATCTTTGGCAATCTGGGCGGCCTGTTCACAGCGGACATGGCTATCGACCTTGGAACGGCAAACACGCTGGTCTACGTCAAGGGGCGCGGTGTGATCCTGTCTGAACCCTCGGTTGTGGCCTATCACGTCAAGGATGGCGTTAAAAAGGTTCTGGCGGTTGGCGAAGACGCCAAGCTGATGCTGGGCCGAACACCGGGTTCGATTGAGGCCATTCGCCCAATGCGCGAAGGTGTCATTGCGGACTTCGACACCGCCGAGGAAATGATCAAGCATTTCATCCGCAAAGTGCATAAGCGTTCGACCTTCTCGAAGCCGAAGATCATCGTCTGCGTCCCGCATGGCGCGACCCCGGTTGAAAAACGCGCGATCCGTCAGTCGGTTCTGTCCGCAGGCGCGCGTCGCGCTGGTCTGATTGCCGAACCGATTGCAGCGGCGATTGGGGCAGGCATGCCAATCACCGATCCGACCGGCAACATGGTTGTCGACATCGGCGGCGGCACCACCGAGGTCGCGGTTCTGTCGCTGGGCGACATCGTCTACGCCCGCTCGGTCCGCGTGGGTGGAGACCGTATGGACGAGGCGATAATATCGTACCTGCGTCGTCAGCAGAACCTTCTGGTCGGCGAATCCACCGCTGAACGCATCAAGACCACCATCGGCACCGCCCGCATGCCCGACGACGGCCGTGGCCAGTCGATGCATATCCGCGGTCGCGACCTCCTGAACGGCGTGCCGAAAGAAATCGAGATCAGTCAGGCTCAGGTGGCCGAGGCGCTGTCAGAGCCCGTCCAGCAAATCTGTGAGGCGGTGATGACCGCGCTGGAGACCACGCCTCCCGATCTGGCCGCGGATATCGTGGATCGCGGCGTGATGCTCACCGGCGGCGGAGCGCTTCTGGGGGATCTGGATCTTGCTCTGCGCGAACAGACAGGACTGGCCGTGTCGATCGCCGATGAAAGCCTGAATTGTGTGGCTTTGGGCACCGGCAAGGCGCTAGAATACGAAAAACAGCTGCGCCACGCGATTGACTACGAAAGCTAAGGCGCGCACCCTTTAGAAAATAGGGTAAACTCGGCCCGAGCAGCACGGGAAGGTAACCTGTGGCAAAAGACCGATCACAGCGCGACGACTACACGGCCCCACTGAGGCGTTTGCTTCTGGGGATCGTTGTGCTGTGCCTGCTGGGCATCTTCATTGTCTGGCGGATCGACAGCCCTCGGGTTGAACGGTTCCGCGCGCAGGTTGTAGATGCTGTTGTGCCCTCAATGGATTGGGCCATGGTTCCGGTCACCGCAACCGTCAACCTGTTCCGTGATTTCCAAAGCTATCAGAGCCTGAGCGAGCAGAACCGCGAGCTGCGCTCGGAACTGCGGCTGATGCGCGCCTGGAAAGAGGCAGCGTTGCAGCTGGAACAGGAAAACGCGCGGCTACTGGATTTGAACAATGTGCGGCTTGATCCGCGCCTGACCTATGTCACCGGCGTTGTGATGGCCGATAGCGGCTCTCCCTTCCGGCAGTCGGTGCTGTTGAATGTAGGAGAGCGAGACGGGATCGTCGATGGCTGGGCCACGATGGACGGGATCGGGCTAGTTGGCCGTATCTCGGGTGTTGGGCCGGATACAGCGCGCGTTATTCTGATGACTGACGCCTCAAGTGTCATTCCCGCAACCATCCAGCCCTCGGGCCAGACCGCTTTGATCACGGGCGACAATACCCCGGCCCCATCCGTCGAGTTTCTGGAAAACCGTGAGCTTGTGCGCCCCGGCGACCGGGTCGTGACCTCGGGCGATGGCGGCGTGTTTCCCGCCGGCCTGCTGATCGGCCAGATCGCCGCCGACCCCGGAGGCCGCCTGCGCGTGCGTCTCTCTGCCGATTTCGAACGGTTGGAGTTTCTGCGCGTTCTTCGCTACAACTCTGCCCCCACGATCCGCGATCCGGGGCAGATCGTTGGCCCCTCACGCCCCGCCGCTTCGTTGTCACCTGAGGAAGCTGGCGATGGATAAACCAGCCTCTCATAAATGGGCTATGCGCGGTCTTTATGGGGGGCTGGCGGTGTTTGTTCTGTTCCTGCATCTGCTGCCGCTGGATACGAAACCGGATCGCTGGCCTTTCCCGGACTTTCTGATCGTCCTGACCTTTGCATGGGTGCTTCGGCGGCCGGACTATGTGCCGACCGTTTTGGTCGCTTTGGTCATGTTGCTGGCCGATCTGCTGCTGCAACGCCCTCCGGGCCTATTGGCCGCACTGGTGGTGCTGGGCGCGGCTTACTTGCGGTCTGCGGCACCTGGGATGCGAGATGCGGGCTTTGTGGCTGAATGGATGTCCGTCAGCGCCGTCGTTGCTGGCGTGTTTCTAGGCAACCGGGTCATCCTTGCGATCCTATCTGTTGACCAGGCGGCTTTGTTACCGGTTATGATCCAGCTTGTGCTGACAATTCTGGCCTATCCGGTCATTGTGCTGCTGTCTCAGAGTGTATTCGGCGTGCGCCGCGTCTCGGCCGCGGATGCCAGCGCTGCGGGGGCGCGTGCATGAAACAACGCAAGATCAAAAGCGAGGGTGTCGCCTATAAACGTCTGCCACGGCGGGCCCTGCTGCTTGGCGGTCTGCAGGCGGTTTTTGTTGGCGGGTTGGCCGCGCGCATGCGGTACATGCAAGTCGATCAAGCGGATGAATATCGTCTTCTAGCCGAAGAAAACCGGATCAATATCCGCCTTATCCCGCCGACGCGGGGGCGCATCTATGACCGCAACGGGCAGATCATAGGGCAGAACTCACCGTCCTACCGCATCGTCATTGTGCGCGAGGATGCCGGTGACATCGACAAGGTGATCGCCAAACTCTCGGACCTGATCCCCCTGAACGAGGATGAGATTGAGCGCGCGCGCACGGAAATGCGACGCTCGGCCCCGTTCCTGCCGGTCACATTGGTCGATCAGGTGACGTGGGAAGATATCTCGAAAGTCGCGGTGAACGCCCCGGCCCTACCAGGGGTCACGCCCGAGGTCGGGCAAACCCGGCAATACCCGCGCTATGAGGATTTCGCCCATATCGTCGGCTATGTCGGCCCGGTCAGCGACTATGACCTCAGCCAGATCGAAGACCCCGAGCCAGTGCTGCGCATCCCCCGGTTCCAGATCGGCAAGGTCGGCCTTGAGGCCAAGCAAGAGATCGACCTGCGCGGCAAAGCAGGCTCCAAACGTGTCGAGGTCAACGCCACCGGCCGCGTCATGCGCGAATTGGACCGGCAGGAAGGCCAACCGGGTGCTGATCTGCAACTCTCGGTCGACGCGGACCTACAGCAATACGCTCAAGCACGGCTTGCCGGAGAAAGCGCCGCCGCCGTTGTCATTGATTGCGAAACCGGAGATCTGCGGGCAATGGCCTCGGCCCCCAGTTTCGATCCCAACCTGTTCGTGCGCGGTATCTCGGTCGCGGATTATCAGATCCTCACGCAGGACAAATATCGCCCCCTGGCCAACAAGACGGTTCAGGGCACTTATCCGCCTGGATCGACCTTCAAAATGGTCACCGCGCTGGCCGCGCTTGAGGCCGGTGTCGTTGGTCCTGGTAATACCGTCTATTGCCCTGGCCACCTCAAGGTCGGCAGCCGCCGCTTCCACTGTTGGAAACGCGGGGGGCACGGTATGGTGGACCTCAATACATCGCTCAAGCGCAGCTGCGATGTCTACTATTACGACGTGGCGATCAAGGTCGGCATCGACAAAATCTCGGAAATGGCGCGGACCCTCGGGCTTGGTATCAAGCACGACATCCCTATGTCCGCCGTGCGTGCCGGTCTGGCGCCCAATCAGGAATGGAAACAACGCACTCATGGCGAGGACTGGCTGATCGGCGATACGGCCAATGCATCGATCGGGCAAGGATTTATGCTGGCCTCACCGATGCAGCTGGCCGTGATGACCGCACGGATCGCCACGGGGCGGGCCGTGACACCGCGTCTGGTCCGCTCGATTGATGGGGTCGAACAGCCAACGGGCGCGGGTGAGCCGCTTGAGATCAGTCCGGCCAATCTGAACTACATCCGCGAGGCGATGTGGTCGGTCTCAAACGACCGGCGCGGCACGGCCTATCGTAGCCGGATCATCGCCGATGACCTCCGCATGGCGGGTAAAACCGGTACCAGCCAGGTACGCAACATCACCAAAGCGGAACGTGCGGCAGGAGTGATCCGCAATGAGGACCTGCCCTGGGAACGGCGCGACCATGCGCTGTTCGTCAGCTTCGCGCCTTACGACAAGCCCAAATACGCCATCGCGGTTGTGGTCGAACATGGCGGCGGTGGCTCCAAAGCGGCGGCCCCGGTCGCGCGCGACATCATGCTTCAGGCGCTTTACAACGGCACGCCCCCGCTCGAGGCCTACCCGGCCGGAGATCGAGAGCGCATCAAGGAACAGCAAAAACGGCTCGAGGGCGACCGCCGCCCCAAAGCGCGCCCCAGCGAGAAGGACCGCGCATGAGCTATCTTGAATATGCGGTCAAATCCACGCCATCGGGGTTCCGTAAATTCCTATATATGAACTGGCCACTGACGCTGTTGCTGATCAGCACGGCCAGTGCAGGGTTCTTGATGCTGTACTCGGTGGCGGGTGGCTCGTGGATGCCATGGGCCGAGCCTCAGATCGAACGTTTCGGGCTGGGCCTGACAGTGATGTTCATCGTCGCGCTGGTGCCGATCTGGTTCTGGCGCAACATGTCGGTACTGGCTTACCTGGCCTCAATCGCGCTGTTGGTGTTTGTGGAGCTGTTCGGAACCATCGGCATGGGCGCACAGCGCTGGATCGACCTTGGGTTCATGCGCCTTCAGCCGTCCGAGGTGATGAAAGTCGCGCTGGTGATGCTGCTGGCGGCCTATTACGATTGGCTGCCCTCGCACAAAACCTCACGCCCACTTTGGGTTCTGATCCCGGTCGTTCTGATCCTGATCCCTACCTTCATGGTGCTGCGCCAACCGGACCTTGGGACCTCGATCCTGCTGCTGGCCGCAGGTGGAGGGCTGATGTTTCTGGCCGGTGTACACTGGGCCTATTTCGCCGCCGTGATCGCCGCGGTCGTTGGCCTGATTGCGGCCGTCTTCAATAGCCGAGGGACCGAGTGGCAGTTGCTAAAGGACTATCAGTTCCGCCGGATCGATACGTTTCTTGATCCCTCGACCGACCCACTGGGCGCGGGCTATCACATTACACAATCCAAGATCGCCCTGGGATCAGGCGGATGGAATGGGCGCGGGTTCATGCAGGGCACGCAATCACGACTGAACTTCCTGCCTGAAAAACACACCGATTTCATCTTCACCACATTGGCCGAAGAGTTTGGCTTTGTCGGTGGCATCACCCTGTTGCTGCTTTACGCGCTGATCCTGATCTTCTGCATGGTCACGGCCCTGTCGACCAAAGACAGGTTCTCATCGCTTGTCACCATGGGGATCGCCTTGAACTTCTTCCTGTTCTTTGCGGTCAACATGTCGATGGTGATGGGGCTGGCTCCGGTTGTCGGGGTGCCTCTGCCCATGGTCAGCTATGGCGGGTCGGCCATGCTGGTTCTGATGGCCGCCTTCGGTGTCGTGCAAAGCGCCCATATCCACCGCCCCCGCTGATCGGAAAGCCCCTCCATGCCTTTCAATATCCTGTTCTCCGCACGTCCTGAGCTTTGGCCGGTGTACCAGCCGCTTTTGACCGATGGCCTGCAAAAGGCAGGCGTCGCGTTCAATCTGGCAACCGAATTCCCCGAGGATGAGGTGGACTACATCGTCTACGCCCCAAGCGGCGGGCTGCTGGATTTCACGCCCTATACCCAGCTGAAAGCGGTCCTCAGCCTCTGGGCTGGGGTCGAGAAGATCGCGGGGAACGAAACGCTGACCGTACCATTGGCGCGGATGGTGGATCACGGGCTGACCCAAGGCATGACCGAATGGGTCGTGGGGCACGTGCTGCGCTATCATCTGGGGATGGACCAGCACATCAAAGTGCAAGATGGTGTGTGGACGCCTGACGCGCCGCCATTGGCGAACGAACGGCAGGTCTGCATTCTGGGCCTTGGCGCATTGGGGCAGGAAGCGGCCCAAGCGCTGGCGGCATTGAATTTCAACGTCACCGGATGGAGTCGCACCCCAAAAGACGTCCCCGGAGTAACCTGCCTGAGCGGCGAAGACGGGTTGCGAGAGGCTCTGTCAAAGGCCGAGATCGCCGTCCTGTTGCTGCCTGATACACCGGCGACCGAGAACACTTTGAACGCCGAAACCCTTGCGTTGGTGCCCAAAGGCGCGCGGATCATCAATCCGGGACGTGGGCCTCTGATTGACGATGACGCGCTATTGCAGGCGTTGAACACAGGCCAGATCGGACATGCCACGCTGGATGTGTTCCGGGTTGAGCCTCTGCCCGCCGATCACCCCTATTGGGCGCATCCGAACGTGACGGTGACGCCGCATATCGCCTCGGAAACGCGGCCCGTGACGGCGGCGCAGGTGATTGTCGAAAATATCCGACGCGGGGAAGCTGGCGAGCCGCTTTTGCATCTGGTGGATCGCCAGCTGGGGTATTGATCCCCCCTAGGACCGGGGGAGAAAGGTTTACGCGGCGATCAGGCCGCGCCCTTTCAGCAAGGCCTCGACACCCGGCATCCTACCCCGGAAGGCCAGATACAGCTCCTCAGCCTCGCGCGAGCCGCCGGTGGACAGGATGTTGTCTTCCAGAGCTTTGGCGCGTTCTGGATCAAAGGCACCCCCGGCCTCTTCAAAGGCCTCGAACGCGTCGGCATCCATCACTTCGGACCACATGTAGCTGTAGTAGCCCGAGCTATAGCCATCGCCCGCGAAAACATGCGCGAAATGTGGGGTCTCGTGGCGCATGCCGATGGATGCGGGCATGCCGATGCCCTCCAAAACCTCGGCCTGTTTCGCCATCGGGTCCGCCGGGGCAGCGCCTTCATGGAAAGCCAAGTCAACCAAAGCCGAGGCGACATATTCCACCGTCTGGAACCCCTGATCAAAATTCGCGGCTTTCAGCACTTTCTCGAGCATTTCCTGCGGCATTGCCTCGCCTGTATCCGCGTGGGTGGCGAACTCGGCCAGAACCTCGGGGACCTCCAGCCAATGTTCGTAAAGCTGGCTTGGCAGTTCGACAAAGTCGCGCGCCACGGATGTGCCCGAGATGCTTTCATAGGTCACATTCGACAGCATCTGATGCAGGGCGTGCCCGAACTCATGGAACAGTGTGCGCGCGTCGTCATAGGACAACAGCGCCGGATCGCCTTTGGCGAAGTTGCACACGTTGATCACGACCGGAGCCTGTTCCTTGGGGAACTTCGCCTGACCTCGCATTGCGCTGCACCAAGCGCCCGACCGTTTGGACCCACGTGCGAAATAGTCACCAATGAATACCGCGATATGCTTGCCCTCTCGCGTCACCTCCCACGCCCGGCAATCGGGGTGGTAGAGCGGCACGTCCAGCGGTTTGAACTCCAACCCGAACAGACGGTTGGCGCAGGCGAACGAGGCCTCGATCATCCGGTCCAGTTGCAGGTAGGGTTTCAGCGCGGCCTCATCCAGATCATGCTCGGCCTTGCGGCGTTTCTCGGCGTAGTAGCGCCAGTCCCATGCCGCCAGAGGGCCGTTGACACCATCCTCCTGCATCATCGCGGTCAGCACCTCGGCATCTGCGTCGGCGCGCGCCTTGGCAGGCTCCCACACTTGCATCAGCAGGTCGCGGACGCGGTCAGGCGAGCGAGCCATTTCGGTCTCAAGCTTGTAGTCGGCAAAGCTGTCATAGCCCAACAGCTTGGCACGTTCTTCACGCAGGGACAGGATTTCGGCGGCGATGTCGCGGTTGTCAGTCTCACCACCATTCGCCCCGCGCGCGGTCCAGGCGCGATAGGCTTTTTCCCGCAGGTCGCGGCGGGTTGAGAACTGAAGGAACGGCACAATGATCGACCGGGACAGGGTGACTACTGGACCAACAGCGCCCTTTTCCTGACCCGCCGCGCGTGCGGCATCGACAACGAAATCCGGAAGGCCCTGCAGGTCATCCTCGGACAGGTCCATGAACCAGTCGCGCTCATCCACCAGCAGGTTCTGAGTGAATGAGGTTCCCAGTGACGCCAGCCGCGCCTTGATCTCTTGCATCCGGGCGTCCTTCTCGCCCTCCAACGCCGCGCCGGCGCGGACGAAACCGCGATGAGACAGCATCAGCACGCGGGCCTGTTCGTCGCTTAGGCCCAAATCATCGCGCCGCGCCCACAGGTCGGCCATACGTTTGAACAGCGCCTTGTTCGAGGATATCCCCGAAAAATGCGCCGCCAGCTTTGGCGAGAATTCTCGCTGCAATTCCTCGCGTTTCGGATTGCTGTCCGCGCCCGCAACTGTGAAGAAAACTGACAGAACTCTGTCCAGTTGCTCACCCGCGGCCTCAAGCGCTTCGATCGTGTTGGCGAAACTCGGGATTTCAGCGTTTGCAGCGATCGCGTCGATCTGCGCGTTGTGCGCCTGCAGCGCCTCATCCAGCGCAGGGGCGAAATCATCATCCGAAATCTTGGCAAAAGGGGCGAGTTCGAACGGAGTGGTCGAGTCGGACAGGATCGGGTTGGTCATTCTGATCTCCTTTGACCACAACCTAGGAAGGGCCGGTCAGATGATCCAGAGCAACACGGCGTTTATTCACCACCGGCGCCGCAAATCGGGCAGTCAGAGCGCTTGGAGAGGGTGATCTTTCGGCTTTCACCATAAAGCGCGTCGTAGATCAGCATTTCGCCGCGCAGCGCTTGGCCGGCCCCGGTGATCACCTTGATCGCCTCAACCGCCATCATGGACCCAACCACGCCCGGTAAGGGGCCGATCACGCCTGCCTCGGAACAGGATGGGGCCAGACCGGCTGCGGGGGCTTCGGGGAAAATACACTGGTAGCAGGGGGCATCATTGGCCGGATCGAAGACGCTCAGCTGTCCTTCCCATTGAGACAACGCGCCCGAGATCAGCGGTTTGCCCAACGCAACGGCCGTGCGATTGGCCAGATAGCGGGTTTCGAAATTGTCGGTGCCATCTAGGATCAGGTCGAAGTCGCCCAAAAGGTCGTTCGCGATATCATCGCTCAGACGACGATTGTAGGGCAGGACAGTGACGTTGGGGTTCTGTGCCTCCATCGCTTGCTTGGCCGAAAACACTTTGGGCATTCCGATATCGGCATCGCGGTGGATGACCTGACGCTGGAGATTGGCGTTTTCGACCACGTCGTCGTCGATCACCCCTATCGTGCCAACACCCGCTGCCGCCAGATACTGCAAGGCAGGAGCGCCGAGACCCCCGGCACCAATCACCAGCACGCGCGCCTTTTTCAACCGTTTCTGCCCCGGTCCACCCAGTTCGCGCAGAACGATGTGGCGGGCATAGCGGTCTAGCTCTGTCTCAGTGAACCGGTCCGAGGGTTTGACCTCGGCCAGATCCGCTTCGGGCTGCGCCCGGTTTCGCAGCGCTTTCAGCCCCTTGCCATAGACCATGACCAGAGCAGCCGCTCCGGCCAGCATCAGCCACAGCGCCGCCGATCCTCCGGTTGCTTCGCGCAGGGGATGACCGCTTGGCAAAACCAAATGCGACAGGATCACCCCGGCCATAAGCACACTGACCGAGGTCACACGCGCCGTCCAGGACACGCCCGCGATATAGCCGACGCCCCACAGACCCGCGGTAAGGACCAGAACCAGCAGCATCAGCCGCGCCCGGTTGAGCCGAACCCGCCCGACCCACGCTCGGTATAGCCAAGGGTTTCGGTCAGTTCGAACGTCGCCTGCACGACGGGCGCTACAATCAGCTGCGCGATGCGTTCTCCGTGGGTGACCTCGAACCGGTCTTGCCCTGCGTTCATGACGATCACACCCAGCGGGCCGCGATAGTCGCTGTCGATGGTCCCCGGCGTGTTGGGCAGGGTGATGCCGTGCTTCAAGGCCAGCCCGGAGCGCGGGCGGACCTGAACCTCATAGCCCGCCGGGATCTCGATTCGCAGGCCGGTGGGGACAAGGGCGCGCTGCCCCGGCTCCAGGAAAATCGACGCGCCTTCGGGCAGGTTGGCGCGCACATCAGCACCGGCCGCGCCCGAGGTCTCATATGACGGCAGGGGCACAGAAACGTCTGCACCCACTTCCCGAATCACGCGGATAGCTACCATCTGTATTCCTTCTGTCTTATCCGGCCAGTGCGTCGGCGATCTTTTGTGCCAAACGCGTGGCGACCATGTCTTTGCCCATGCGCGGCCAGCTCTCGGCCCCTTGATCCGAGATCAGGACGACCGCATTTTCCGAGCCCCCCATGATGCCGGTTGCCGGGCTGACGTCGTTTGCCACGATCCAATCGCACCCCTTGCGGGCGCGCTTTGCTGTCGCGTTTTCGATCACATCGTCGGTTTCCGCTGCAAAGCCCACAACCAGTTCAGGGCGACCCGCACCCATCTGCGAGACGCGTTTCAGGATGTCGGGATTCTCGGCGAACTCCAGCGACGGCAGACCATCCCGGCTCTTCTTCAGTTTCCGATCCGAAGCTGTGGCCACCTTCCAGTCGGCGACTGCGGCAGCAAAAACACCTGCATTCACAGGGAGCGCCGCATCCACTGCGTCCGACATCTGCTGTGCTGTCTCAACCTGCACGACCTGCACGCCTTGGGGTGGCGGAACGTCGGCGGGACCAGTGACAAAAACCACCTCGGCCCCAAGCGCCGCCAAGGCGCGGGCAACGGCAGTCCCTTGCGCCCCGGATGAGCGGTTGGCGATGTAGCGTACCGGATCAATAGGTTCATGCGTCGGGCCGGAGGTCACAAGGATGCGTTTACCCTTCAACGGCCCGTCGGCCAATTGCGCCTCGACGGCGGCAACGATCTCTAGCGGTTCGGACATCCGGCCCGGGCCATATTCGCCACAGGCCATGTCGCCCTCGTTGGGTCCTACAAAGCGGATGCCGTCCTGCTGCAACTGTTTTAGATTGCGCTGGGTCGCCGGGTGATCCCACATGCGAACATTCATGGCGGGCGCGCATAGAACCGGCGTGTCCGTGGCCATCAGCAGGGTCGAGGCCAGATCGTTGGCCAATCCTGCCGCCATCTTGCCCATCATATCCGCCGTAGCTGGGGCAACCACGATCAGGTCGGCCGAGCGTGACAGCTGGATATGCCCCATCTCGGCCTCATCGGTCAGGTCGAAGAGATCGCGAAAAGCTTTCTGACCTGCAAGTGCAGAGACCGACAGCGGTGTCACGAACTCCTCAGCGGCACGGGTCAAAACGGGAGTGACTTGCGCGCCGCGCTCTTGCAGCCGTCGGATCAGGTCCAGTGACTTATAGGCCGCAATGCCACCGCCGATGATCAGCAGAATACGTTTGGATGCCAGCATGTTCAGCCCTTCCCGTCCCGGTCGGTCCCGACATTAGGCAAGGCCACCGGGTAGTTCCAGCGGTTAATTCTGCGTCTCAAACGCTTTGCAAGGGTCTTCACGCTCTATTTCCGGGCTGTCGATCACCGCATCAAAGGTTCCGTCGATCACTCCTCCTTCGGACTGACCCAGAACAAAGACCTTCAGCCCTGGCTTCAGGCGCGACAGAAAGGTCGGGATGCCCCGGTCTGTCCTAGCGTGGCCATTGCCGGTGATCACGGCAATCGGGCCACCGGTTTCCTCGTCCGCGCGCAGGATTGCTCGGGTCAGCACCGCGTCTCGCAGACGTTGGATCGAGACCATTTGCGGCAACATCTCGGCGGGCAAAGCATCGCAATGTGCGGCCAGTTGATCCGCCTCGCGCGCAGCCTGATCCTCGGGCGACAGCGGAACGGTCAGGCCATAGCGCGCGGCGTCTGCCCCGAGGGCCGTGGCCGCGCCCTTCTCCATCGCGGCGCGCGCGGCTGTGCGTGGAACCATGGCGCCATAGACCGGCGCGTCCGAAGCCTGAAAGACTGGGTAGTACATACTCAGTGGGGGCCAACCCGACCCCGCCCAGCGCAGGATCCGAGACAATTCCTCGGGGTTGGAGGCGGCGGTCTGAGCCAGACGCTGCGCGCCTTCTTCGGTAACCATTTCCCACACCACCGCGGACGGAGCGATCGCGCCCAACGCCTCAGTCTGCACAAGGTGATGGCGCGGGTTGTCGTGTATTTCACCAAGTATCACCACGTCCGCATCCTGCATAGCTGCGAGGACATCCTCGGGGATCAACTCACCGGCTTGGACCGGGCGCACAGCGCTGGCCGTAAACGCCAGCACACACAGCAGAATCGCAAATCTTGTCATGCGATGAAGTGTTGCACCTCACGCGATTGGGCTTCAAGGTTCTTGCGCATCTTGGTGAAGGCTGCGGCCTCAAGCTGGCGTACACGCTCCTTCGATAGACCCAGCTCATTCCCCAAGCTTTCAAGGGTCCGGGCCGGTTCGCGCAGCTTGCGTTCACGCACGATAAATCTTTCGCGGTCATTGAGGGATTGCATCGCCATCAGCAACCATTCGCGCAGCTGCTCGGTGTCGTGGCGATGTTCAACCGCCTCGGCGGCCTGCTCACGATCATCTTCCAGCGCATCAATCCACTCACGCCCATCTTCATCCGCTGACTGCACCGCGTTGAGCGAAAAATCCGAGCCGGACAGACGCCCTTCCATCATCTCCACATCGCGCAAGGGCACACCGATTTCCGTCGCGATCATCTGGTGTAGCTGATGCCGATCCAGCTCTTGCCCCTCGGTGGCGGCTTCACGCTCCAAGCGGGCCTGAACGCGGCGCATGTTGAAGAACAGAGATTTCTGGGATGAGGTCGAACCGGTCCGCACCATCGACCAGTTACGCATCACGTAATCCTGGATGCTGGCTTTGATCCACCACACCGCATAGGTCGAGAACCGCACACCGCGATCAGGGTCAAACTTGTCTGCGGCTTTCATCAATCCAAGACCGGCTTCTTGGATCAGGTCGTTCATCGGGGCGCCGTAGCGCTTGAACTTGGCCGCCATCGAAATAGCTAGACGCATGTAGGCGGTGATCAGTCGGTGCAGTGCTTGTTCGTCGCGGTTGTCACGCCACGCATAGGCCAGTTGCAATTCGGTTTCCGCGTCCAGCAGTTCGGCCTTCATCGCTTTGCGGGACATCGAGAAATCGGATGCGTTGTCCAGTGCCATGAAACTCTCCCTTTTTGCAGGCATTAGCCGGGCTTGCCTTGCCGACTTAGGGTCGATACGCAGATCATCACCAAGTGGATCACCAGAAAGGTAAGAATTGTGACCGCCAATTTAACCTTTGTGCTGGGAGGAGCCGCATCGGGAAAGTCGGCATATGCCGAACAACTGGTTGTATCCTCTGGGAAAAACCGGATGTATCTTGCGACATCACAAGTGTTTGATGGCGAGATGCAGCAAAAGGTCGATCGCCACATCGAACAACGCGGGTCCGGCTGGGAAACTGTCGAGGCACCGCTGGACCTTGCTTCTGTTTTGGCGAAACTGAGTCCTGACCAAGCCTGCCTGATTGACTGCGCCACGATGTGGCTGACCAATCACCTGCTGGCCGAGAACGATCTGGATCAGGCCCAAGCCCAACTGCTGAGCGCCCTGCGCCGTTGCCCGGCGCAGCTTGTAGTTGTCTCGAATGAGGTTGGTCACGGCATCGTGCCTGAAAACGCCCTCGCCCGCCGGTTCCGCGAGGCGCAGGGTCGGTTGAACATCGCGCTAGCAGCAAAGGCCGACCTGGTGGTTCAGGTCACGGCGGGGCTGCCGATGGTTTTGAAGGGACAATTGCCATGACGCGTCTGCATCTGGTTCGCCACGGGCCCACCCATGCCAAAACGATGGTCGGCTGGTCCGATCTGCCCGCCGATCTGAGCGATCAGGCCGCGCTGCAGCGGTTGCATGATCACATCCCGGCGGATGCGGTTGTCGTCTCATCCGACCTGTCGCGCGCGGCGGATACGGCAACGGCGATCCAAGGCCGGCGCCTGCGCCTGCCCCACCACCCTGACCTGCGCGAGATCAACTTCGGCACATGGGAGCTGCGCGGTTTCGCCGAGATCGAAGCCGAAGACCCCGAGCTTGCCTTTGCCTATTGGGACAATCCCGGCGAAGTACGGCCGCCGAACGGAGAAAGCTGGAACGATGTCCGCGCGCGAGTCGACAAAACCGTCGACGCGCTGATGGCTGCATATGCGGGCGCGGATCTGGTCATCGTTGCCCATTTCGGAGTGATCCTGACGCAAGTACAGCGCGCTTTGGATATTGAGGCGCAACAAGCGTTTTCACACCGGATCGACAACCTGTCAGTCACCCAGATCGCCTATCACGCGGGCAAATGGTCAGTCGGCGCCATCAATCATCTTCCGTGATCCGGCAGGTCACAAATCACTGATTTACGCGCGCGTCCGGCTCCGTCATCCTTCGATCATGACCTATGATCTCTTTATCGGTGACCGCCTGTTTTCCAGCTGGTCCATGCGCGGCTGGTTGATGCTCGAGAAATTCGGCCTGCCCTATCGCAGCCACTTGGTTGGCCTCTATTCCGGCACCATGGCCGCGGATTTGGAACCCCTTGCTCCGGCCCGTCTGGTTCCCGCCATGCGTCTGCCCGATGGTACGGTTGTGGGCGAAAGCCTCGCAATGGCCGAGACGTTGGCTGAACGGCACCCCGAAGCTGGCCTTTGGCCGTCAGACCCAGCCGCGCGCGCAACGGCCCGTTGGCTGTGCGCCGAAATGGTCGCGGGTTTTACCGCACTACGTGGGGAATGCCCGATGCAGTTGGCGCATGTTTGGAAAGGGTTCCAACCGTCAGCGGACACTTTGAATGACCTCGCCCGGATTGAGACGCTTTGGGCGCATGCTCGGGCGATCTCGGGCGCGTCGGAGGGTCCGTTTTTCGGAGCCTACTCGCTGGCCGATGTCTTCTACACCCCTGTTGCGGCTCGGATCATTGGGTATGATCTGCCGGTCTCAGCCGAAAGTCGCAACTATTGCCTAAGCTTGCTGTCGGATACATCGGTCCGACAATGGCGCGCGATGGGGCTGACCGTTCAATACAATCCGTACCCCTACCCAGAATATTCCCCTTCGGCCTACTGGCCAGTTGGCAAACCGTCCGAGGCACGACCCGCCGAAGAAGGCCCCTCGGTCAACGCGCACTGCCCGTATTCCGGCGAACCGGTCACCGATTTCCTCGACCTCGACGGCCAGCGCTGGGGGTTCTGCAACACGTTCTGCCGCGACAAAACAGTCGCCGACCCGGGCGCATGGCCCAAATTCACCACAATGCGCGCAGCCGTTAACCGTTCTTAAACCTCGGCCATGGCAGCAACGTCCTGTTAACCAAGAACAGGATTGCCATGGTTGCCCGCGCTCACACGGTTGCGTTTCAAGGGGTTGATGCCCGCCCGGTCGAGGTGCAATGCGCCGTCTCACCGGGCCTACCCGCCTTTTCAATCGTCGGTCTGCCGGACAAGGCGGTATCCGAGGCGCGAGATAGGGTGCGCAGCGCGCTTGGTTCCATGGCCATCGCCTTGCCGTCCAAACGCATCACCATCAACCTGTCCCCTGCTGACCTGCCCAAAGAAGGTAGCCATTTCGACCTTCCCATCGCCGTCGCCCTCCTGTCCGCTTTGGAGATCATCCCAGCAGACGCGGCCGAGGGCACTGTTGCGTTAGGCGAATTATCCTTGGATGGGTCGCTGGTTCCAGTCGTAGGCGCGTTGCCCGCCGCGATGACAGCGGCGGCCGAGGATCGCGCCCTGCTCTGCCCCCGCGCCTCAAGCGCCGAGGCTGCATGGGTGGACGCCACTCAGGTCATCGGAGCCGGTTCGCTGGGCGACGTGGTGCGCCATTTCTCTGGTCAGGCCCCACTGTCTGCGGCCATACCGGGCGAAGTCAGCCTGTCCTCCAACACCCGCGATCTGCGCGACGTCAAAGGACAGGAACGCGCCAAACGTGCGCTTGAGATCGCGGCGGCGGGACGGCACCACTTGATCATGATCGGCACGCCGGGATCGGGCAAATCCATGCTCGCAGCGCGCCTGCCCGGCATCCTGCCGCCTTTGACCCCGGTCGAGGCGCTGGAAACGTCGATGATCCAATCCCTCTGTGGGTTATTGGACGAAGGCGGCATCAACCGGACGCGGCCCTTTCGCGAACCGCATCACACCGCCTCGATGGCGGCGATTGTCGGCGGCGGACGCGGTGCAAAACCCGGAGAAATCTCTCTGGCCCATAACGGGGTGTTGTTCATGGACGAGTTCCCCGAATTCCCTCGCACCGTTTTGGAAACCCTGCGCCAACCGATTGAGACTGGAGAGGTCATGGTCGCCCGCGCCAACGCCCATGTGAAGTACCCCTGCCGTTTTATGCTGGTCGCGGCAGCCAACCCGTGCAAATGCGGGCTCCTGACCGATCCGTCCCGCGCTTGTTCCCGCGCACCGGGCTGTGGTGAGGACTACCTGAACCGCATCTCCGGCCCTTTGATGGACAGGTTCGATATGCGCATCGAGGTGCCTCCGGTAGCGTTCACCGACCTTGATCTGCCGCCGTCTGGCGACAGTTCGGCCACCGTAGCCACGCGTGTGGAACAGGCCCGCGCCGTTCAGTCTGCTCGGTTTGAAGGTCACGAGGGCGTATGCCAAAACGCTGATATCGAAGGTAAATTACTGGAAGAGGTCGCCGCCCCAGATGCTGAGGGCAAAGAGCTGTTGCTCAAGGCCGCCGACCGGTTCGGCCTGTCGGCGCGCGCCTTTCACCGCATCCTACGAGTCGCGCGAACCATCGCCGATCTGGATGGCTCCCCTGATATCCGGCGACCACACGTGGCCGAAGCGCTAAGTTTTCGGATCAGCGCACGGGCTATGGCTTAGATGTTCGCCCTCAGTATGTTGCGAGGCCGATTGGGATACAAACTACGGCGGAACTGATCATTGCCAGTCGTCCTAGACAAGTACCGCAGCTCACCGCTTGCGCCATGTTCCAGAGGTGAACTCAACCCTCAGTGCGTCCGTCCATTTCAATGTACGGACCCAACTAAGCGCTGCCCCACACCTGCTGCGCTTAGACTTTGGCCTCAATTGCCTGCCAGATCTTTTCGGCGATGTTCTCACCGTTGAAGCGCTCAAGCTCTTGAATCCCGGTGGGGGAGGTGACGTTGATCTCGGTCAGGTAGTCTCCGATCACGTCGATCCCGACAAAGATCTGACCTTTTTCTTTCAGCAGAGGGCCGATGGCCGCGCAGATTTCGAGATCCCGCTCGGTCAAACCGATCTTTTCGGGTCGTCCGCCGACATGCATGTTGGATCGCGTCTCACCTTCGGCCGGGACGCGGTTGATGGCACCAACCGGCTCTCCATCCACGAGAATCACCCGTTTGTCGCCGTTCTTCACATCCGGCAGGAATTTCTGAACAATCAACGGCTCGCGCGAGAATCCGGTGAACAGCTCATACAGCGAGGTCAGGTTGCGGTCATTGGCATCCAACCGGAACACCCCAGCCCCTCCATTGCCATAGAGAGGTTTCAGGATGATGTCCTGATGCTTGTCCTTGAAGGCCTTGATGGTCTGCATGTCCCGCGCAATCGTGGTCGGAGGGGTCAATTCGGGGAAATCCAGAACCAGTAGTTTCTCGGGGTAATTGCGTACCCAAAACGGGTCATTGACCACCAAAGTTTGCCCCTTCAACCGATCCAGCAGATGCGTCGAGGTGATGTAATGCATGTCGAACGGCGGGTCCTGACGTAGCCACACCACGTCAAACTCAGCCAGATCAACTTCACGCTCGGGACCGAGGACCGCGGGGTCTCCGGCAACGCGCTGAACCTGCATGTCTTGTCCTCGCGCGGTGATCCGCGCCTCCTGGTAGGCCAATTGATCCGGCCCGTAGAAGAACAGCTCATGCCCGCGGGCCTGTGCCTCTTCCGCGAGGCGGAAAGAGCTGTCGGCGTTGATATCCACGGCCCCGATCGGGTCCATTTGAAAGGCGATTTTCATGGCATGTCCCTCAACTTCACGCCAGATACATGGCGCAGCAGGCCGAGGGGTTCAATGGGGCTTAGGCCGGTCCGAAGGCGTTTTCGATTATTTGAACAGCGCCCGTGCCATCGACCAGCGCCGCGTCGAACCGAACATTCGTCAGTTGCCCGCCCGGTTCATTTTCAAGAAACTGCGCCGCTGATGCGCAGATACGCTGGGTCTGCCGTGGGGTGATCCGAGCCGCAGCCATGTCGAAACTGATGCTTTTCTTGACCTCGATGAAAACCAGCCCTTCACCATCCCGCGCGATCAGGTCAATCTCACCCCCGGCACCGCGCCAGCGTCTGTGAGCGATCGAGAATCCACGGCGTTCATAGTCGGCTGCAACCCGCAATTCCGCAGATTGCCCTGCATGATAAGATACCGACCCCCGCACCGCACGCTGCGTCATGTCATCCCTTTCCCAGTTTGAGAGCCTGCTGGTAAATGGGACGTCTGGGAAGATCATACATCTTTGACACCAAATCCGCCGCATCCCGAACCGAATGGGTTTGCAAGGCCTGTTTCAAAGCCTCTTCTACGTCAGATTCGTTAACGCTTGGCGAATGGCTGCGATCCACGAGCAGAACGACCTCACCCTTGGGGGTTTGGTCTCGGTAGGCCTCTGCCAGGTTTTGCAAAGAGCCACGTCGGACTTCCTCGAACTTCTTCGTCAGCTCGCGGCACAAAGCCGCCTGCCGGTCGGAGCCGAGGATGTCGGACAGATCGGACAAGCATCCAGCAACGCGCTTGGGTGATTCGTAGAACACCAGCGTTCCGGGAATATCCCGCAGCGCCTCGATTCGGCTGCGACGAGCGCCAGACGCATTCGGTAAAAAGCCCGCAAAAAAGAACGCATCCGTTGGCAGACCCGCCAGTGTCAGCGCCGTCAGCGCGGCGGACGGGCCCGGAGCGCAAGTGACGGTGTGCCCAGCCTTGGCCGCCTGCCGCCCTAAATCGTAGCCCGGATCGGCGATCAGCGGCATACCGGCCTCGGACGCATAGGCAACGGATTGCCCTGCAGCCAAAGCATCCATGATCTTGCCGCGTGCGCCTGCTCCACTGTGGTCGTGATACGCCTGAATGCGCCGCCCGCTCAAGGGGATACCGTGGATTTCCATCAACCTACGCAGACTACGGGTGTCTTCTGCCGCGATCATGTCGGCCGAGGCCAACACATCCAACGCTCTGAGCGTAATATCGCGCGCCGTACCGATCGGAGTGGCAACAAAATACAGGCCAGCAGCCAAACTTATGTTTTGGAAATTCAAAGCTGGACCCTCACAGCGTGACGTTTATTATCGCGGCTCGATAGAACAGCAGCGTCGCAAGCCGCCGGATCAGGGAGTTTTCTTTTAGATGTTTACCGTTTGCAAGTCCGTAAGCAAGTTGGCCAAAACCACAATTGCCCTGACCACCGCCGTTTTTCTGGCAGCATGTGAAACCACTGGCGTCGGCGGAGGCCCCTCGATCAACACCTCGGAACCGGTGCCCGTCGCGCTTCTGGTTCCGCGCGGATCAGGCCAGTCTGGCGACGCAGCGCTGGCGCAAAGCCTTGAAAATGCAGCACGTCTGGCGATGTCGGACCTGCCGAACGTTACAATCGACCTGCGTGTCTATGATACGGCAGGCAATGCCGGTACGGCCTCGGGCGTGGCGCAACAGGCTGTGGCGGATGGGGCCAAGATCATCATCGGACCGGTCTACGCACAGGCCGCCAACGCGGCCGGTCTTGCGGTACTGAACAACAACGTCAACGTTCTGTCCTTCTCAAACAACACGAGCATCGCGGGTGGAAATGTCTTTGTGCTGGGGCCGACATTCCAGAACACCGCCAATCGACTGGCCAATTATGGCGGAAGACAGGGTAAGACCGGAGCAATCATCGTACACAGCAATGACGCCGCCGGAGAGGCTGGCCGCTCAGCCATTGCCAATGCACTGGCCAGCAGCAGTATGAACAACGCTGGCAGCGTCGGCTACGACCGGTCGCAGCAGGGCGTGATCAACGCGGTGCCCAACATCAAATCCGCCATGGATTCCACCGGTGCGGACTCGGTCTTCCTGACTGCAACCACCGCAGGCGCGCTGCCCTTGTTCTCGCAGCTTCTACCTGAAGCGGGGGTTTCGCCGTCGACCTCTCAGTATATCGGTCTGACACGGTGGGACATTCCAGCCCAAACGCTGGAGTTGCCCGGTGTTCAGGGCGGTTGGTTTGCTCTGCCTGATCCCGCAAAAGCGCAGGCCTATCGTCAGCGCTATAATGCAACCTATGGCGAAGCGCCTCATCCGATCAGCGGGCTGGCCTATGACGGCATCGCCGCCATCGGGGCGCTTGTCAGCCAAGGCAAATCGAACGCCTTGACTGGGGCTGCGCTGACTCAGAGCGCCGGTTTCCAGGGCGTTGGCGGCATCTTCCGCCTGCGCTCGGACGGTACCAATGAACGCGGTCTGGCGGTTGCCACGATCCAGAACAAACAGGTGGTTGTGATTGACCCTGCCCCTCAAAGCTTCTCAGGGGCCGGTTTCTGACCAGCCTCACCTGACTGCAGTGCCTGAAAACTCACTTATCTGCCCGCCAGAGGATATTTTCGACAGTGCCCGCGTTGACGATCAGCTTTCTGCGGCGTTCGAGGCAGGTGCTGACAATTCCGCGTTGCGTGCTGAAACGGTGCGTATTCTGCGTGAGGCGCAAAAATCCGGGCGCGCTGCCATCGCCGAGGCGTTTGCCGCCCACCCTTTCGAAGCGCGCCCTCTGACCAGGTCCTATACTTACCTCACAGATTGTCTGGTCGGCACTGCGATGCGCGTCGCCAGCGAGCATCTGCACCCTCTGGCCACCCCGACACAGGGGGAACGCATCGCTGTTCTGGCGGTCGGCGGCTATGGGCGCGGTGAGATGGCACCCGCCTCGGATGTCGATCTGCTGTTTCTAACGCCCTACAAGATCACCGCCTGGGCCGAGAGCGTGATTGAATCCATGCTCTATATCCTATGGGATCTGCGCCTGAAGGTCGGCCATTCCTCACGCACGATCAAGGATTGCCTGCGTTTGGGAACCGAAGATTTCACCATCCGCACCGCGATGCTGGAACAGCGCTATCTGGCTGGTGATACGAATCTGGCCAAGGAACTGGACCAACGCCTGAAGGCCGATCTGTTCAAGGGCACCGAGCGCGAGTTCATCGAGGCCAAGCTTCAGGAACGCGACGAACGCCACTTGAAACAGGGCCAGCGCTACGTGGTCGAACCCAATGTGAAAGAGGGCAAAGGCGGGCTGCGCGATCTGCAATCGCTCTACTGGATCGCGAAATACATCTACGGTGTGCAAGACGTGGCCGAGCTGGTCCCGCTGGGCCTGTTCACGCCCGATGAATTCAAGACCTTTGCCGAGGCCGAGAATTTCCTTTGGGCCGCGCGCTCACACCTGCATCTGGTCACAGGTCGCGCGACCGAACAGCTGACCTTCGACATGCAGGTCGAGGTTGCGGCGCGCATGGGCTATGAAGATCGGGCCGGGCGGCGGGCCGTCGAAGTGTTCATGCAACGCTATTTCCGCCATGCCACCAGCGTAGGGGAATTGACGCGGATCTTTCTAACCAAGCTGGAGGCCCTGCATATGAAAGGGGCGCCGCTGCTGGAGCGGATTTTCCGCCGCCGCCCTCGGGTCAAACCCGGGTACAGCATGGTTCATGGTCGTCTGGACATCGCTGATCCGGGTACATTCCTGACCGACAAGCTGAACATGTTGCGCCTGTTCGAGGAAGGCCTGCGCACAGGTATGCTGATCCATCCGGATGCTATGCGGCTGGTTACGGCCAATCTGCACCTGATCGACGACGATATGCGCGGCGACAAGGAAGCCCAGCGCATCTTCCTCGACCTGATGCTGAAACATGGCAACCCGGAACGCGCCCTGCGCCGGATGAACGAACTTGGGGTGCTATCAGCCTTCATACCCGAGTTCGAACCCATCGTAGCTATGATGCAGTTCAATATGTATCACAGCTACACGGTGGACGAGCATATCATCCAGTGCATCGTCAACCTCGCCCAGATCGAACGCGGAGAGCTGGTTGAATCGCTGCCTCTGGCGTCCTCGATCCTTGAAGGGGGCGTGAACCGCAAGGTCCTCTATGTTGCGCTGCTGTTGCACGACATCGCCAAGGGACGGCCCGAGGATCACTCTATCCTCGGGGCACAAATCGCGCGGAAAGTGGCACCCAGGCTGGGGCTGAACAAATCCGATTCCGAGACGGTCGAATGGCTGGTGCGGTATCACCTGCTCATGTCGGACATGGCGCAGAAGCGCGATATCTCGGACCCTCGGACCGTGCGGGATTTTGCCAAGGCTGTGCAAACGGTCAAACGGCTGGATCTGCTGACCGTGCTGACCGTTTGTGACATTCGCGGTGTCGGGCCCAATACGTGGAACAACTGGAAGGCCACGTTGCTGCGCGCGCTGCATGCGGAAACCAAACGTGCCTTGGAAACGGGCATGGAGGACCTGAACCGCGCCAATCGCGGGGCCGAAGCCAAGAAGCTGCTGCGCGCAGAACTGATCGAATGGTCCAAGGCCGATCTGAAGACGGAAACCGGGCGGCACTATGCGCCGTACTGGCAGGGCCTGAACGTCTCGACCCATGTGGAATTTGCCGAGATGCTACGGGCGCTGGAACACAGCGGCGATCCCGGCGCGATGGAGATCCGCCTGCATCCGGACGAAGATCGCGACGCCACCCGCGCCTGCTTTGCCATGGGTGATCACCCCGGTATTTTCGCACGGATCGCCGGGGCCTTGGCCTTGGTCGGTGCCAACGTCGTGGATGCCCGCAGCTACACCACCAAGGATGGCTATGTCACGGATGCATTCTGGATACAGGATGCCGAAGGCCACCCGTTCGAAGCCAGCCGTCTGCCGCGTCTGACCCAGATGATTCACAAAACGCTGAAAGGCGAGGTCGTGGCCCGCGACGCGCTGAAATCGCGCGACAAGATCAAGAAACGCGAACGCGCTTTCAACGTGCCGACCCATATCACCTTCGACAATGACGGGTCCGAGATCTACACGATCATCGAGGTCGATACCCGCGACCGCCCCGGCTTGCTTTATGACCTGACGCGCACGCTGGCAGCGGCCAATGTCTATATCGCCAACGCCGTGATCGCGACCTATGGCGAGCAGGTGGTGGATACATTCTACGTCAAGGACATGTTCGGGCTGAAATACCACTCGGAAAGCAAACAGCGCGGGCTTGAGACCAAACTGCGCAAAGCCATAACCGAGGGCGCCGAGCGCGCGGCGTCATGAAGCAGATCCGGCTGTTTTCCGGCTTTTTCACGGTCGGCTTCTGGACGTTGGCAAGTCGCATTCTGGGCTTTCTGCGTGAGATCCTGCTGACCGCGTTCATCGGCCCCGGCCCGGTGATGGACGCCTTCGTCGCGGCTTTCCGTCTGCCCAACATGTTCCGCCGCTTCTTTGCCGAAGGCGCATTCAACGCAGCTTTCGTGCCGATGTTTTCCAAGCGGCTAGAAGGCGGAAAGAACGCGCAAGGGTTCGCGCAAGACGCTTTCAACCTATTGGTCGCTGCGGTATTAGCCCTGGTCGGGTTGGCGATGGTCTTCATGCCCGGCCTCGTCTGGCTGACGGCCGAGGGGTTCTACGGCGATGAGCGCTTCGACTTGGCAGTCGACTATGGCTATGTCGTTTTTCCTTACATTCTTTTCATGTCACTGGCAGCGCTGTTTTCGGGCGTTCTGAACGCGACGGGGCGGTTTGCTGCCGCCGCCGCAGCGCCGGTTCTTCTGAACATCTTCGCCTGCACCGCCTTGATCGCTGGCGCGATATCCGGAGGTGAGGTTATTCGCTGGCTCATCGCCGTGATCCCTGTGGCAGGTGTGGCGCAGTTGGCGTTGGTCTGGGTCGCCACCGAACGCGCCGGTATCCGCATACGCTTCGGTCTGCCACGCCTGACGCCCGAGATGCGGAATATGGTCCGTATCGCCGTACCCGCCGCCTTGGCCATGGGGGTGACGCAGGTCAATCTGGTCGTAGGGCAACTTGTGGCCTCAAAAACCGAGAAAGCCGTCAGCTGGTTATTTGCAGCAGATCGTCTGTATCAGCTGCCTCTGGGCGTCGTCGGGATCGCCATCGGAATCGTTCTGCTGCCCGACCTGTCTCGCCGCTTGCGCGCGGATGACAAAGCGGGCGCGCGCAATGCGTTTTCGCGGGCCGGAGAGTTCATGTTGCTGCTCACCCTACCCTCGACCGTAGCGTTCCTGATCATCCCGAACCCGCTGGTCTCAGTCCTGTTCCAGCGAGGCCAGTTCACCGCTGAGGACACAGCCGCCACAGCCCTGGCCGTTGCGATCTATGGCATCGGCCTACCCGCATTCATGCTGCAGAAGCTGCTGCAACCGCTGTATTTCGCGCGCGAGAATACGCGGTCTCCGTTCCACTATGCTTTGGTGGCAATGATCATCAACGCGGCGCTTGCCTTTGGCCTTTACCCGATTTTCGGATGGATTGCCCCTGCCATTGCGGCCTCTGCCGCTGGCTGGGCCATGGTTGGCCTACTGGCCTTTGGCGCGCGGAATATGGGCGATGAGACGCGGTTCGACGACCGCTTCCGGCGGCGCGCGGGGCGGATCATCTTGGCATCGGTCGGGATGGGCGTGGTGTTGTTTGCCGCTATTCAACTGTTCGGCTGGACGCTTGATGTGCCCGGGTGGCGCTATTTGGCTCTGCTTGCGCTGATCATGGTTGCAGCGGTCAGCTACTTCGCATTCGGCCACCTGTTGAGGGCATTTAGACTGTCCGAGTTCAAAACGGCCCTGCGCCGGTCTTGATCACTCGCGCCGGATGCGGCCCTTGATCCGCTCCCAACCACCCGGCGCCAAAAAGAAGGACAGGCCGAACCCGGTGGCAAAACCGCCCAGATCGGCCACCCAATCACCTGTGCCGCCAAAGATCAGGCCAAACAGCAGCTGAATGCCCATCAGCACCGCAATCAACTGAAATGCCCGCGCCTGATTGGCCCCAACCAAAGACAGTTTGCGCCACAGCAACCAGGTAAATGCCCCGATCAACCCATAGACCGGTGGGAACCCTCCGACCAGCGGATAAGACGGGTCCAGAAACAGCGCATAGGCGAGCGCGCCACCAACACCCGACAGCACGAAGATCAGCAGCATCGGAAAGCCGCCAAAGACCTCACCCACCATCTTGCCCATGGCCAGCACGAACACGCAGACAAAAACCGCCTGCGTAAAACTGCCCGAAACGAACGGATAGGTCACAAAGCGGATGACATGCTCGAACGGCCAGCGCCCGTTTTGCACCATCCAATCGAAGATATCGGCCGAAAACGCGTAGCTCTGCAGCGCATCCAGCCGCCATCCGACCGCGCCCGGCCCTCCGACCAGACCTCGGGCGCCCAGCGTAAATGCCAGCTCGATCCCCATGATGAACAGAACCAAGGCCACCACGACGGGCGGCAGAGGGTTCACAGCGGGTGTATAATGCTCACTGCTCATTGGGCTGGCCTTTCGCGGCTGTTGACGTCCCTTGGCCTCATGGGTAAGCGACGAGGGCTGATTTTTCCAGACGGGAGTTCCCTTCGATGACCCAGACCCAATTCACGCCGCGCGTGTTTTCCGGCATCCAGCCTTCGGGCGGGCTGACCTTGGGCAACTATCTGGGCGCGATGAAGCGCTTTGTGGATATGCAGGGGCCAGAGTTCGAAACCATCTATTGCATGGTCGACCTGCACGCAATCACCGTCTGGCAGGACCCCGCCGCCTTGTCGCACAACACGCGCGAATTGTGCGCGGGTTATATTGCGGCGGGCATCGACCCAGAACAATCCATCCTGTTCAACCAAAGCCAGGTGCCCGAACACGCGCAATTGGCGTGGATCTTCAACTGCGTTGCCCGGATGGGCTGGATGCAGCGCATGACCCAATGGAAGGACAAGGCGGGCAAGAACACGCAAAACGCCTCGCTGGGCCTGTTTGCCTATCCGGCGCTGATGGCCGCGGACATTCTGATCTATCACGCGACCCATGTTCCTGTGGGTGAGGACCAGAAACAGCATCTTGAGCTGACGCGCGACATCGCGATCAAATTCAACAACGATTTCGGCGTCGACTTCTTCCCGGTCACCGAACCCGTGATCGAAGGGGCGGCCACACGGGTCATGAGCCTTCGTGACGGCTCCAAGAAGATGTCCAAGTCTGACCCGTCAGACATGAGTCGGATCAACATGACCGACGATGCCGACACGATCGCCAAGAAAATCCGTAAGGCCAAGACTGATCCGGACGCCCTGCCATCAGAAGTCGACGGTTTGGAAGATCGTCCCGAGGCGCGCAATCTAGTCAATATCTACGCCGCGCTCAGCGACAGCTCGGCCGAGCAGGTGCTGGCCGATGTTGGCGGCAAGCAGTTCGGTGAGTTCAAACCGATGCTCGCGGAATTGGCGGTCGAAAAACTGTCTCCGATCTCGTCCGAGATGGCCCGCCTGATGGGCGAGCAGTCCGAGATTGACCAGATCCTTGCCCGTGGCGCGGAAAAGGCGCGCGCGATTGCCGCTCCGATCCTGAAACAAACCTACGAGATTGTGGGCATGGTTGGCGCTGCATCTGGCTGATTGCACTGGACCTTCGCCTGACGCCCTCCTAGGTTTGCCGAAAGCTGAGGGAGGGCGCTATGGCAGTCGGCAAAAATATCCGCACCTATTTCGAAGGCCAATGGCATGAAGGGGACGCTCCGATCATGCGGGCGGCGGATCATGGATCGTGGCTGGGGTCCTCGGTTTTTGATGGCGCGCGCTACTTTGACGGCATGGCTCCTGACCTGCTGGCCCATTGCGCCCGCGTGAACCGTTCCGCCGAGGCTTTGATGCTGAACCCGACCGTGACGACTGAACAGATGGTCGATCTGGTGCGCGAGGGGCTGCAATCCTATGGCGCGGATCAGGCTGTCTATATTCGCCCGATGTATTGGGGCATCCACGGAGACGTCACGGCCATCGTGCCCCAGAAAGACAGTACCGGTTTCGCCATCTGTCTCGAAGAGATCCCAATGGCGCCCGAGACGGCCTCGGTCACGTTGACCACCACCCGGTTCCGCCGTCCTGTACTGGAATCCGCCGTGGTGAATGCCAAGGCCGGGTGTCTCTACCCGAACAACGCCCGGATGCTGACTGAGGCGCGCTTCAAAGGGTTCTCGAACGCGCTGGTCGCCGACGCGATGGGAAATGTGGCCGAGACCGCTACCGCCAATATCTTCATGGCCAAGGATGGAGAGGTCTTTACCCCCATGCCCAATGGCACCTTTCTGGCCGGGATCACCCGCGCACGGCACATCAAGAACCTGCGCGCCGATGGTTTTACCGTACACGAGTCAGTCCTCAGCTTTGATGATTTCCATGCAGCGGATGAAGTGTTCATGTCCGGCAATATGAACAAAGTGACGCCTGTGACCGCTCTGGACGACACGCAATATCAGGTTGGCCCTATCGCCCGTCGCGCCCGCGCGCTCTACTGGGATTGGGCAGCAAGCGAGCGCTAGGGATTTACCCGAGTTGCCAGCACGCTATCGGTCAGGCATGATCCCAGAAAATTAAGAGGACCCAAATGCGCAAGTTTCTCGTCATTCTGGATGACAGCCGCGAATGCCTGAACGCCATGCGTTTTGCCGCGATGCGGGCCGCGCATACCGGCGGCGGCGTGACAATTCTGTCCGTGATCCCGCCGGATGAATTCAATCACTGGATCGGCGTGGCCGAGACCATGCGTGAAGAGGCCCGCGAGCGTATCCACGCCCATTTTGAAGTCTTCGCTAAATGGATGCGCGACAAGCAGAGCGTTGAGCCTGAATTGGCCATTCGCGAAGGCGATCCGGTGGCGCAGATCATCGAACACGTGCAATCCGATCCAGAGATTGGGGTTCTGGTTCTGGGCGCCGGTACCGACAAGAAAGGGCCGGGACCGCTAGTGACTCAGCTGACCAAGAACTCGGGCAGCATGCCGATCCCGATCACCATCGTGCCGGGCGATCTGAGTAAGGAAAAACTGGAAGAGATTACCTGAGGCACCATGGCAGCACCCGTTCAGTTCTGGTTCGAGTTCGCCTCAACCTATTCTTATCTCAGCGCGATGCGGATCGAGCAACTGGCCGCTGACAAGGGCGTTTCCATCGACTGGCAGCCCTTTCTTTTGGGGCCCATCTTTGCCGAACAGGGCTGGAACACATCTCCCTTCACGATCTACCCCGCCAAGGGCCGCTACATGTGGCGCGATATGGAGCGTTTATCCGCCGCGCGCGCATTGCCTTTTCAACGCCCCGATCCGTTTCCGCAGAATTCCCTGACCGCTGCGCGTTTGGCCGTGGCCATCAGGTCCCAGGACCAGCGGGCCGCGTTTACCCGAGCCGTCTACATTGCCGAGTTCGGTGAGGGCCGCGACATCTCGGCCGCATCGACATTGACCGATTGTCTTGCAGCCGCAGGTCTGCCCGCCGGTTTTATGGACAAATCGCAAGACCCGCAGGTCAAAGCGGCGCTCTTTGCTCAATCCAGCCGCGCCAAAGAACTCGACTTGTTCGGCGCACCCAGTTTTGTCGTCGGGGATGAGGTTTTCTGGGGTGACGACCGGTTGGTTGACGCGATAAACCACGCTCTCGCAATTTAGAACGGTTCCAAATCTTGACTTCCACGGCGGCTGCCCGCATATCAGAAGCAACGAAAACGGAGCTGCCTCATGTTCATTCAGACCGAATCCACCCCGAACCCGGCAACCTTGAAGTTCCTGCCCGGCCAGACGGTGCTTGAGGCAGGCACAGCCGACTTCCCATCCGCAGAAGCGGCCGAAAAATCGCCCCTCGCCCAGCGCATCTTTGCGGTCAGCGGCGTGACCGGCGTGTTCTTTGGCAATGACTTTGTCACGGTGACCAAGGCGGATGACGTCGATTGGGACCACATCAAGCCAAGCATCCTCGGCGCGGTGATGGAGCATTACCAATCCGGCCAGCCCGTCATGGGAGCCGAGGCGGCGCCGGCATCCGGCCATGCCGAACATACCGGCGAGGATTCGGAAATCGTCGATCAGATCAAGGACCTGCTGGACAGTCGCGTGCGCCCTGCGGTGGCTCAGGACGGTGGCGACATCACCTTCCACGGCTTTGACCGCGGCGTGGTCTACCTGCACATGCAAGGGGCCTGCGCGGGCTGCCCGTCCTCGACCCTGACCCTGAAAATGGGGATCGAGAACCTGCTGCGCCACTACATTCCCGAAGTGACCGAGGTTCGCCCCGTTGCCGTCTGAACCGACGCTGCTGGCATTTGACACATCGGCCGCGCATTGCGCGGCCGCTTTGTTGCGTGGCTCTGAAATTGTCGTCACGCGGGCCGAGGCCATGTCACGCGGGCAAGCCGAACGCCTGATGCCCTTGCTGGAGGAGGTTCTGTCTGAGGCAGGTCTTGGCTGGAAAGACCTGGACGCCACTGGTGTTGGCGTAGGACCGGGAAACTTCACCGGCATTCGAATCTCAGTCTCAGCGGCGCGCGGGCTTGCATTGGGTTTGAACATCCCGGCCGTCGGCGTGTCAGGTTTTGACGCTTTGGCCGAGATCATGCCCGACGGTCACCTGTCCGCAATCTCAGCCCCACGCGATCAGGTCTATATGCAAACCTCCGAAGGCCCACGCCTGATGCCTCGAGCCGAGGCCGAGGGGCTTGGCCCCCTCTTCACTGCCACGGACCCAAACGCGCATGTTCAGGCCATCGCCCATGTCGCGGCGCGCCGATACGGCACGGAAACAGACCCACCCGCACCGCTTTATATTCGCCCCGCGGATGCGGCGCCTTCTCGCGACCTCCCTCCTATGCTGCTGGACGAATGACCCCGGAAGACATGGCCCTGACCCACGCTGCGGCCTTCACACAGGCGCGCCCGTGGACGGCTGCCGAGTTCGAAGACCTGCTGCAAAACCGCTTCACCCATGTCGTCGGAGACCCCAACTCCTTTGCTCTGTTTCAGGTAGTCACGGGCGAAGCCGAGTTGCTGACCATCGCGACTCACCCTATGCATCAGCGTCAGGGATTGGCATCAGCCTGCATGGAAAACTGGCACGCCTTAGCTGCCGACCTCGGTGCAGCGCGTGCGATTCTTGACGTGGCGGCAGACAATGAGGCGGCTATCGCGCTCTATGAGCGCTTCGGATACAGCCCCTGCGGGCGGCGAAAAGGCTATTACACACGCGATTCCGCCTCAAAATGCGACGCGATCGTAATGGAACGCCCCCTACCGTAGCCCCACACCCCACTTTTTAGACCAAGTGGTCAAAAATCAGTTGACCCTGCCTGTTGCATACGGCCTTAATTCCCGTCATCACAACGGTTATGCTCGCTATAGGTGGGTAAACGAGGCTAGTTTAACCTCGAACCGACAAAAACAACGGGAGTACCAAATGACCCTGATGAAATCTTTGATGGGCGCTGCCGCCGCCGTCGCTCTGACCGCGGGTGCCGCACTGGCCGAACCGGCCCTGATCTTTGACCTGGGTGGCAAGTTCGACAAGTCGTTCAACGAAGCCGCACATAACGGCGCGCAGCGTTGGGCCAACGAAACCGGCGGCACCTATCGCGAGATCGAGCTTCAGTCCGAAGCACAGCGTGAACAGGCCCTGCGCCGTTTCGCCGAGGCTGGCGCGAACCCGGTCATCACCATGGGCTTTGCCATGGCCGACCCGCTGTCTGCCGTTGCCGGCGACTATCCTGAAACCAAGTTCGTCGCGGTTGACGTTACTTGGCTGGACGCCCCGAACATCCGTCAGATCGGCTTTGCCGAGCACGAAGGCTCGTACCTTGTTGGTATGATGGCTGCAATGGCGTCGGAGTCGGGCACTGTCGGCTTCATCGGCGGCATGGATATCCCGCTAATCCGCCACTTTGGTTGCGGTTATGCGCAAGGCGCCAAGGCTGTGAACCCCGACATAAACGTTGTTGCCAACATGACCGGCACAACACCTGCCGCATGGAACGACCCAGTCAAAGGGTCCGAGCTGACCAAAGCGCAGATCAGCCAAGGCGCTGACGTGATCTATGCGGCCGCGGGTGGCACCGGTGTTGGTGTTCTGCAGACCGCAGCGGATGAAGGCATCCTGTCGATCGGCGTGGACAGCAACCAGAACCACCTGCACCCGGGCAAGGTTCTAACCTCGATGCTCAAGCGCGTGGACGTGGCAGTCTATGACGCGATGAAAGCAGGTGAAGATCTGGAAACCGGCGTATTCGCCATGGGCCTGGCCGAGGACGGCGTTGGTGTTGCCATGGACGAGAACAACAAAGAACTTGTCTCTGTTCGTATGAACGACGCCGTGGACGAAGCACGCAAAGCGATCATCAACGGCGACATCTCCGTTGTCAGCTACTACGAGAACGACAGCTGCCCGGCGCTGCAGTTCTGATATCGCACGGGGCGGGGGGTGACCTCCGCCTCGGTCCCACTCTGCCGCGAACCGCGCGGCCCTTCGGCAACCCAAGGACAAGACATGACAGTCCCCGCCATTGAGCTCAAAGGGATTTCCAAAGCCTTTGGGCCGGTTCAGGCCAATAAAGACATTTCCATCAGCGTCGCCCCCGGCACGATCCATGGGATCATCGGTGAAAACGGTGCGGGCAAATCCACGCTGATGAGCATTCTCTACGGCTTCTACAAAGCCGATAAAGGTGAGATTTGGATCAACGGCACCAAGACCGACATTCCAGACAGTCAGGCGGCCATCGCCTCGGGTATCGGGATGGTGTTCCAGCACTTCAAGCTGGTCGAAAACTTCACCGTTCTGGAAAACATTGTTCTGGGCGCCGAGGATGGCGGTCTGCTGGCCCCGTCTCTGGCCAAAGCCCGGAAAGAGCTGAAAGCGCTGGAGGAAGAGTACGAGCTGTTCGTCGACCCTGACAAGCGCATCGATGAAATCGGCGTGGGCATGCAGCAACGGGTCGAGATCCTCAAGGCGCTGTATCGCAAGGCCGAGATCCTGATCCTTGATGAGCCCACCGGCGTTCTGACCCCGGCCGAGGCCGACCAGCTGTTCCGCATCCTCGATCGCCTTCGGGCCGAAGGAAAAACCATCATCGTGATCACGCATAAGCTGCGCGAGATCATGGAGAACACCGATACCGTCTCGGTCATGCGGCGCGGAGAGATGACGGCTACGGTCAAAACCGCCGAAACCAGCCCGGAGCATCTGGCCGAGCTGATGGTGGGCCGCAAGGTCCTGCTACAGGTCGACAAGGTACCCGCGCAGCCCGGGAAACCCATTCTTGAGGTCCAAGACCTACGCGTGTTCGATGCGGCAGGTGTTGAACGTGTCAAAGGCATCGACCTGACCGTCCGCGCTGGAGAGATCGTCGGCATCGCAGGCGTCGCGGGCAACGGCCAGTCGGAACTGTTGGAAGTTCTGGGCGGAATGCGCCCCGGTCAGGGGTCGATCAAGCTGAACGGTACGCCGTTGCCCCTCAGCGGGGCTGGGTCCGACGGTCAGGCGCGTCGCGCGCAGCACATCGCCCACGTCCCCGAAGACCGTCAGCGCGAAGGTCTGATCATGGATTTCCATGCCTGGGAAAACGTTGCCTTCGGCTATCACCGCGACCCGGCCTACAAGCGCGGCCTGTTCATGGACAACGCCGCCCTGCGCGCGGACACCGAAGCCAAGATCGAGAAATTCGATGTGCGTCCCCCGAATGGCTGGCTGACCGCCAAAAGCTTTTCGGGCGGCAACCAGCAGAAGATCGTCGTCGCGCGCGAGATCGAGCGGAACCCAGACCTGTTGCTGGTTGGCCAACCGACCCGCGGCGTAGACATTGGCGCGATCGAATTCATTCACAAACAGATCGTAGCCCTGCGCGACCAAGGCAAAGCGATCCTGCTGGTCTCGGTCGAGCTGGAGGAAATATTCTCGCTCTCGGACCGGATCGCCGTGATGTTTGACGGACATATCATGGGTGAGCGTCTGCCCCATGAGACAGATGAAAAAGAACTGGGCCTGCTGATGGCCGGTGTTGCGGGAGAGGCCGCGTAAGATGGAAAAAATGCCCAAATGGGCCGACGTCGTGCTGATTCCCATAATCAGCCTGGTGTTGGCCACGATCCTGTCGGCGCTGGTGATCCTCGCCATCGGAGAGAACCCGGTTGAGGCCGTGAACCTGATGGTCACAGGCGCGCTGGGGTCGACCTATGGCTGGGGCTATACGCTCTACTACGCGACCAACTTCATGTTCACTGGGCTCGCGGTGGCCGTGGCCTTCCACGCGCGGCTGTTTAACATCGGTGGCGAAGGTCAGGCGATGCTGGGCGGCCTTGGAGTGGCGATGGTGTGCCTCTACATCCCTTGGCCGCATTGGAGCATCGCTCTGATCGCTGCAGGTTTGGGGGCCGCTCTATTCGGCGCGGCATGGGCCGCAATCCCGGCTTACCTGCAGGCCAAACGTGGCAGCCACATCGTGATCACCACGATTATGTTCAACTTTATCGCAGCCGCCTTCCTGAACTACATGCTGGTCAATGTCATGCGCCCGCAAGGCTCGCAGGACCCGGCAACCGCGCGCTTCCCCGAGGCGGTACACCTGCCGACTTTCCAATCCATGTTCTCAACCGCCGAGAACGTGATGTTCCGCGGCGCACCTGCCAATATTTCATTTTTCGTGGCGATCATCGCCTGTTTCGTGGTCTGGGCGCTGATCTGGCGCACTCGGTTGGGATATGAAATTCGGGCCTATGGTCATTCGGAAACCGGTGCCGTCTATGCCGGGATCTCGCCGGTTCGCATCACCATCATCGCCATGCTGATCTCGGGCGGGTTGGCCGGTCTGATGGCGATCAACAACGTGATGGGTGAGGCCGAGCGTCTGGTTCTGAACTCAACCGAAGGCGCGGGTTTCATCGGGATCGCCGTGGCCCTGATGGGCCGTTCGCACCCGTTCGGCGTATTCCTCGCGGCGCTTCTGTTCGGCTTCCTCTATCAAGGCGGTGCCGAACTGGCCTTGTGGACATCCATCCCGCGCGAACTGATCGTGGTCATTCAGGCGCTGGTGATCCTGTTTACCGGAGCGTTGGACAACATGGTGCGGATGCCGCTTGAAAAGCTGTTCCTTGCCCTGCGGAAGGAGCCTCAGTGATGGAGTCGTTCGTAACACTGATCCAGGTTCTAGACTCCACCGTCCGCCTGGCGACGCCCTTGCTGCTGGCCTGCCTGGCAGGCCTCTATTCCGAACGCGCAGGGATTTTCGACATCGGGCTTGAGGGCAAAATGCTGATCTCGGCCTTCTTCTCGGCGGCTGTGGCGGCGGTGACCGGTTCGGTCTGGTTGGGATTGCTCGCGGGGATCGCGTCGTCTCTGGTTTTGTCGGCACTACACGGCGTGGCGTCGATCACGTTCCGGGGTAATCAGCTGATCTCAGGCGTGGCGATCAACTTCCTGGCCTCAGGCCTGACGGTTCTGATCGCGCAAAGCTGGTTCCAACAGGGCGGGCGCACCCCGTCGCTGTTCGGGCAAGGCCGATTTGAGCCGATCAACTTCCCCTTCGCCGAAGCGCTGAGTGACGTGCCCTTCATCGGCCCGATCTACTCCGAGCTGCTGTCCGGCCATTCGATCCTCGTCTATATCGCCTTCCTGATGGTGCCTGCGACGTGGTGGATCCTTTATCGCACCCGGTTCGGGTTGCGGTTGCGCGCTGTGGGTGAAAACCCGGCCGCCGTGGATACAGCCGGTGTCTCGGTCGTCGGTCTGCGCTTTGCGGCTGTCGCCATCTGCGGCGTACTCTGCGGTATCGCCGGAGCCTATCTTGCAACCGCCCTGCAAGCTGGGTTCGTCAAGGAAATGACCGCCGGTCGCGGGTTCATTGCGCTGGCGGCGCTGATCTTTGCGAAATGGCGTCCCTGGCACGCGATGTGGGCTTGTTTACTGTTTGGCCTGCTTCAGGCCATCGCGCTGCGGTTCCAGAATATCGACCTGGGCGGCATCGTGATCCCTGTGCAGGTGATGGACGCCCTACCCTATATCCTGACCGTGGTGATTCTTGCGGGCTTCGTCGGCAAGGCGGTTCCGCCCCGCGCCGGTGGCGAGCCTTACGTGAAAGAACGCTGATAAGTCCAGTTCAGGGCCAATTCTGGGTCCTGTTCGCTGCAGAGCGGCATGCAGAGTTGATTTTGCATGCCGCAACCGCTCTAAGAGGGTATGTGCGTGTTTCCTCTGATAGAAAAGAGTGCAAACCTCCCCTCGTATTTGCCAAAGACGGGTGGTAGGCCTGTGACCGCAGCGCCCGATATTCAGGCTGCACGCATTTTCGATGCCGGCGGGTCCACCGCTTTGCACAGCCGAACTCAATACGACTAGAGCATGCCATGCAAATTTACCTTCCGATTGCCGAAGTCTCCGTAAACGCCTTCCTACTGCTAGGGCTCGGAGGCATGGTCGGCATTCTGTCGGGCATGTTCGGAGTCGGCGGTGGCTTCCTCATGACGCCGCTTCTGTTCTTTATCGGCATCCCTCCGGCGGTTGCCGTCGCGACCGAAGCCAACCAGATCGTCGCCTCGTCTTTCTCGGGCGTTCTGGCTCATTTCAGGCGAAGGACGGTCGATTTCAGGATGGGCACGGTGCTGTTGATCGGCGGCCTCATCGGGGCCGCGCTTGGCGTCGTCGTGTTCAACTATCTCAAGAGTTTGGGTCAGGTCGATCTGCTGGTAACCCTGTGTTACGTCGTCTTCCTTGGCGTGATCGGCAGCCTGATGTTCATCGAAAGCCTGCGCGCCTTGCGCAAGGCAAAGAAAGGCGGAGCGTCACCTGCCAAGCGTCGTCAGCGCGGCTGGGTCCATGCGATGCCCTTCAAGATGCGCTTTCGTACTTCGGGCCTGTATATCTCGGTCATCCCACCGGTTCTGGTTGGCCTCTGTGTGGGCGTTCTGTCCGCGATCATGGGCGTCGGCGGCGGCTTCATCATGGTGCCTGCCATGATCTATCTGTTGGGCATGCCCACCAAGGTTGTGGTTGGGACATCCCTGTTCCAGATCATCTTCGTAACCGCCTTCACGACAATGCTACACGCCACCACGAACTACACCGTGGACGTGGTTCTGGCCGTACTGCTTCTGGTCGGCGGCGTTATCGGAGCTCAGATCGGAACTGTGATCGGCGCCCGGATGCCAGCCGAACAATTGCGGGTTTTGCTGGCTGCGCTTGTACTGGTCGTCTGCGGCAAGCTGGCGCTTGATCTGCTTCTGGAACCGTCCGAGCTGTATTCGCTTGGCGCCAGCGGGGGGCACTGATCATGATCCGCTCATTGATCGCCGCCCTGTGCCTGTTCTGCCTGCCCGCCGCTGCCGCGGAAGAGCAGGTGGTCTTGGGACTTAGCCAGGACCGGGTTGCCATTACCGCAACGTTCGACGGGTCCGAGATTCTGATCTTCGGGGCCATCAAGCGCGAAGCCCCGATCCCCGAAGGCCCTCCGCTAGAGGTGATCGTCACCGTTGCAGGCCCGTCAGAGCCTCTGACCGTGCGCCGCAAGGAGCGCAAGTTAGGAATCTGGGTGAACACCGACAGCGTCGAGGTCGATCTGGCCCCCAGCTTCTACGCTGTTGCCACCAGCGGGCCATTCAAAGAAATCCTCACCAATACCGAGGATCTGCGCTATCGGGTTTCCATCGAACGGGCCATCCGCTCGGTTGGGGCGGCGATGCATATCGAAGCCGCTCAAGACTTTGCCGACGCCGTGATACGCATCCGCGAAAGCGAGAGCCTGTATTCGATCCGCGAAAACACTGTTGCGGTGGATGAACAGACCCTGTTCCGCACCTCCATCGACATGCCCGCCGACCTGACCGAAGGAGACTACGCCGCACGCATCTTCCTGACGCGGGGCGGCAGTGTTGTGTCGCAATACGAAACCACCATCGACGTGCGCAAAGTGGGGCTGGAGCGGTTTCTCTACAATATGTCCCGCGAACAGCCCGTTTGGTACGGGCTGATGTCACTGGTCATCGCTATTGCCGCTGGGTGGGGTGCCTCGACCGCCTTCCGTCTACTGCGCGAAAAGTAGCGCTCAACCCCGGCCGATATAGGGCATGGTCGTGGCCATCACGGTCATGAATTGCACATTGGCCTCGGGCGGAAGATTGGCCATGTGCAGCACCGACTTGGCAGCGTCTTCCACATCCATGGTCGGATCGGGCGTCGTACCATCGGCAATCGCAGCATCAACCAGCCCCTGCACCATCTGAGTGCGGGCGTTCCCGATATCGATCTGGCCGCAGGCAATGCCAAAATCACGCCCATCCAGCGACAGGCTACGCGTCAGCCCGGTGATGGCATGTTTCGTTGCAGAATAATGCACCGAGTTCGGGCGCGGCACATACGCCGCGATTGAGCCATTGTTGATGATGCGCCCGCCTTGCGGCGTTTGATGACGCATGATCCGAAACGCCTCACGCGCGCTCAGAAACATGCCGTTGAGGTTGACGTTGACGCTTTGGTACCAGTCCTCCAACGCGATTTCATCAATCGTGCCGCCCGGTGCGAAGATGCCTGCATTGTTGAACAGTACATCCAGCCGCTCGGCCCTGTTCGAGAACGACCGAAAGGCGCGCGCAACTGCCACGGGATCGGTCACATCCGCAACCAGAGGGATCGCATTGCGATGCCCTGCGGCCATTTCCACCAGTTTGTCTTCGCTGCGGGCCAGCAGGCCAACAGTCCAGCCCTCGGCCAGAAACAGCTCGGCTGTAGCCTTTCCGATCCCGGAACTTGCGCCGGTTATGAGGATGGATTTCATGTCTCTTCAGCCTCCAGTGTCAGGGTCGCCGCCGGTATCGCGCGCAGATCATCGACGCGCAGAGGATGGGTGGGTTTGGACAAGCGATTGCGCACCACCCAGATCAACCGTTCCTGCGCGCGGGTGATGGCAACATAGGCCAGTCGTTTCCACAAGGGCTGACCGGCCTCGGTCCGGCCCATGCGGGCAGCGGCATAGATGTCGGGCGCAAAGACCTGCACCGTGTCCCATTGCGAGCCCTGCGCCTTGTGGATGGTCACCGCCGCCCCATGCAGAAAGGTCGCGCCCATACGCGCGGCATAGGGGATGAACGGTTCCTCTTCATCCGGCTTTTCGATCTGCACAATCGACGCCGCACTGACCTGAGGGTCCTCGGCCCCCATGACATGCAGGCGCGAGAAACCGGGTTTTCGCCCCGGCCCCAGATAAACGACCTGCGCGCCTTTGATCAGGCCACGCGCCTCAAGATCCAGCCGTTTCTTGCGGTGTTTCAGAGGCAACTCAATCCCGTCGCAGATCAGCGGCTCACCTTCCAGCAACTCCGTCTCGGGCGCGCCGTGGACCTGCCGGAAGGCCTGGATCAGACGGATGCGCGTTGCGTTGCGCCAGACCAGAACCGGACTGCGGGCCATCAGATCAACCTCGACCCGCTGCCCCCAGACCACACGGTCATCGCGACGCGCGGTATCTTCGACCAGACGCTCGAAATCCTCAAAGCCCATGGCAGGGTCAGCAAGCGCATGGGCCAGATCGAGAATGGGATTGTCGGCATCCTGACGGTGTATGCGATGCAGGGTCAGCTTGCGCGGCTCGGGCAGGGTTTCGAATACCATGCTGCCGGATTGGTTCACTGGTGCCAGCTGCGCCGGATCGCCGAACAGCAGCAACGTCGGAAAGATCTCCTTCAGATCATCAAACTGGCGGTCATCCAGCATCGAGGCTTCGTCGACAAAGCCGATGTCCAGCGGCTCTTCCCGGCGTTTCCAGCCGGTGATGAAGTCCGACCCGCGCAGACCGGCGGCAGCCAGAGCTCCGGGGATCGACTTGTTGTTCTGATAGAAGGCAGCCGCCCGGTCCAACGCCTCATCCGTCAGGCCTTCGATTTCGGGCCGTTCGTCATTGCCCTCAAGCCATTCGGCGATGCGTTCATATTCTGGGTCATAGACGGGCGTGTAGAGAATGCGATGGATGGTCGTCGCGGGCACCCCGCGCAGGCGCAAAACGCTCGCAGCTTTGTTGGTGGGGGCCAGAATCGCCAGACTGCGTTTGTCGCGGGATTTGCGGCTTTCATAGTCGCCTGAGACGATGTGAACGCCCGTCTCAGCCAGCGCCTTGTAAAGTTCCGCCAGTAGTAAGGTCTTGCCCGAACCGGCCTTGCCGATCACGGCCATAACGCCCGATTCACCGTGTCCCGGCAGTTTCAGCAGGGCATCATCTTCAAGGTCCACCCCGGCAGAGCGCAGCATCTCGGCGATGCTGTCATAGGCGGCGGCCTGATCTTCTGAGAAGGTCACATTGGGCAAAGACATGGCGCGACCCTACAGGGCCGCGCCACCCTTCACCAGATATGGATTTGGGTTTTCAAGACCCTAGGCCGACAGCGCAAACCGGTGCTGTTTCGCCGGGCCGAACGCGGTTTTGAACCACAGGCGCGAAAGCTCGCGCGGGATGCCCGCCCGATCCGCCACGCGGTTGCAATCATCCGCGGAATACGGCCACAAACCAACCGAGATCTGATCGCGCCCTTTCCCTTCGGACCCTAACACAATTGGCGACGACCCAATCAGGCGGTAGATCCGGATCATCCGCGCATCAAAGACGCCGGCGATATGAGTCAGACCGAACCCCTCCATCATTTCACCGCCGCTCAGCATAATAGCCCCAGCCGTATGGGGGCTGGCTGTACGCGATAGGCAAAAGCGCGTGACCTCCCAGATCAGAGGGCTGCAGATCGGCTCGCCCTCGTTGAGATGACCGAACACCTCGTTCACCATGACCGGGCCAGTGGTCGGCAGAACCCGCATTGAGCCGCCATGGCTACCATCCGGCTCCTCCCAAATCACATAGAGCGGGTTGAGATCGTCGTATTGATCCCGCTCTTCCCCTTTTTCATTGACGTAAACGTCCCATCCCAGCCGGGTTTTGAACTGATCCGCGCGATCTCGAAACATCCCGTCGGCCAAAGCTGGAAATTCATGCAGCTCATCAGCATACAAGTAACGCAACATGACTAATTCCCCTTGTCGTCCTGTGCAGGAACGAAAGGGGTACGAAGTCGTGGTTAATTTACTGTTCTAAGACCGTACGTTGCTTAAACGACTATTAACCCACGGCTGAGCGCGGTCGCGATGGCGTGCGTCGTATTTTGCGCACCCAGTTTCGAGCGCGCGCTTTCAATATAGACCCTAAGAGTGTGTTCCGAGATCGACAGCGAATGCGCAACCTGCGCTCGGCTGAAGCCCTGCGCAAGCAACGTCATCGCATCAATTTCACGCGGGGACAGACCTCGGGTCGCTTCAGGCTGCCTGTCCCTTTCAAACTCCAGTGCTTTGCGGTTGATGTAATGCGCCACGAGAATCAATTCTCGGCCAAAAGTCGAGATGAAATCCTGCCAAGTGCCGTCGTCACAACTGTGATTGACGGTGAACAGCGCAAACTGCCCGTTTGGCCCTCGGATCGGGATCGAATAACCCTGATTGCCCACCCCATGTTCCAATGCATCCTGAAGAAACGCTTTGGACACCCTGCCGGACCAGTCCAGCGATTTCCAATCTACCGGGTGAAATCGTTGGAAACACCCCAGTATCACAGGGTCGATGCGGTGATAGTTTTTTTCGCGATACCGTTCATCCCAGGCATCAGAATAGGTGGTATGGCCGTACTGATCCCCGGCGGCATCCACCCAATGATATGTCAGATGTTCGACTTTCAGACAGTCGCGCAGGCGAATGGCGACCGAGCCAAGCTCATCAAGCGTGCTGGTGTTTTCCAAATCCTTCAGGATCTGACCCAAATCGAGTTCTGTTCCCATCCGCGGGCGCCCGTGCCTTATCTGTCATGGACGCGATCTCGGCTGCGGCAATCAGCTTGGTGTCGTCCAGCTGTTCGGCCAAGGCAGTCAACCCATTCGCGACAGCGAACGCGTTGAGGTCCGACAATACGTCCAGTATCCACTCATTTTGCGCCATTAGGGTCTCTCTGAAACAGTTAACGAAGTGTTAACACAACCATAGCATGTGCGATCTTTTTGACCTATTCACCGGTTTCTACTCCCCCAAAATGGCGAGGGGCAAAATTCCAACCTGTTGAATCAAAAAAGGGCCCTCCAAGAAGGCAGAACACCCGCGTATCGGAGTTCCGATTCGCGGGTGTTTTTTGTTAATTTCAGTATGGGCTTATGGACGCGCGTCTAAAACCTCTTCCAAAGTGCGCATGCCAGTGCGCGGGGCCTGAACCAGAACCGACATGTTGCCCGGCTTGTGCTCGTTGCGCAGCATTTTCATATGCGCTTCGGGCAGATCGTTCCACGCGAACACTTCCGACATGCAGGGGTCTAGACGGCGTTCGACCATCAGCTTGTTGGCGGCTGCCGCTTGCTTCAGATGCGCAAAATGCGACCCCTGTAGGCGTTTCTGGTGCATCCACATGTAGCGCACGTCAAAAGTGCAATTGAACCCGGTGGTACCGGCACAAATCACGACCATGCCGCCCTTTTTCACCACGAAGGTCGACACTGGGAAGGTGCTTTCGCCAGGGTGTTCAAACACCATATCAACGTTATTGCCCTTACCGGTGATATCCCAGATCGCTTTGCCGAACTTACGGGCCTCTTTGAACCACTCAGCGTATTCGGGTGTGTTGACCGTGGGCAGCTGACCCCAGCAGTTGAAGTCCTTGCGGTTCAGAACGCCTTTGGCGCCCAACCCCATCACGAAATCCCGTTTGCTTTCGTCGGAGATCACACCGATCGCATTTGCACCGGCCGTGTTGATCAACTGGATCGCGTAAGAGCCCAGACCACCCGACGCTCCCCAAACCAGAACGTTCTGGCCGGGCTTCAGGTCATGGGGCTCGTGCCCGAACAGCATCCGGTAGGCCGTAGCGAGCGTCAGGGTATAGCACGCCGCCTGCTCCCAGGTCAGGTGCTTGGGACGCGGCATCAGCTGTTGCGCCTGCACGCGGGTGAATTGGCTGAACGACCCGTCTGGGGTCTCATAGCCCCAGATGCGCTGGCTGGGCGAGTACATCGGATCGCCGCCGTTGCATTCCTCATCGTCGCCATCGTCCTGGTTGCAGTGGATCACCACCTCATCGCCAACTTTCCAGCGCTTGACCTTGTCACCCACGGCCCAAACGATGCCCGACGCATCCGAACCAGCGATGTGGTACGGGGCCTTGTGGCCATCAAACGGGCTGATCGGCTGGCCCAAAGCGGCCCAGACGCCGTTATAATTGACGCCCGCCGCCATCACGAGGACGAGAACCTCGTTGCTGTCCAACTCGGGAACATCAACCACTTCCTGCTGCATCGCAGTATTTGGTTCTCCGTGACGCTCTTTGCGGATCGCCCAAGCGTACATCTGCTTGGGCACAAACCCCATCGGAGGGATTTCCCCCATTTCATAGAGGTCCTTTTCGGGTGCCTCGTACGACGCGATACCGCTTTCGGTGTCCAAAGCCATGCTGGCCTCCTTTTCTAAATCTTTGCCGCGGCGCAGAATCGCCGCCTCTCCTACAGAGGGATAGGAGGGGTTGCGCAACATTGCAACCATCTTTGGTCTATTTTTGTAATTTTATGACCCAGCGGGTGCAGAAACGTCTTTTGCGGGCGCAGCATTGGCGGATTTCACATGTTCGGGCACTGACTCTGCGTAGTATTGCATAAGATCCTCGCGCTGCCCGGACAGATTCAAAACCCCGTCTTCACGCGTCAGAATGCGCCGTTCGACCATTTGATCCACCGCGCTTGTGATGGCGTCCTGAGCCTCCGCGAACGCAAGACCATCAGATTCCATAAGGGCAAGGATTCGACTCCGCACGTCCTCTTCGGGCATTGAGCCATTCTCGCGCAGCAGCCAGCAGGCGGCCGGTCCGGGTACCAAGGGAATCGCCGCGCCAATCCGTTTCATCAACGCACGCGCGAGGTCAGTCATCACGTCATCACCAGACTGCGCCTCGAATTCTTTAAGTGAGATCGGCCTACCATAGCGAACCGCGGCCAATCCGAACCGCTTGTAGCGACCGATCAGCCGACGCCAGATCTGCTTGAGAACCCAGCTTGTGATCACCCCGATCCGTGCACGAAAACGTCGATCAGTTCCGAGAGCGGCACGCGTCAGGATCGTGTCTTCGAGCACGCGATCATAGTTCAGGGCCACCGGCACAAACACGACATCGCGCCCGTCGGGCGAGGTGCCGTCGATAATGTATTTCAGTAGTCCTAGTTTAGGTCGCCCCAAAGCCCCGGTAAGGCTGAGCCCGCCTTCGGGGAACATTGCCTGCGTTACACCCGCTTCGGTCGCGTGGCGGACATAGCTGGCCAGAACCTGACGATACAGCTCACTGCCCGATTTGCGCCGGATGAAATACGCGCCCATTGCTCGGATCAACCGACTAAGCGGCCAAACCCTTGCCCATTCGCCAACGGCATAGGACAGGGCGGATTGCTGCGCCGCCAGATAGGTGACCAGAACATAGTCCATATTGCTGCGATGGTTCATCACAAAGACAACCGTCGCTTCGGGGTCGATATCCTTGATCGCGCTTTCATCCTTATAGCTGAGATGCACGTTGTAGAACGCGTTGCTCAGCAATCGGGACAGGCGAATGGCAAAGCTGAAATAGGCAAATGCCGAAAAGGAGGGCACGATCTCACGCGCGTATCGGCGCGCTTGTTCGAACGCAACGGCTTCGGGGATACCTTCGTCATGGGCATGCTGCTGCACCGCTTGCCCGACCTGAGGATCATAGATGAGCCGCTGGATCATGTCGTGCCGCCGTGCCAGTTTGAACGGTTGGATCGGCCGCTGCAGGCGCTTGTTTAACCGAGAGACCGCCCTCTCAAGCCTGCGGCGAAAGAACCAGCGGACAGACGGGAACAGAAAATGCGAGGCAAAAGTGACCATGGCAAAGACCACGATCAACAGGAATAGCCACAGCGGAAGTTCCACGGTTCTCAACATCGGGCCACACTGCCACCAAACGAGACGGCTCACAATCTAGACAATTCGCGTATGCCGCAACGCAGCGAATTGACAATGCCTGAAAATTGCGATTTAGAACCCCTAGACGTAATTTTGTTGCTCACCGAAACACGAGGCCCGCCCATGACGCAGATGCAGAAAGACCGCCCCTGGCTGATCCGAACCTATGCCGGTCATTCCACCGCCAAGGCCTCGAACGCGCTATATCGCGGCAACCTCGCCAAAGGTCAGACCGGCCTGTCTGTGGCATTCGATCTGCCGACTCAAACGGGCTATGACAGCGACCACACACTGGCGCGCGGAGAGGTCGGCAAAGTGGGTGTGCCGATCTGCCATCTGGGCGACATGCGGGTCCTGTTTGATCAGATCCCGCTGGAGCAGATGAACACCTCTATGACGATCAACGCGACGGCCCCGTGGCTGCTGGCGCTTTACATCGCCGTGGCAGAGGAACAGGGCGCGGATGTCTCAAAGCTGCAGGGCACCGTTCAGAATGACTTGATCAAGGAGTATCTCAGCCGCGGTACCTATGTCTGCCCACCCAAGCCGTCTTTGAAGATGATCGCTGATGTGGCCGAGTATTGCTATACCAACGTGCCAAAATGGAACCCGATGAACGTGTGTTCCTATCACCTGCAGGAGGCCGGCGCGACACCGGAGCAGGAGCTTGCCTATGCGCTGGCGACCGCCATCGCTGTGCTGGATGAACTACGCCCGCGGGTGCCCGCCGAGGACTTCCCTACCCTGTGCGGACGTATTTCCTTCTTCGTGAATGCTGGTATCCGCTTTGTTACCGAAATGTGTAAAATGCGGGCTTTTGTGGATCTTTGGGATGAAATCCTTCAACAACGATACGGCGTTGAGAACCCCAAGTTCCGCAGATTCCGCTATGGCGTTCAGGTAAACTCACTTGGACTGACCGAACAGCAGCCGGAAAACAACGTCTACCGCATCCTGATCGAAATGCTGGCTGTGACCCTGTCGAAAAAGGCGCGCGCCCGTGCGGTTCAATTGCCCGCGTGGAACGAAGCTCTGGGCCTGCCGCGCCCCTGGGATCAGCAATGGTCGATGCGCATGCAGCAGATTCTGGCCTACGAGACTGACCTGCTGGAATATGGCGATCTGTTCGACGGGAACCCGGCGGTAGATGCCAAGGTCGAAGAACTCAAAGAAGGCGCGCGGGCCGAGTTGGCCAATCTCGACTCCATGGGCGGTGCCGTAGCCTCGATCGAATACATGAAGTCCCGACTGGTCGATTCCAATGCCGAACGCCTGAACCGCATTGAACGGAACGAAACCATTGTGGTCGGTGTGAACAAATGGGTCGATGGTGAACCCTCGCCTCTGCAAACCGAGGACGGCGGCATCATGGTCGTGGACCCCGCGGTCGAGCAGGAGCAGATCAATCGTCTGAACGAATGGCGGTCCGAACGTGATGAGGTAGCCGTAGCAGCGGCGCTGGCTGCCCTGCGCGAGGCGGCGCAAACCGGGGCGAATGTCATGGAGCCCTCGATTGCTGCGGCCAAGGCCGGTGCAACCACGGGCGAATGGGCCGAGGAAATGCGCAAGGTCTACGGCACCTACCGTGGCCCAACCGGCGTGTCCGGCTCGGTCTCGAACAAGACCGAAGGGTTGGAGGACCTGCGCGCGTCGGTCGATGCAGTCAGTGACCGTTTGGGGCGTCGCTTGAAATTCCTGGTCGGCAAGCCGGGGTTGGATGGCCATTCCAACGGAGCCGAGCAGATTGCTTTCCGCGCCCGCGATTGCGGCATGGATATCAGCTATGAGGGCATTCGCCTGACGCCAGAAGAAATCGTCTCGGCCGCGTCCGAGGATGATGCCCATGTGATCGGTTTGTCGATCCTGTCTGGCAGTCATCTACCCCTGGTCGAAGATGTAATGACCCGCCTGAAACAGGCAGGCCTGTCGCACGTGCCTGTCATTGTAGGAGGAATTATTCCGGACGATGACGCAGACGCTTTGAAGAAAATGGGCGTTGCCAGAATCTACACGCCCAAGAATTTCGAGCTGAACGCCATTATGGGCGACATCGTCGCGCTGGTGGACCCACAGGAAATCGCCGCCGAATAACGACCCGTTTTGAAAAACTCTTGATGGCTATTCCCGAAATGAAGGGAATAGCCTATATCGGCGTGTGGAAATACGGCTCGTATTTTACAACCACAACCACTCACGTCTGAAAGAGGAATTATAATGGGACTTGAGCTTGAAAACATGTCGCGCAATGAACTTCTGCAATTGCGCAGCGATATCGATAAGGCCCTGGTAAATGCCGAAAAGCGCGAGCGCAAAGCCGCTCTGGAAGCCGCGGAAAAAGCCGCAGCCGAATTCGGATTTTCCTTGTCCGAGCTTTCGGACGCCGCCCCAAAAGGCGCCAAAATCCAGAAATCAAAAGCAAAATACCGCAACCCAAACGCCCCAGATCAAACCTGGACCGGCCGTGGACGCAAGCCTCGATGGGTCCATGACGCGCTGAATTCCGGCTCCGATATCGCCGAGTTGGAAATCTAAATTTGAGGTCGTTTCAGAAATGACAATCCACATTGGCGCAGAAAAAGGTGACATCGCAGAAACCGTTCTTTTGCCCGGAGATCCCTATCGGGCGAAATGGGCGGCGGAAACGTTTTTGGATGACGTAAGGTTGGTCAACGACGTGCGCGGCATGCTCGGGTTTACCGGTACGTGGAAAGGGAACCCTGTCACCATTCAGGGCAGCGGCATGGGGATGCCCTCGCTTTCCATTTACGTGAACGAATTGATCCGGGATTTCGGCGCAAAGACATTGATCCGCATCGGCTCCTGCGGTGGTATGCAGGAGAGCGTCAATGTCCGCGATGTTATTCTTGCTATGACATCGACCACGCTCAGCACGCCGTCCCGGGGCATCATGAAGGAACTGAACTTCGCCCCCTGCGCCGATTGGGGCCTGTTGCAGGCTGCGGCCAATGCGGCGGCAGCCAAGGGGACACCGACCCATGTGGGCGGGATTTATTCGTCAGATGTGTTCTATGATGAACGCCCCGATCTGAACGAACAGATGGTGCGTCACGGCATTCTGGGGGTCGAGATGGAAGCGGCCGAGCTGTATATCCTCGCCGCCAGACACAAATGCCGGGCACTTGCGGTTCTGACCGTCTCGGACCACCTGCTGACGGGCGAGGCCCTGCCCTCGTCAGAGCGGGAGCGCAGCTTTGGCGACATGGTCGAGATCGCGCTGCAAGCGGCCTTCTCGGACGCAGCATAACGTGAAACGGGCCGAGCTTGTCTCGGCCCGATTTCTATTTGCCGATTGATTGCCGCAGACATTTCGAAGGACGATCTGATCCGTCGGATCTCGCGCCGCAAAAGGCGCAGACCCACAGATCCTCGTCTCGATGCTGTCGCCAGCGACAATCGCGTGTCAGCGAAGACGTGCGGGACCGCCAGAAGAAATAGGCGAAAACCCCAGCGGCCAGAAGAAGCAGAAGAACAGGCATAGATCTGTTTGGCCCGTTCCAGCCGCAAATGGCAAGGCTGGTGTCACGCTGCGTTTGCGTATTCGAACAGTTCAGGCTCTCGCTGATCTTCTGCGACAGCTGGTTCAGGCGAGTAATACGCCCAAGCTTGCTCCAACAGGGTCAGAGCTTCCTTGGCGTCAGCTTTCGGTGTGTTTGATTGTGTACTCATCAGAGTGATCCTGATTTTATCACTCCTCCCTTCTGCAAATTTACCGCGTCGGTGGTCCGACGACATCAGACGTTTTTGCAAAGGGGGCTTGCGCTTGCCGCAGCACGGCAAGCGCATCGGTCGATCAGACAGAGCGTTCGACCATCATCTTCTTGATCTGCGCAATCGCCGCAGCCGGGTTAAGACCCTTCGGGCAGGTCTTGGCACAGTTCATGATCGTGTGGCAGCGATACAGCTTGAAGGGATCTTCCAGCTCATCCAGACGCTCGCCCGTGGCTTCATCACGGCTGTCGATGATCCAGCGGTAGGCGTGCAGCAAAGCTGCGGGGCCAAGGTAGCGGTCGCCGTTCCACCAGTAGCTCGGGCAGGAGGTCGAGCAGCTGGCGCACATCACGCATTCATACAGGCCGTCCAGCTTCTTGCGGTCTTCGATTGACTGCTTCCACTCTTTCGCGGGACGGTTGGTCTTGGTTTCCAGCCACGGCATGATCGAGGCATGCTGCGCGTAGAAATGCGTCAGATCGGGGATCAGGTCCTTGACCACCGGCATATGTGGCAGCGGATAGATCTTTACGTCGCCCTTGATCTCATCCATGCCGTAGATACAGGCCAGCGTGTTGATCCCATCGATATTCATCGCGCAGGAGCCACAGATCCCTTCCCGGCACGAACGGCGGAAGGTCAGGGTCGGATCGATCTCGTTCTTGATCTTGATCAGCGCGTCCAGAATCATCGGACCGCAGGTGTCCATATCGACGAAATACGTGTCGACACGCGGGTTCTGGCCGTCATCGGGGTTCCAGCGATAGATCTGGAACTTGCGCAGGTTCTTCGCGCCGTCCGGTTTGGGCCATGTCTTACCGGTGGTGATCCGGGAATTCTTGGGCAGGGTCAGTTGAACCATGTCAATTCTCCATTCAGCCTGTCCGGGCGCGGTCAGACGCGCCTCGATTATGGTGCCCCCAATGGGCAGTGTTCACGTCAAAATCCGCAGACAACCAATCAGCAATCGCCTGAGGGTCATCGCGGTCGATATCAAAGCGCAGGAACCTTGGGTTCCCGTCGAAATGGGCCTGCACCTCGGCGTGGTGTACGTCATACATCCGGCGCCAGCCCTGTTTCACCTCGTCTGCGCCCATCCCGTTGGCCTTGCAGCAGCGTTCGAGATAGCCGCCATTGCTGTGCAGCGCGCGCGACGAAATCCAATCCTCACGATCGCGCGTGTTCAGCAGGAAATAGGCATCCGGATACGCGGCGTGCAAATCGCGGAAGAACCGCGTGCCATCCAGCATGAACCGGGCATTCACAAAAGCAATGTCAGTAAAGGCCCGGACCGAGCCGAACCCATACAGCGGTTTCCGACCCATGGCGATATTCGTCACCATTTTCTGGGCCAGATTGTCCCCTTGATCATCCACCCAATGCACCGACGCGATGCCGCTGTTCTGAAACAGCTTGTGCAGCGACGTGGTGGCGCAGCGGTTCAGACCGATCAGGATGATCTTGGGGTCTCGCGGACCCGAGGGCAGCTGTTCAACCGTCATGGCAAGCACCCCTCACCACGCCCGAAAGGGGCGTTTGTCGTGTCGGTGGGTATGTGGCGCTTGCACCGCATTGCCTGATGGTTGCTCCTACTTAGAACGTCCGCGCTTTGGGCGCGATTTTCTTGAGGCTGATGCCGCCCTGATCCTCGTTGGTCAGAGGATCAACGATCACCGGACGGTAACTGAGTTCAACCTTGTTACCCTCGACCCGGCTGACGGTGTGGACACGCCAGTTCTCATCGTCGCGCTCTGCGAAATCCTCATGCGCATGTGCGCCACGGGACTCTTTGCGCGCTTCGGCCCCCACAATGGTGGCCAGAGCGCTCGGCATCAGGTTGGTCAGTTCCAGTGACTCCATCAGGTCACTGTTCCAAACCAGCGACCGGTCCGAAACCTTCAGATCGTCCATCTTAGCCGCGATCGCTGTCATCTTTTCGACACCCTCCGCCATGGTCTTGGCGGTCCGGAACACAGCCGCGTCCTGCTGCATGGTCTTTTGCATTTCAAGCCGCAGGTCAGCGGTCGGGACTGCGCCCGAGGCGTTCCGTACGGCGTCAAACCGATCAAATGCCTTGTCAACCGATGCCTGATTCAGCACAGGGTTCGGCGCGTCTGCGTCCACTACTTTACCGGCCCGGATGGCCGCCGCGCGACCAAAGACGACCAAATCGATCAGAGAGTTAGATCCCAGACGGTTGGCGCCGTGGACCGAAGCACAGCCCGCTTCGCCCACTGCCATCAGACCGGGAACAACGGCAGTTGGGTTGTCGGCGGTGGGGTTGAGGACCTCACCCCAATAATTCGTCGGAATACCGCCCATATTGTAGTGCACGGTCGGCAGAACCGGGATGGGTTCCTTGGTAACGTCCACACCAGCAAAGACACGCGCCGATTCCGAGATTCCCGGCAGCCGTTCCGCCAGCGCCTCGGCTGGCAAGTGGCTGAGGTTCAGGTGGATGTGGTCGCCATCATCACCGTGACCACGACCTTCGCGAATCTCCATCGTCATCGAACGCGAGACATAGTCGCGCGGCGCCAAGTCCTTATACTGGGGCGCATAGCGCTCCATGAAACGCTCACCTTCAGAGTTGGTCAGGTAACCGCCCTCACCCCGAGCACCCTCGGTGATTAGGCAACCCGAGCCGTAGATTCCAGTCGGGTGAAACTGAACGAACTCCATATCCTGCAGGGCCAGACCGGCACGGGCCACCATGCCGCCACCGTCGCCGGTGCAGGTATGGGCCGAGGTCGCGCTGAAATAAGCACGACCGTAACCGCCGGTCGCCAGTACAACCATCTTGGCGTTGAAGACATGCATCGTGCCGTCGTCCAGCTTCCAGCAGACGACGCCCTGACACTGCCCGTCCTCGGACATGATCAGGTCGATGGCGAAATATTCGATGTAGAATTCAGCGTTGTTTTTCAGCGATTGTCCATAAAGCGTATGCAGGATCGCGTGACCGGTCCGGTCTGCGGCCGCGCAGGTACGCTGCACGGCAGGGCCTTCGCCAAACTCGGTGGTGTGACCGCCGAAGGGACGCTGATAGATTTTACCCTCTTCCGTACGGCTGAAGGGCACGCCGTAGTGTTCCAGCTCATAAACTGCCTTGGGAGCCTCGCGCGCTAGGTACTCCATCGCATCGGTGTCACCCAGCCAGTCCGAGCCCTTTACGGTGTCGTACATGTGCCATTGCCAATGGTCAGGCCCCATGTTGGACAGGGACGCGGCAATACCACCTTGCGCGGCAACCGTGTGTGAGCGTGTCGGAAACACTTTGGTGACACAGGCTGTACGTAGACCCTGCTCGGCCATGCCCAATGTTGCCCGCAGACCAGCCCCACCTGCACCTACGACGACAACGTCGTATTCGTGGGTTTCATATTCATATGCTGCTGTCATTGTTCTTGTTCCTTATCGCGCGTCACAGGGCCAGCTTGACCAGGGCAAACAGCCCCGCAGCCATCAGCGTGTAGCCAAGCGCCCACATCGCAACGAGAGAGATTTTCTCAAGAATGCCATGGATATAGTCTTCGATGGTTTCCTGCGCCTCATACATAAGCTGCTGCAGGCCCACGACCAGCGTCAGGGCGGTGACAATCGCAGGGAAGGGACGGCTGAAATAGGCCAGAACCTCTTCGTACGTGCCGCCGAGGCCCATTCCGAAGGTGATGATAAATATGGGAACCAGCACGGTCAGGATCATCGCGCGCACCATGGTACGCCAATGGGTTTGTGTTCCCGATTTCCCTGCGCCCAGGCCCTGCGCGCGTTTGCGGTCGGTCAGATATCGCATCTCCGTCTCCTTAAACCACAAGCACGGTGAGAATGGTCAGGACGGTGGCCCCGATGAACATGCCCATCCCCAGTTTTTCCGAGGTGTTCACGTCGAGGCAGTAGCCGAAGTCCCAGAACACGTGACGCAGGCGGCCCAGCGTGTGATACCAAAGCGCCCAGGTCGCGACGATGAGGATCAGCTTACCGAACCAGCTGGTCAGGAACCCGTCGATCAGCGCAAATGCACTTTCCGAAGTTGACGCGGCCAGCAACCACCAGACAACCAGAATGGCAACGGCGAAAACCCCGAGGCCGGAAAACCGAACCATAATGGACGACATGGAAGTCATCTGCGGGCGATAGATCATAATATGTGGCGAGAGCGGGCGGTTGCCCCGATTGACATCGGCCATGGCGGCTCCTCTTACTTTGGCTACCAGACTTTTTACTTGTTTTTGCGCTTCTGTCACGTGCTGCACCTGCAAAAACAGGTAAAATTGCCTCAAAAACGGTGATTTTGACCAATTGTGATCACGCAATTTAAAAGTGTGATCACAAAATACAATGCGATCATTCTATGTTAGCGTTTTCAACGCCGAAGCATTGTGATCACGAATCCCTACCGATCAGCGAAAGCCGGCAGATTGCTGCGTCACCTCGCGCAGCAGCTTTTTTCGTATGCGCTCCGGATAGTCTGCAAAACCTGAGGCTGACACGACAAACGCCCCTTCTCCGAAGATGACGTTCTCAAAGAAATAAGCCGTCAGATCCGGTTCGCTTTCTTCAATGGCAATGGCGTTTACCGTCACGCCTCGATCTTTCAGAAGGCCGTGAATCTGTGTTGGCTCAACACCTTCGTTGGAAACCCCATCGCCCGAGATATCAATCAGCAGTCGCCTACACTCTGCCACATCGTCAAACCGCAGCAGGGTGGCTTCCAACGCCTCTCCGATCGCGGTCGAGAAATTGCGCCAGACCCTTGGATCCTGCGCAACTTGATCAGCGAATGTCTCCAGAGCGATAAAGCTGTCGATTTTCGTCCACGGGATCGTCACCCGCTGGCGGGATTCGCCCGTCCACTGCACCAGCATCACCCGCGCCTGCCCGCGCACCAAAGCCTCGGACACGACCGGGTCACGCAACCCAGCGGCGAGGCCATCCATCTGAATGCGGTATTCGCTGCTGTCGACAGAGCCAGAGACATCCACCGCCAAGGCCAGCGCCAGATCGCATGCCCAGGCGGGGCGTGCAAGGCACAGGAAAAGGGTGAGAAAACGTAGAAGCATGCCGCCACCCTAGCACGGATTGCGGGTGCTGTGTTCACATCACTGTAACCCGACTAGATCGGCATCAAGGCCCAATAATCGAGATCCAGCAACACATTTGAGGTGTATTTTCCGTCTTCGCCGCGCAGCTCGAACGGCGCGCCGCCTTTGGTCGCCACCAGGCGCAGGCGGATCGCCCCTACTCCGGGTACGCCGGTTTCGGCCTTGTCCAGAACCTCAGACCACGCCTTGATCGTGTCTCCTGCGAAACAGGGGTTGGCATGGGCGCCACCATTCAGACCCACGATCATCTGCGCATTGGCCAGACCGTTGAACGACAAAGCACGCGCCATCGAGATCACGTGTCCGCCGTAGATCAGGCGGCCTTCGGGGCGGAAGGTCAGGTCGAAATGCACCTTGGCCGTGTTCTGCCACAGGCGTGTGGCCAACATATGCTCGGCCTCTTCCACCGTCACGCCGTCCACGTGATCAATGGTTTCGCCGATCTCATAGTCGCCCCAACGATGCGGCTCACCCGCCAGGGTGAAATCGTAGTTCGAGAAATCCAGCCCCTCGGGGATGACCAAATCGCTTGGCTCTAGCACTTTCTTCAACTCGGGAACGACAGTTTCCGGTGCAGGCGCATCCGGGTTTGCCTTGCGCACCATCACCCAGCGGACATACTCTATGACCACTTCGTCTAACTGGTTCAGACCGCGCGTCCGCACCCAGACCACGCCAGTCTTACCGTTCGAGTTCTGCTTGACCCCGATCACCTCGGACACCGACCGCAGCGTGTCACCCGCATGAACCGGCAGCAGCCAGCGCCCCTCGGCATAGCCCAGATTGGCCACTGCATTCAGCGAGATATCGGGCACCGTTTTGCCGAACACCACGTGGAAGGCCGCCAGATCATCAACCGGGCTTTCCTGCAAACCACAGGACCGCGCGAACTCATCCGAGGAATACAGCGCATGGCGCGCAGGATAGAGCGCATGGTAGAGGCCGCGCTCTCCCTCCGTCACGGTGCGCGGAACGGCGTGCGGCAGCACCTGCCCGACGGAATAATCCTCGAAAAAGCGGCCCGGATTGGTTTTTGCCATTATTGCTGTCCCAGTTTCATCTCAGGTGAATAGTCCGCGTCGACCTCTTTGGTCACAGCCTGCGCGCACCGCATGACGTTGTTGGCCTGATCGAAAGCGTAGGAGGGATCGCCATAAAGCTCCCACCCTTTTGTCAAGGCATCTGACACTTTGTGACAGAAGGCCGAGGTGTCTTCCTCGGTCAGCAGGCGATAGAGTTTTGCCATTCTTTTCAGGTCCTTATCATCCGAAGGGAGACGGGCCGACCAGCCCGTGGATATAGCCGATCACACCCAGCAGAACGATCGAGGCAACAAGGAACATCGCGTCCATGCCATAGGTGCCGGGTTCGCCAGGGGTCCAGTCGGGTTCGGATTTGTTGATAACGATCACTTCGACCACGGCCCAGGCCAAAAGCCCACCGAACAAGATGATCGAGGCCAGATCGCCATTCACCAGCAGATGCGCAAAGGCCCACAGCTTGAACCCGCCCAGCATCGGATGGCGCAGCTTATGCAGCAGACGGCCTTTCTTGGGGGCCGGGCTCATCATGTAGATCGCGATCAGCACCAACAAGTTGTTGATATGGGTCATGAAGCTTGGCGGCGCCCAGACATAGATGAACTCGGTCATGCGGTAGCCGAAGATCATCAGCAGGATCGCGGCCACCAGCGCCAGCGCCACAGCCCCCTTGCCGCCTTCGCCGATAGCCGCGCGCTGCGCAGGCATGATACGTTTGAACAGATGTGCGGCCCACCATAGCGCCACACCAAGGATCAGAAGAACAAAGCCCATGCTGGCTTACCCCGCTTGCAAAGCTGAAATCGCCTCCGCTTTTGCCAGAATTTCGCGGGCAGTTACAACATGCAGGTTTTCGACGATCTTACCGTCGACAACGGCAACACCCTGCCCTTGCGCCTCGGTTTCCTCAAACGCGCTGATCTGGCGGCGGGCGAGGTCTATCTCGTCATCCGACGGAGCGAAGGCTGTATTGGTGACCTCAATCTGCGCCGGGTGGATCAGCGTCTTGCCATCAAAGCCCATATCGCGGCCCTGTTCGCATTCCGCTGTCAAACCGTCTGTGTCCTTGAAGGCGTTGTAGACGCCATCAACGATGATCAGCCCTTCGGCCTTGGCCGCCAGCAGACATAGGCCGAGCGAGGTCATCAGCGGCAGACGGTCGGGACGGAACCGGGTTTGCAGGTCCTTTGCCAAATCGTTGGTCCCCATCACGAAACCCGCCATAAGCGGATGCGCTGCAATCTCGGCTGCATTCAGCATACCCCGCGGGGTCTCCATCATGGCCCAGATCGGCAGGTCCCCTGTGATCGCGGCCAGAGCATCCACATCCGCCGCCGAGTTCACCTTGGGCAGCAAAACCGCATCCGCATCCATCTCGCGCACGGCTTTGGCGTCATCTGCACCCCACGGAGTATCCAGCCCGTTGATGCGCACGATCTTGACCCGAGGGCCGTATCCCCCAACGGCCAGAGCTGCCTTGAGGGTCTCGCGTGCATTGGGTTTTTCGTCGGCGGCCACCGCGTCTTCGAGATCGAAGATAATGGCATCAACCGGCAAGGTGCGGGCCTTGTCCAACGCCCGGTCACGCGAACCGGGAATGTAAAGAACCGAGCGATATGGGCGCTGACGCGGGTGCATTGGCCTCTCCCGTTGAAATAATGTTGCGCAGAAAGGGGCATTTTTCTCAGGAAAGTTCAAGGTAAAAATCGCCGCAGCGCAGCATAAATGACGCAACGCTCTTTGCTTTAACGCAATATCGCCCTCTTGATCGCAGGCTTCAGGCGACTGGTGTCAGATGGGGTCAGAGATGAAGAAGACAGTTTTGAAGGTGACAATCGGGCTGGGAATCATGGTCCTCGCGGCGCAACAGGTTCAGGCGCAGGCCAGCAACTGCGCCCCTCGGGCCGATGTGTTGCAACGCCTTGCGGAAGCCTATGGCGAAACGCGCCGGGGGATCGGCATTGCCCGTCAGGGTGCGGTGATGGAGCTGTTTGCCTCGGGCCAATCCGGCAGCTGGACGATCACGGTGACGCTGCCGGACGGAATGACCTGCCTTTTGGCCTCGGGGCAGGCATATGAGCAGATGGCCGATGTCCTGCCGCCAAACACCTAAGTCAATGCGTCCCAGATCAGCTTGCCTCCGGTCAGGGTCAGCAACACATAGGCGATACCAAAGAACAGGCGTTCGGACAGCATGAAATGCGCCCGGACGCCCAGCCAGGCTCCCAGAATGGCGAACGGGGTTAGTAGAAGATCCGCCAACGCCGTGTGCCATGTGAACAGGCCGAGAAAGGCATAGGGCACGAATTTCGCCGCGTTGATCACCCAGAACACCAAAACGGTCGAGGCCTGAAACTCGGTCTTCGACAGGCGCTGGGACAACAGATAAACGGCAGCCGGGGGACCTCCGGCATGGCTGACAAAGCTGGTAAACCCGGCGACAAGCCCCGCGAACAGACCTGCAGAGGCAGGCAAGCGGCGGGTGAAACCGCGAATCCAGCCTTTGCTTTGGGCGACGTGCCAGATCACGAACCCAATCGAGATCCCTCCGATCAGCAACCTCAACAGGTCGTCATCTGTCACGCGGTATAGCCAGGTGCCCAGCAGAACACCCGGAACCGCGCCCAAGATCAGCAGACGCGAGTCCGGCCAGCTCCAACGTTTCCAATAGGGTCCCAGCGTGGCCACATCGATCACCATGAGGATTGGCAACATCAGCGCCAGCGCCTGCCCCGGTGTCAGTATCAGAGCCAGAATCGACGACGATGCAAAGGCAACGCCCGAGCCGAACCCACCCTTCGAGATGCCCGCAAAGATCACCGCCGGGATCGCGACTGCAAAAAACATCAGGTTCAATTCAAACATGCAGCGTCCCGGGAATTGGCTTGATTCACAGGCGGTTTAGCGCAACCGGATTGGGGATGGCAAACGGTATGCGGTGGCATGCCGCGCCGCAGGACCCTTGCGCAAAAGCCATTTAACGACTAGCAAACCCGCGATTTCAATACCGACCGGAGATATTCCAAATGGCCAGACCCAAGATTGCGCTGATCGGCGCTGGGAACATCGGCGGCACGCTTGCGCATCTTGCAGCTGTCAAAGAACTCGGTGACGTCGTCCTGTTTGACATCGCTGACGGACTGCCTCAGGGCAAGGCGCTCGACATCGCCGAGTCCGGCCCGTCCGAAGGCTTTGACGCCGCAATGTCGGGCAGCAGCGACTATGCGGACATCGCAGGCGCAGACGTGTGCATCGTCACCGCAGGTGTCGCCCGTAAACCGGGGATGAGCCGCGATGACCTGCTTGGCATCAACCTGAAAGTCATGAAATCGGTCGGCGAAGGCATCGCAGCTCACGCGCCCGACGCATTCGTGATCTGCATCACCAACCCGCTGGACGCGATGGTTTGGGCTCTGCGCGAATTCTCGGGCCTGCCGCACAACAAGGTCTGCGGCATGGCGGGCGTTCTGGATTCGGCCCGTTTCGCACACTTCCTGTCGGAAGAGTTCAACGTCTCGATGCGCGACGTTACCGCCTTTGTTCTGGGCGGCCACGGCGACACAATGGTGCCGTCGGTGCGCTATTCGACCGTCGCCGGTATCCCACTGCCCGATCTGGTCGAGATGGGCTGGACAACGCAAGAGAAACTGGACGCAATCGTTCAGCGCACCCGTGACGGCGGCGCCGAGATCGTTGGCCTGCTTAAAACTGGCTCGGCCTTCTATGCGCCTGCGACCTCGGCGATCGAAATGGCTGAAGCCTACCTGAAAGATCAGAAGCGCGTTCTGCCTTGCGCGGCCTATTGCAACGGCGAGTTCGGCGTTGACGGCATGTATGTCGGCGTTCCGACTGTCATCGGCGCCGGCGGCATCGAGCGTATCGTCGACATAAAGCTGAACGAAGACGAACAAGCGGGCTTTGAAAACTCGGTCAACGCCGTCAAAGGTCTGATTGAGGCTTGTAAAGGCATTGATGGTTCTCTGGCTTAAGCGCTCTAAGACTCAATCTCAGAATCGGCCCTAAATGGGGCCGGTTTTTTTATGCGGCGGGCCCATTACGTCACTAATCCGCCGCCTGGAATGTTAGGGCAAACGTCGCAACCGCCTATTTTGAAGCGGTTTTGAAACTCCGTTCGACGTGGATTCGAATCAAACGTCAATCCGTTGAATTTTGTGATCACACCCTAAAATACTGTGATCACAAATGAGAAAAATCTTCACTAAAAACCGCTCCGAGGTCAAAAAGGCCTTTATAATTGCGCCCTAGACACCTCTATATCGGTTTAATCGTAGTCAGACGGGACAATTTCGATGAACATTCACGAATACCAAGCCAAGGCGCTTCTTCGCAGCTATGGCGCTCCGGTCTCCGACGGTCGCGCGGTTCTGCGCGCCGAGGAAGCCAAAACCGCAGCCGGTGAACTGGACGGCCCCCTGTGGGTTGTAAAGGCGCAGATCCACGCAGGTGGACGCGGCAAAGGCAGCTTCAAAGAGGCCGATGCAGGTGAAAAGGGCGGTGTACGTCTGACCAAGTCGGTGGAAGAAGCGGCCGAGGAAGCAAAGAAGATGCTGGGTCGCACTCTGGTCACCCACCAGACCGGTCCCGCAGGCAAGCAGGTCAACCGCATCTATATCGAAGCCGGTTCCGGCATCGAGCGTGAACTGTATCTGGCCCTGCTGGTGGATCGCCAAACCAGCCGCATCTCTTTTGTCTGCTCGACCGAAGGCGGCATGGATATCGAAGAAGTGGCCGCGTCCACGCCCGAAAAAATCCTCTCCTTCTCGGTGGATCCTGTGACCGGCTATCAGGCCTATCACGGCCGCCGCATCGCGTTCTCGCTGGGTCTGGAAGGTGCGCAAGTCAAACAATGTGTGCGCCTGATGGGCATCCTCTACAAAGCCTTCGTTGAGAAGGACATGGAGATGTTGGAGATTAACCCGCTGATCGTCTCGGACAGCGGCGAACTCAAGGTGCTGGACGCCAAGCTGGGCTTTGACGGCAACGCGGTTTACCGCCACCCCGACATCGCCGAGCTGCGCGACGAGACCGAGGAAGACCCCAAGGAACTCGAAGCCTCCAAGTACGATCTGAACTACATCGCGCTGGACGGTGAGATCGGCTGCATGGTCAATGGTGCTGGTCTGGCGATGGCAACGATGGACATCATCAAGCTCTACGGTGCCGAGCCTGCCAACTTCCTCGACGTGGGCGGCGGTGCGACCAAGGAGAAAGTAACAGAGGCGTTCAAGATCATCACCTCGGACCCGAACGTCAAAGGCATTCTGGTCAACATCTTCGGCGGCATCATGCGCTGTGACGTCATCGCAGAGGGCGTTGTTGCCGCGGTGAAAGAGGTCGGCCTGCAGGTTCCGCTGGTCGTACGTCTGGAAGGCACGAATGTCGAGAAGGGCAAAGAGATCATCAACACCTCTGGCCTGGATGTAATCGCGGCAGACAACCTGAAAGACGGTGCCGAGAAGATCGTGAAAGCCGTGAAAGGCTAAGCCCAATTCCGTGGAGTGGGTTTCGCCCCACTTTTCCGAAGAATTCTGGCAGGCCCTGGCCCGCCTAAAATAGGAGAACGCCAAATGGCAGTCCTCATCGACGAAAATACCAAAGTGATCTGTCAGGGCTTTACCGGCTCGCAGGGCACATTCCACTCTGAACAGGCCATTGCCTATGGCACCAAGATGGTCGGCGGCGTGACCCCCGGCAAGGGCGGGATGGAGCATCTGGGCCTGCCCGTGTTCAACTCGGTCCACGAGGCCAAGCATGTAACCGAAGCCAATGCCTCGGTGATTTATGTTCCGCCGCCCTTCGCGGCTGACTCGATCCTCGAAGCGATTGATGCCGAGATGGAAGTGATCGTGGCGATCACCGAAGGCATTCCGGTTCTGGACATGATGAAGGTGAAGCGCGCACTGGAAGGTAGCAAATCGCGCCTGATCGGCCCGAACTGCCCCGGCGTCATCACACCTGACGCCTGCAAGATCGGCATCATGCCCGGCCACATCCACAAGCGCGGCTCGGTCGGCGTTGTGTCGCGCTCGGGCACCCTGACTTATGAGGCCGTCAAACAGACCACCGATGTGGGTCTGGGCCAGTCCACCTGCGTAGGCATCGGCGGCGACCCGATCAAAGGGACTGAGCATATTGACGTGCTGGAATGGTTCCTGGCCGATGACGAGACCCACTCGATCATCATGATCGGTGAGATAGGTGGCTCAGCCGAGGAAGAAGCCGCGCAGTTCCTGGCGGATGAGGCCAAGAAGGGCCGCAAAAAGCCGGTTGCCGGTTTCATCGCAGGCCGCACAGCCCCTCCGGGACGCCGCATGGGCCACGCAGGCGCGATTGTCGCGGGCGGCAAAGGCGGCGCCGAGGACAAGATCGAAGCCATGCGCTCGGCCGGTATCGTTGTGGCAGAAAGCCCGGCAACGCTGGGTGAGGCCGTGCTGGAAGCGATTGGGTAAATGATCAACTGCCGGGCATACGCTCTAAGGGCGGCGCCCGAAAAAAGGGTGGGCGCGTTGCGTCCATCCTTCTCATCTTTAGCTTGGCTGTGGTCTTTGTTCGCGACTGCGGTGTTCGCATTTTCTACCGCTGGGCAAGCCAAAGCAATGGAATGTGAAGTTCGAATTGGCTGGTCCAGCGAGGGTCAGTTTATTCAGGACGAGGCTTGCGGCATACACAACGTTGCCAAGGCAAAAGGTTTTTTTGACCTCGAGCTATCGGGGAGCAAAAAATACCAGTTCCGCTTTCGCGCAAACAAAGAATCCACCAAGGATGAAATCGTGCAACGCGTTGGTTATGTTTGCGATTTGATAGGCAGCGAAAGGTCCGTTTTCTCAGCCAATCGCGGAAGGGAGCGTGCTCTGATCGTTTCTTTTTCATGTGACGACGCAAGGGGGTGAATTGACTGCAATGACCTTCTCCGACGCCATCCGCACTTGTTTCTCCAAATTCTTCACCTTCTCAGGTCGTGCCTCGCGGACCGAATACTGGTTCTTTTTCCTGTTCATCGTGATCTGGAGCATCCTTGCCGGCATCATTGATGCGCAATTCTTCACTCAGGTCTCGGTGACCGAGGGAGATGGCGTGAAATCCGTCACCGCCACATCCCGTCAACCGGTGCAAAGCATCGTCAGCCTGATTGTGTTCTTCCCACATCTGGCCGTCGCGTGGCGGCGGATGCACGATTCTGGGCGCAGTGGGCTTTACGCTCTGTTGCCGATCCTACTGATCCTCGGGGCCTTTGCGGTTCTGATCTTCGGTATCGGCCTTGCCTCGAGTTTCCAGCATGGCGGCAATCTGGACATTCTGTTCACACGTGCCACTCTGCTGATCGTCATTCCGACACTGCTTGTTTTGTTTGTGTCGCCCCTCCTGGTTCTGTGGTGGCTGACCCGCCCGTCTCAACCAGGCACCAACCAATACGGTCCCAACCCATATGAGGTAGCCCAATGACCGAACACACGCCCAATTCCGCGTTCCATGCCTCAAGCTTTATGCAAGGCCACAATGCCGAATATCTGGAGCAGCTCTATGCCCAATACACGAAGAACCCCGGGGCGGTGGATGCCGCCTGGGCCGAGTTCTTCAAGGCGATGGGCGACGCTTCTCCGGACGTTCAGCGTGAGGCCGAGGGGCCATCTTGGGCGCGAACCGACTGGCCGCCGATGCCTGCGGATGATCTGACTGGGGCGCTGACCGGTGAGTGGGCCGAGATTGACGCCAAGGCGGCAGGAAAGAAGATTAAGGAAAAGGCTGCAGACAAGGGCGTAGAGGTCAGCGATGACCAGATCAAGCGCGCCGTGCTAGACAGCTTGCGGGCGCTGATGCTGATCCGGGCCTACCGGATCCGAGGCCATCTGGCCGCCGATCTGGATCCGCTGGGCATGCGCGCGGCCAGCACACATCCGGAACTCGATCCGAAGACCTATGGCTTTACCGAGGCCGACATGGACCGGCCGATCTTTATCGACAATGTTCTGGGCCTGCAGATGGCGTCGATGCGGCAGATCGTCGAGATCGTGAAGCGGACCTACTGCGGCACCTTCGCGTTGCAATACATGCATATCTCGGACCCGGAACAAGCCGCCTGGCTGAAGGAGCGGATCGAAGGTTACGGCAAGGAAATCGCCTTTACCAAGGAAGGCCGCAAGGCGATCCTGAACAAGATGGTCGAGGCCGAGGGTTTCGAGAAATTCCTGCATGTCAAATACATGGGGACCAAACGGTTCGGTCTGGATGGTGGTGAAAGCCTGATCCCGGCGATGGAGCAGATTATCAAACGCGGTGGTGCTCTGGGCGTCAGCGACATTGTCATCGGCATGCCGCACAGAGGCCGCCTGAATATTCTGGCCAACGTGATGGGCAAGCCCTACCGCGCGATTTTCAATGAGTTCCAGGGCGGTAGCTTTAAGCCTGAAGATGTGGATGGCTCTGGCGACGTGAAATATCATCTCGGTGCCTCCAGCGACCGTGAGTTTGACGGCAACAGCGTCCACCTGTCGCTGACCGCCAACCCCTCACACCTTGAGGCGGTGAACCCGGTGGTTCTGGGCAAGGTCCGCGCCAAGCAGGATCAGTTGAACGACACCGACCGCACCAAGGTTATGGGTATCCTGCTGCACGGTGACGCGGCCTTTGCTGGTCAGGGTGTGGTCGCCGAAGGGTTTGGTCTGTCCGGCCTCAAGGGCCACAAAACCGGCGGCACTATGCATATCGTCGTGAACAACCAGATCGGCTTTACCACTGCGCCGCACTTCTCGCGCTCCAGCCCATATCCGACAGATATCGCGCTGATGGTTGAAGCGCCAATATTCCACGTGAACGGCGACGACCCCGAGGCGGTTGTTCACGCAGCCAAAGTCGCGACAGAGTTCCGCCAGAAGTTCCACAAGGACGTGGTCATCGACATCTTCTGCTACCGCCGGTTTGGTCACAACGAGGGCGATGAGCCCATGTTCACCAACCCGATCATGTACAAGAAGATCAAGACGCATAAGACCACTCTGTCGCTCTACACCGAACGTCTGGTCAAAGACGGCCTGATCCCCGAAGGCGAGATCGAGGATATGAAGGCCGCCTTCCAGGCCCATCTGAATGATGAGTTCGAGGCCGGCAAAGACTACAAACCCAACAAGGCCGACTGGCTGGATGGGCGCTGGTCGCATCTGGACAAGAACAAAGAGGACTATGTGCGCGGCGAAACCGCCATCGCCCCGGCGACTCTGGCCGAGATCGGCAACGCGCTGACCCACGCCCCTGCGGATATTGCGGTACACAAAACCGTTGCGCGTCTGCTGGACCACAAGAAACAGATGTTCGACAGTGGCAAGGGCTTTGACTGGGCCACAGGTGAAGCGCTGGCCTTTGGCTCGTTGCTGACCGAGGGCTTTCCGGTTCGACTGTCCGGTCAGGACGCGACGCGCGGGACGTTCAGTCAACGTCACTCGGGCTTTGTCCATCAGGATACGGAAGAGCGGTTTTATCCGCTGAACAACATCCGCGCAGGTCAGTCGCATTACGAAGTGATTGACTCGATGCTGTCCGAATATGCGGTTCTGGGTTTTGAGTACGGCTACTCGCTGGCCGAACCAAACGCCCTTGTCCTGTGGGAGGCCCAGTTTGGTGACTTCGCCAACGGGGCACAGATCATGTTCGACCAGTTCATCAGCTCGGGCGAAAGCAAATGGTTGCGCATGTCGGGTCTGGTGACGCTGCTGCCGCACGGGTTCGAGGGGCAAGGCCCCGAACACAGCTCGGCGCGGTTGGAGCGGTTCCTGCAGATGTGCGGTCAGGACAACTGGATCGTGGCGAACTGCACGACACCGGCGAACTACTTCCACATCCTGCGCCGCCAACTGCACCGTACCTTCCGTAAACCGCTGATCCTGGTGACCCCGAAATCGTTGCTGCGTCACAAGCTGGCAGTCAGCACGGCCGAGGATTTCACCACCGGCTCCAGCTTCCACCGGGTGCTGTGGGATGATGCGCAGCAAGGCAACTCGGACACCAAGCTGACCGCAGACGACAAGATCAAGCGCGTGGTTCTGTGCTCCGGTAAGGTCTATTACGACCTTCTGGAGGAGCGCGACGCTCGTGGTATCGACGACGTCTACCTGATGCGGATCGAGCAGTATTACCCGTTCCCGGCGCACTCGCTGATCAACGAGCTTGAGCGTTTCAAAGGGGCCGAGATCGTCTGGTGCCAGGAAGAGCCCAAGAACCAGGGGGCCTGGACCTTCATCGAGCCAAATATCGAATGGGTGCTGACCCGTATCGGCGCCAAACATACACGGCCGCTCTATGTCGGCCGCGCAACCTCGGCCTCGCCTGCGACGGGTCTGGCCAGCCAACACAAAGCTCAACAAGAAGCGCTCGTGAACGAAGCGCTGAGCCTCGAAGGAAAGTAAACGATGACCATTGAAGTTCGTGTTCCCACGCTAGGCGAGTCTGTTACCGAAGCCACGGTTGCGACCTGGTTCAAAAAACCCGGCGATGCCGTGGCCGTGGATGAGATGCTCTGTGAGCTTGAAACCGACAAGGTGACGGTCGAAGTCCCCGCCCCCGCCGCTGGCGTTATGGGCGAGATCGTCGCCGCCGAAGGTGAGACCGTCGGCGTCGACGCCCTGCTGGCGACAATCGCCGCAGGCGAAGGCGCAGCCCCTGCTCCGGCCGCAGCAGCGCCCGCCCCTGCGGCCGCTCCGGCAGCGTCGGGTGGCAGTGTTGATGTGATGGTGCCCACGCTGGGTGAATCGGTCACCGAAGCCACCGTCTCGACATGGTTCAAACAGGTTGGTGACGCGGTCGCGCAGGACGAGATGCTGTGTGAGCTGGAGACCGACAAGGTCTCGGTCGAGGTTCCCGCCCCTGCTGCTGGCGTTCTGGCGGAAATCACAGCGCCCGAAGGCACAACTGTGGACGCCTCGGCCAAACTGGCCGTGATCTCGGGCTCCGGTGCAGGCGCCGCCCCATCGCCAGCCCCTGCCGCCGCAGTAGCTCCTGCTGCCGCAGCAACCGGCAAAGATGTCGCCAATGCTCCGTCGGCAGAAAAAGCCATGGCCGAGGCCGGTCTGTCCGCCGCTCAAGTCTCTGGCACCGGACGTGATGGCCGCATCATGAAAGAAGACGTGGCCCGCGCCGTGGCAACGGCTGCTGCACCCGCGCCTGCTACCGCTCCGGCTCCGGCCCCTGCGCCGCGTGCGCCTGTGGCCGCCGATGACGCCGCGCGCGAGGAACGGGTCAAGATGACCCGCCTGCGCCAGACCATCGCCAAGCGTCTGAAAGACAGCCAGAACACCGCTGCCATGCTGACCACCTATAACGAGGTGGACATGACCGAAGTGATGGCCCTGCGCAGCCAGTACAAGGACCAGTTCGAGAAGAAGCACGGCGTGCGTCTGGGCTTTATGTCCTTCTTCACCAAGGCCTGCTGCCACGCGCTGAAAGAAGTGCCCGAGGTGAATGCTGAGATCGATGGCACCGACATCGTCTACAAGAACTTCGTCCATATGGGTGTCGCCGCCGGTACACCTACAGGTCTGGTGGTTCCGGTCATCCGCGATGCGGACTCGATGTCTTTTGCAGCGATCGAAAAGGCCATCGCCGAGAAAGGCAAACGCGCCCGTGACGGCAAGCTGAGCATGGCCGAGATGCAAGGCGGCACCTTCACCATCTCGAACGGTGGCGTCTATGGCTCGCTGATGTCTTCGCCGATCCTGAACCCCCCGCAATCGGGTATTCTGGGCATGCACAAGATTCAGGACCGCCCGATGGCGATCAACGGTCAGGTTGTGATCCGTCCGATGATGTATCTGGCGCTGTCTTATGACCACCGTATCGTTGACGGCAAAGGCGCGGTGACCTTCCTTGTCCGCGTGAAAGAGGCGCTGGAAGACCCGCGCCGCCTACTGATGGATCTGTAATCATGGCAACGCATGTTCTGTGGCAAGCCGATGTTGCCGACTTTGATGCCTGGCTGAAGGTGTTTCGAGAAGACATCGCGATGCGCCAGGCAGCCGGTATCCACGACCTGCATGTCTGGCGTGACCCCGATCAAAAGGATCACGCCATCGCCATGTTCGAAGTGGATGACATACAAAAAGCCCGCGCTTTCTTCGACTCGGAAGAGCTGGCCATGCATCTCGAACGCGGTGGGGTCGCCCATATTCAGGTGAAACTTCTGGACCCGGTCTTGCCTTAAAAACTCTGCTGTGTGCGGGACCGCCCTGCACACAGCCCCGCAAATACACGTGAAGCGCGCCTGCTATTGATGTCAGAGAATGCTAACCGACAAACGGACTCTGGTTGAAAAAGGATACTCGTCATGTCTTCCGAACTTTCCATTCTTGCCCTGTACGGCCTTCTGATCGTCGTAGTGGTTTTGTTGAATGTGCTGACAGCCATGTCGCAGGTCGGGTTGATGACATTGGGTGGCGCACGGGACGACATGCCTGACCTGACCGGCGTTGCGGGCCGGGTCGAGCGGGCTCTGACCAATTCGGTCGTCGCCATGGCCTTGTTTGCACCTGCCATTCTGATCCTGTCCGCCAAGGACGCTTTCACCTCCGGATCGCTGCTGGCCGCGCAGATTTTTCTGATCGCGCGTGTCGTTTTCGTTCCGGTCTACGCTTTCGCAATCCCGGTTCCCTTCCTGCGCACGATCGTGTGGATGGCTGGGTTTCTTGCGACGATCTACCTTTACCTGCTAGCCCTATAGCTTAGTACGCCGCACCCAGAAGCGGCCAAGACACACCAAGGAGTGCCCTCAATGTCCAGCTATGACGTCATCGTAATCGGAGCCGGTCCCGGCGGCTATGTCTGTGCCATCCGCTGCGCCCAGCTGGGTCTGAAAACCGCCGTTGTCGAAGGGCGTGAGACGCTGGGCGGCACCTGCCTGAACGTGGGCTGCATCCCGTCGAAGGCGCTGTTACATGCCTCTCACCAACTGCATGAGGCTGAGCATAACTTTGCCAAGATGGGCCTGAAGGGCAAATCCCCTTCCGTCGACTGGAAACAGATGCAGGCCTACAAGGACGAGGTGATCGAGGGGAACACCAAGGGCATCGAGTTCTTGTTCAAGAAGAACAAGATCGACTGGCTGAAAGGCTGGGGGTCAATCCCGGCTGCCGGCAAGGTCAAAGTGGGTGATGAGGTTCACGACACCAAGAACATCATCATCGCATCAGGCTCCGAGCCGTCGGCCCTTCCGGGCGTTGAAGTTGACGAGAAAGTCGTCGTGACCTCAACCGGCGCGCTGTCACTGGGCAAAATCCCGAAAAAGATGGTCGTGATCGGTGCCGGTGTGATCGGCCTGGAACTGGGCTCAGTTTACAGCCGTCTGGGCGCCGAGGTTACGGTGATCGAATTCCTCAAGGAGATCACGCCGGGCATGGACCCGGAGGTGCAGAAGACGTTCCAGCGGATCCTCAAGAAACAGGGCCTGAACTTTGTGATGGGTGCGGCGGTGCAAAAGACCGAAGCATCGAAAACCAAAGCGAAAGTCACCTACAAGCTACTCAAGGATGACAGCGAACATGTGATCGAAGCCGATACCGTTCTGGTCGCCACCGGACGCAAGCCATACTCGGACGGGCTGGGGCTGGATGCGCTGGGCGTTGAGATGACGCCGCGCGGTCAGATCAAAGTTGGCTCGGACTGGCAGACCAAAGTGCCGGGCATCTACGCGATCGGCGACGTCACCGAAGGCCCGATGCTGGCCCACAAGGCCGAAGACGAAGGCATGGCCGCCGCCGAGCAGGTGGCCGGCAAGCACGGCCACGTGAACTACGGCGTCATCCCCGGTGTGATCTACACCTGGCCCGAAGTTGCCAATGTGGGTGAAACCGAGGCGACTCTGAAAGAACAGGGCCGCGCCTACAAGGTCGGCAAGTTCATGTTCATGGGCAATGGCCGGGCCAAGGCCAACTTTGCCTCTGACGGATTCGTCAAGATTCTGGCCGACAAGGAAACCGACCGGATTCTGGGTGCCCATATCATCGGCCCCGCTGCGGGTGATCTGATCCACGAGGTTTGCGTCGCGATGGAGTTCGGCGCCTCAGCCGAAGATCTCGCCCTGACCTGCCACGCCCACCCGACCTATTCGGAAGCCGTGCGTGAGGCCGCTCTGGCCTGTGGTGACGGCCCAATTCACAGCTAAAGCTCTCTGACCCCGGCAGCGATCAGCCTGTCGGGGTCAGCCAGGCATTCAGGTAAGTTTCAAGCCTGTCGGTGAAGGTTGTTGCCGAATGCAACGCGCAGAACCTCAGTGACATGGCCTGAATCGCAAAGGCCTGAACACCTTCGGCCAAAAGTTCGGACGGCACATCCTTGCGCGTCTCAGCCGCTTCAAGCCACATCATCACCACCCGGAAATACCGCTCAAAGCAATAAGCGATCGGCCCAACATCCGCGATGGCAGTTGCGCCGGAATACCGGATCAGCAGATCAAATACATACCGTTCGGACATCATGAAGCTGTGGACGGGTTCCAAGGCAGCGACAAGCTGTTTGACGGTTTTGGGTTGTGGCTCTGCCTCGGCCTGATCCAGACACGCATTCAATCTGTCCGCGATTAGGATCTCCATTAACGCGTCCTTGTCGCGGAAATGCGCAAAGAAGGTGCCCTTAGCGACACCGGCCGTTTGCACCACCTCTTCCACCCGAAGGCCCTCATACCCGCTTTTCTGAATCAACTCTTCCGATACCGCCATCAGGCGGGCGCGGGTTTTCAACGTGCGTTTCTGAACTGTCTTTTGCATGAGGTCAGATTGCATGTTTTTTGACCGTGGTCAAATTTTATATTGACCGCGGTCATTTTTATCTCCTATAAACTGACCACGGTCATTTTTAGGAGACATCCCATGCATGCCAAGAAAATCCTGATTCTCGACGGACACCCTGCCGAAAGCAGCCTGTCCCGTACTTTTGCGAAAACCTACGGCGACGCTGCGCGCCAGAACGGTCATGACGTCCGCCTGATCCATCTGAGCGACCTTCAGTTCGATCTCGATTTTGGACAGGGCAACTATCACGAGTTCAAACCCCTCGAACCCGAGCTTGAGAAGCTGTTGCAGGATTTCGAATGGAGCGACCATCTCGTTATGACCGCGCCGATGTGGTGGGGTGGTCTGCCCGCAAAGCTGAAAGGCCTGATCGATCGCATGTTCATCCCAGGACGAACATTTGATACGCGAAACACCACCAAGCTGGGCTTTCCAGCACCGATGCTGACCGGTCGCACAGCGCGCGTCATCCTGACCTCGGACACACCTGGCTGGTTCATGCGCCTGATCTACCGTCAAGCACTGATCCGGCAAGTCCGCGATCAGATACTCGGCTTCGTCGGCTTCAAGCCAACGCGGTTTACATATTTCGCAGGGGCCAGTGAGCCAAAGCCGGGAAGCGTCGATCGCTGGATATCAAAGGTCGCCAGAATTGGCGCAGAGGCTATCTAGGAGCCGTGCCTACCACATCGTCTTTGCGGCGCGCGCGCCCCATTGGGAGTCGTATTGCGCGCCGCCTTCCTCACCGGATGAGGCTTCTGCAAGGATCTCGCCAACCGTGGGCAATCCTTCGCTTTGATCGCCGCTGGTCCATGTACCAGCCCGCATCAAGGCCCGGGCGCATTGGGTGTAGATCTCGGCAATCGAAATAACGATCACGGTAGCCGGTTGCTTGCCTTGTTTTTCGAACCTGGCCTTCAACCCTTCGTCCGCGGATACGCGTGCAGTCCCGTTCAGGCGGACCACAGTGTTGGAGCCGGGCACGATGAACATCACCGAAACCCTCGGGTCGCGAACGATGTTGCGCAACGAATCCAGACGATTGTTCCCCCGCCAATCCGGCATTGCCAGCGTGTTGGGATCAAGCTCCAAAACAACGGGCCCATCGTCACCACGCGGGCTACCATCGACGCCTTCGGGGCCAACGGTGCTGAGGACACATAGGCGCGATGCCATGATCCATTGCCGGTAGAGCGGTGTCAGGTTGTGCGCGACCTTGCGCAATGACGGCGCTGCGGGCGTGCCATAGAGCGCCTCCAGGCTCGGGATGTCTTCAATGAACTCCATCCGGATCAAACCCCACTTCCTTCATCAAAGCGTCCGAGCGTGTCTCGATCACATCTTCCAAACGGCTTAGAAACGCGTCCCGTTCGACGCCCGGTTCAATCGGGTCGAGGAAATCGACAATCGCCAGCCCCGGTTTGCGCAAGATACCAGTGCGCGGCCAGAATACGCCGGCATTGGTCGCAACCGGCACACACGGAAAGCCCAGCCCACTGTAGAGGATCGCCGTACCGACCTTATAGGGCTTGGACACACCGGGCGCGACGCGGGTGCCCTGAGGGTAAATCACCAGTTGGCCGGGTTCGGCGAATTCCTTGGCGACGTCTTTGACCATCTTGGCCACTGCCGCACCCTTCTTGCCGCGATTGACCGGGATGCAGCCCAAACGACGCGCATACATTCCGATGACCGGGGTCCAGAGAAGCTCTCGCTTCATGATGAATTTACCATGCGGGATGGCGTCGAAGATCATGATGATATCAAGGAAAGACTGGTGCTTGGCCCCGATGACAACCTCGCCGGTTGGTACCGTGCCACGCACCTCGCACCTTATGCCGACCATCCATCCTGCCAACCACATCGTGCTGCGCGCGTAAGTTTTGCATGCGCGCAATGCGCCCTGTTTCGTGAAGATCGCGTATGGCAGATAGGCGATTCCAAGGATCAACATCCAAACGTAAATCACAATCATGAAGATCAGGGAACGGATCCATTGAAAGCCCTGTGACATCAGGAAAGCTCCTTCAACTTGCGGCGGGCGGCGGTCCAGGTGGCGAAGAAGGCAACCACAGCGCCCAGAACGGGGATCAGCAAAGGCAAAACCCAGCCAAGCCCCTGAAACCCTACTCCGGTCAGAAATCCGCCCTCGTCCGAGGGGTCGGGCAAGAGCAAAACGCCCGTCATCCCCAACATCGTCCCGACAAATGCGCCGAAGAAGGCGCGGTAGGTAAAGCGGCGGACAAATGCGCCTGCGATGAACCGATCCCGCGCGCCCACTTGCCGCAGCACTGCAATGATGCTGGCATTCGCAGCAAGCGAGGCGTTGGCCGCCAGCGTGATCATAGCCGCGGTAGCACCTCCGATCAGCAGGATCGAGACCCAGCCCAGCCGTCGCAGGGACATCGCCGCATCCACCAGAGGCTCGCGCCAGCGGGTGTGGTCATCCAGAACCGCTCCGGGCACTTCGGCGCCCAATCGCAGACGGAGACCAGTCGTGTCGAGACCCGGCTCACCTTCAACGATTTCAATAAGTTGCGGGATCGGCAGTGTCTCAATCGGCAAATCAGGCCCAAACCATGGTGACAGCAGCGCGGCCTGTTCCTGGGCCGTCAGCGCGCGGGCTGAGGCAACGCCGGGTGTCTGGCCAAGAACGGTCAGCGCGGTTTCCGTCTGTGCCGCCATCTGTTCGGCCGGGGCATTGATACGCAAGGTGGCAGCCCCCGCCAGCTCCGAGGCCCAACGGTCTGCAATTCGGCCCGATGCGAGCGAAAGCGCCAGTGCAAACACTGCCAGAAACGCCATTGCGCCCGATACAAACAGGGTCAGATGCGCCGTGTACCCGGTTGGAGGGACAACGCGATCCGCGCGTGTATCCCGGCGCAGCAGGTTGCGAATGTCGCCATTGCTCATAGGTCCGCTCCGGCCAGATTCAGTTTGCGCTGCGAGATACGCAACACGCGGGCCTGAACTTGGCTTTTGGCCGCGCGGATCAAACTCAGGTCGTGGGTGGCAATCAGGACGGTCTTGCCCATGCGGTTCAGCTCGATCAGCAACCGCAGCAGCCGTTGCGACATCTCCCAATCGACGTTGCCGGTGGGCTCATCCGCCAACACAACGTCTGGCGACAGAATTACGGCTCGGGCCAAAGCCGCACGCTGACGTTCGCCACCTGACAGTTCAGGCGGATGGGCGTCAAGCCTGGCCCCTAGCCCAACCCAGGACAAAAGCTCGGTCAGGTTGTCCTGCTCTTCCGACTCGGCCCGTCCCGACACCATCAGAGGCAGGGCCACATTTTCAGCCAGCGTCATGTGGTCCAGAAACTGGCAATCCTGATGCACAACACCGACCCGGCGCCGCAGCAGGGCCATCTGATCCCGATCCAAACGCGCGATATCTTCGTCAAACACGCTCAACCGTCCCGAGGTCGGCAACAACGCGCCATAGCACAGCTTCAGCAACGTTGTTTTGCCCGCGCCGGAAGGTCCGGTCAGGAAATGGAACGAGCCGGGCTGCAATTTGACTGAGACATCGCTCAGCAATGCGCCGTCGCCATAGGTATAGCTGACATTTTCCAGCTCGATCACAGGTGTCCCCAGTTCTTTTGCCGATCTTCTTGCCCGAGCTTGCCTGCGGTTTCAATGCCTGCACCGGGTCCAATTGGCGACACTTGCCCCATGAAACCGAAAACGCCCTTTGCTGTTGGGTCTTAACGGAATATCATCCCTGAAAAAACTACTATCGGGCCGAACGTCAGGCCGGGGAGGCAGTATGAGACTTACATGTCCGAATTGCGGCGCTCAATACGAAGTGCCGGACGAGGTTATCCCCGAAGAGGGGCGCGATGTGCAGTGCTCCGCCTGTGACCAGACGTGGTTTCAGCCCAAGCACCCCGAAGACGCAGCACCCACTACCGACGCGCCTGAAGCCACCGCCGAGCCCGACGCTAAGCCAGAGCCAACACCTGAACCCGACACAAACGTCGAGGTCGTTGATGAGACTCCGTCCGAAACCGGCAAAACCGGCAATGTCGACCCGGCCGTCGCGAGCATTCTGAAGGAAGAGGCCGCGCGTGAGGCCGAGCTGCGCTCTCAGGAAGGCAGCAGCCTTGAGACGCAACCAGATCTGGCGCTGGAGGACTCTGTCGAACCCGAGTTTCAGATCAAACGCCCGACCGCGACCGAGACCGCCGAGGATGCGGGCCAAAAGGATGAACTCCCTGACGTTGAGACCATCAATTCAGGCATGATGAGCGATGAGGGCGACGACACGCCCCCGGCCAAACAATCCCGTGGCTTCGTGCGCGGCTTTGCCGTGATGCTGGTCATCGGCGTGATCCTGTATCTAATCTACGGTAATGCGCAACAGATCAGTGAGGCTGTGCCGCAAGCCGATCCGGTGCTGGACTCCTACGTCTCTCTGATTGATCAGGCCCGTATCTGGCTGGAGACGCAGGCCGGCGCAGGCGCGCCGCAGGAATAGAGCGTTTGGGGTTTTACCTTAGTCATCAAGTGACACGAATGTCCCGATAACGCTGAAAGCGTGGCAGGGTATTTGTGTCTCAGGTTTAAGCCGAAACGATATAGCGGCTCAGAACCGTTCCAACAGACGCTTGAGGTATTCCAGCTCGATCTCGGGCCGGTCGGTTTCTCCGGTCCGACGGCGGATTTCGTCCAGCAACTCACGCGCGCGGCGGTAAACGTCTTCACCCTGCAACAGGTTGTCATCGGTGGAGATCGACCCGGCCGCACCGGGATTGCGGCCCAGCGGGTCGCGGCTGTTGGCTTGCGCCTCACCTTCCTCGGTGCCTTGTCCGGATTGGTTCTGCTGGTTCTGCGCCATGGCCTCACCCAAGGACCGCATGCCTTCGCGTAGGGCCTCCATCGCTTCGGACTGACGGTCGATCGCTTCGGCCAGATCATTGCCGCGCAGCGCCTCCTCCGCCTCTTCCATGGCACCTTCTGCGCGGCCCAACGCATCGCGCGCCGCGTCGCCTTCGGGGGTGCCTGCACCGGGCAAACCCTGTTGCTGTCGGTTCAGTTCCTGCCGCAGGGCCTGCTGCCGATCTGCCAGAGACCCCTCACCCGGTTGGCCTTCGCCCGCCTGATCCGAACCTTGACCCTGACCGCCTTGACCCTCGTGGCTTTCACCACGGCCCTGACCGCCATTGCGGCCTTCATTGCCCTGGTTTTCTCCGGCCTGAGCGCCGGGGTTGAACTGTTCCTGCAAATCGCGGAACGCCTGATCGCTCAGGCCTTGCTGTTCGCGCAGGGTCTCGGCCAAGCCTTCCATGGCCTGTTGCCCCTCAGATTGACCACCCTGCCCTTGGCCTTGGGTGACGCGCATGTTTTCCATCATCTGCTGGAACTCTTCCAGCGCCTGCTGCGCCTCGGCCATTCGGCCCTGTTCCATCAGTTCCTGAATGCGGTCCATCATGGCCTGCAGATCGTCCTGCGTCATCTGCATGCTTTCGCCGTTCTGACCGGACTGGCGCTCATCACTGTCGCCATTTTCCTGCGCAAGACGCTGCAATTGGTTGAGGTAATCCTGCGTGGCCTCTCGCAGTTCCTGCATCAGCTCGGCGATTTCCTCATCGCTGGCCCCGTTTTGCATCGCCTCAGTGAGGCGCTCCTGCGCCCGGCGCATCCGCTCGAGCGCATCTGCCAGAGTGCCGTCTTCGATCAAAACCGCGAGCTCCCAAAGGGCCTGCGCGATCTCGGCCTGTTGTTTATCCTTCAAACCGTAGTCGTTGAAGGTTTCCAACCGCCGCAGGGTGACCCGCAAGCGCAAATAGGCGGTATCGGAGCGAAACAGTTCCTCGGGCCGGTGCGAGATCGCCCGCAGCACCTGAGCCACACGCGGCGCATTGGTCCGCGACCAGAGTAGATCGCGGCGCTGTTCGATCACCGCAGCGGCCAAAGGATCAAAGAACCGGCGCGCGGGCAGATCGGTCAAATACGGGTCGGAGGTGCTTTCCTGATCCGAAGCGTCGCGCGCCATCAACGTGATACGAACCGGCAGATGCGCCCATGGGTGCTGCGAGAAATCCTCGATCAGATCCTCGGTGAAATCTGCACGGTCGCCGGTGATCGGCATTGGCAATTCGACCTCGATCACCTCGCGCGGTTCCGGGTCAGCCGTCAGACCATAGCGACGATCTACCGAGGCCATGTCCAACTCGATAACCGCCGAGCCAGAGACAATCCCATAGTCATCCGAAGCCGTATAGGGCAGCTTCATCTGCCCGCCTGCCTCGGCTTCGGCCTTATCAGCAACCGCAATGCTCGGCGGGGTGTCGGGAATGACGTCCACCATCCAATCCCGTCCTGCGGGGCCATCAATGCGCATCTGGCCTGAACGGGCGACGGTGAAATCCTGCTCAGTTTCGGTCGCTGCCTCGGCACCGAGGGGAGAGCTTGTTTCGGTCAGGCTATGCGCGCCGACCTCGCCATAGAAACGCAGGGTGACGCGACTGCCTTGCGGGATCGACAGCGTGGGGCCGGTCTGATCGGCCAGATAGAGCGTCGGCAGTCCGGTGTAGCGTGGGGGTTCGACCCAGCCTTCCCATGTCGGCCCTTGCCCTGCTACCGCCGTGCCGGGGGCCATCTCGGCCACCGAGCCAATCCGCCAGAACGAACCGAACAGGGCCGCGACCACCAGCGCCAGCAAAGCCGCGTAGCGCAGGGCATAAGGATCGCGCGACGCCAGTCGGAGGTCGGGTTTGGCAACGCGCGCTTGCGCAGCGCGGTCCGCCATCCGCGCCTTGTGCGCCTGCCAGAGGGCAACCGAATCCGCATCCCCCGCACCAATCGCCTGATCATCCATCAATGCCTGAATCGGACGCCCGGGCAGGGTCTCATCCAATCGGGCCAGCGCTTCGGCTCGTGATGGCAGGTGGAATTGCCGAATCCCCCAGATCGCGCTGACCAACAGCGCAATGGCTACGACGACAGCTGCGCCCCACACCATCTCGACCCGCACAAGATCATGCAGACCCAGCATCAACGCGGCCAAAACGGCCATCAAAACCGAGAAAAACGGCCAAAACGCGCGCAAAACCTGCTCGGCCAGCAATCCGGCATGTGTCATCCACACGGACAGGCGGGGTACGGGCAGGTTTTGTTTGTCGCTCAAAGCGGGCCTCCAGGGTTGGCCCGCGCGCCTACCGCGTCAGAGCCACTCAGGTATGGTATCGCGGTTTATGATTTCGTCAAAGCTTGGGCGCTCACGAATTACGGCAAATTGATCCCCATTCACCAAAACCTCGGGGATCAGGGGGCGCGTGTTGTATTCGCTGGCCATGACCGCGCCATAGGCACCGGCGCTGCGGAAGGCGATCAGATCACCCGGCGCAAGCGGCGGCATGTTGCGCTGTTTGGCAAATGTATCGCCGGATTCGCAGACCGGGCCCACGATGTCATAGGGCTGTTGTTCGACCCCCGCTGCGGGTTCCTGTACCGCAACGATATCGTGATGCGCCTCATACATGGCCGGGCGGATCAGATCGTTCATCGCGCCGTCAAGGATCAGGAAATCTCGTCCTTCTCCGGATTTCACATAGATCACCTTGCTGACCATCAGACCGGCATTGCCTGAGATCAGGCGACCGGGTTCGATTTCGATCTCGCAGCCCAGATGGCCCAAAGTTTTCTTGATCAGAGCGCCATATTCCAACGGCAGAGGCGGCGCGTCGTTCGAGCGCGTGTAGGGAATGCCAAGCCCACCGCCCAGATCGAGGCGGCGGATGTTGTGGCCCTCTGCACGCAACTGCTCGGTCAGTTCGGCGACCTTGGTGTAGGCCAGCTCAAACGGCTCCAGCTCGGTCAGTTGCGAGCCGATATGGACGTCGATGCCGATCACCTCCAACCCCGGCAGAGCGGCCGCGTGCGCATAGACCTCGGACGCGCGCGAGATCGGGATGCCGAACTTGTTCTCGGACTTGCCGGTTGCGATTTTGGCATGGGTCTTGGCGTCCACATCCGGGTTCACCCGAACGGTGATCGGCGCAACCACGCCCAGCTCCGTCGCTACCGCGTTGATCACTTCCATCTCGGGCTCGGATTCGACGTTGAACTGGCGGATGCCGCCGGTCAGCGCTGTGCGAATCTCATCCGCCGTCTTGCCAACGCCCGAAAAGACGATTTTGTCGCCCGGCACACCGGCGGCCTTAGCGCGCAGGTATTCCCCGCCCGAGACCACATCCATTCCAGCACCCGCCTGCGCCAGCGTTTTCAGGATCGCCTGATTGCTGGCGGCCTTCATCGCATAGCAGACAAGGTGATCAGTGCCTTCAAGCGCGTCATCGAACAGCTTGAAATGCCGCAACAGGGTCGCAGTCGAATAGACATAGAACGGGGTTCCGACCGCGGCTGCGATTTCGGAGATCGGGACATCCTCGGCGTAAAGCGCGCCGTCGCGGTAAAGAAAGTGATCCATAGAAGCGCGATTAGACCAAAACCGCCCTATGGATCAATGGATTCGCACTGAAACGATACGCCGCAGGGCGATCAGAAATCGTTCGACACCCCGACACGCGCGTAGCCGGACACTGAGACTCCGGTTGAACTGGGCTCTTTTTGCGGTGCAGGCCGTTGGCTGGAGGTCGGCTCGCAAGCCGCAAGCGCGACGAGCGCCAGAAGAAATCCGAAAATTCGCATGAGGTCAGTCTCAGAGTGCTGGAAAGAAGGTCCGCGCCTTGGCGTGACAGACCCTATTTGGGTGTTTCACCCGGAATTACAACGAGATCAGCGATTAAACGCCCAGGTAGAGTCCAAAACCCCCGCGGCGGAAGCCGATGCCTCCGCCCACATGCGTTCCGCTGGAGCCGACGCCAACACCCACGCTTGCCGTTGGCTGAACCGGCTCACCATCCGCGCCACATCCGGCCAGCGCGAACCCAGCCGCCACAATCACCGCTATGCGTAGAACTGTCATCACACCAGCGCCTTCCATCGCTCAACCTGCGCCCGCACCTGATCCGGGGCGGTGCCACCATAGGACTGACGCGAGTTTACAGAGTTTTGGACAGTAAGAACAGAATAGACGTCATCGGTGATATCCGCATGGACCGACTGCATGTCTTCCAAGGTCAGATCAGGCAGGTCGCAGCCCTTGTTTTCAGCCATCGCAACCAGCGAACCAGTAACATGGTGAGCATCACGGAACGGCAGACCCAGAACCCGCACCAGCCAATCGGCCAGATCGGTCGCGGTTGAGAAACCCGAACCGGCAGCGGCGGCCAGGCTGTCGCGATTGGCGGTCATATCCTTGACCATGCCCTCCATCGCCGCCAGCGCCAGCATCCAGTTATCGGCGGCGTCAAAGACCTGTTCCTTATCTTCCTGCATATCCTTGGAATAGGCCAGCGGCAGACCCTTCATCACCATCATCAGCGCGGTGTTGGCACCAAAGATGCGACCGACTTTGGCGCGGATCAGTTCCGCAGCATCCGGGTTTTTCTTCTGCGGCATGATCGACGAACCGGTCGAGAACCGGTCAGACAGCGTGACAAACCGGAACTGGGCCGAGGACCAGATGACCAATTCTTCGGCAAAACGCGACAGATGCACGGCGCAGATCGACGCGATCGACAGGAACTCCAACGCGAAATCCCGGTCGCTGACCGCATCCAGCGAGTTTGCGGCGGGGCGATCAAAGCCCAGCGCTTCGGCAGTCATGTGGCGGTCGATGGGGAACGACGTTCCGGCCAGCGCGGCTGCTCCCAGCGGGGATTCGTTCATCCGGGCACGGGCGTCGCGAACGCGGGACAGGTCGCGGCCAAACATCTCAACATAAGCCATCATGTGATGGCCCCACGTCACCGGCTGCGCGGTTTGCAGGTGGGTGAAGCCGGGCATGACCCAATCCGCCCCGGCCTCGGCCTGCGCCAATAGCGCGCGGATCAGAGCTAGAAGGCCGGTTTCTGCCGCGTCCAACTGATCGCGGACCCACAGTTTGAAGTCGGTCGCCACTTGGTCATTGCGGCTGCGGCCCGTGTGCAAACGGCCTGCAGGCTCACCAATAACTTCCTTCAGCCGCGCCTCGACATTCATGTGGATATCTTCCAGCGCGGTCGAGAACTGAAATTCTCCGTTCTGAATTTCTGACAAAACGGTGAGCAGCCCTTCCCGAATGGCTTCGGCGTCACTATCAGTAATAACGCCTGTGGCGGCCAGCATGGCGGCATGGGCGCGCGAGCCTGCGATGTCCTGGGCTGCCATCCGCTGATCGAACCCGATCGAGGCATTGATTGCCTCCATGATCGCGTCTGGACCGGCGGCAAAGCGGCCGCCCCACATCTGGTTCGAGGATTGATCGGTCATGTAAGAAAACCCGGAGTTGATATGCGCCTATTTCGTCTGATCCCCCTTTATATGGCCCTTGCGCTGGGTGCAAATGCCGCTTTGGCGACCGATGCCGAAACGCTCGGCCCCTTGCGTGAAGACAGCCTGAAACGGCTGATCCTACACAAAGAACCCAAACCGGTGACGCCGGTTGATTTCCAGCTAGAAGATGACGGCGGCACGGCCTCACTTGCGGACTATAAAGGCAAATACGTCCTGCTGAACTTCTGGGCCACCTGGTGCGCGCCTTGCCGCAAGGAAATGCCCCAGATCGCCGAGTTGCAAGACGAGTTCGGCGGCGACAAGTTCGAGGTTCTGACACTGGCAACTGGGCGCAACTCGCCTGCCGGGATCAAGAAATTCTTCGAGGAAAACGGCATCGTTAACCTGCCCCGCCATCAGGACCCCTCGCAAGCTGTGGCGCGTGAGATGGGTGTCATCGGACTGCCGATCACGGTCATCATCGACCCGGAGGGCAATGAAATCGCCCGCCTGATCGGCGATGCTGAATGGAACTCGGAGAGCGCGAAGGCGATCATTTCGACTTTGGTCGAGGCCAACAGCTAAGCTGACGCAACGCCACCTTTGACAGCCCATCCTCCGATCCGCACTCTGTGCGCAGGAGGATGGAATGCCACTGGAAATTCTGTTGGTGCTTGTGGTCGGCGGAATTGCCGGGGTCACTCTGTTGCTGCATCTGACCGGCAGATCGCAGCGGTGCGTTCTGTCTCCTGAAACCGCACGCGATCAATGGGTCCGGCATTTCCCGGAAGACACAATTATCGACGTCACAGTTGCCCATGATCGCCACGCCGCGCTGGTGCGGACGGAAAAAGGGCCGGGTCTCCTCTGGTCCTTTGGTGCGGATACTGTGGCGCAGCATCTGCTGGACTATGACTTGCTGGACCGCACCGACGGGTTCGAGATTCTGTTCCACGATTTCGGCACCCCCAAAGCTATCATCCACCTGGATGAGTTTGAGCGCCCCCACTGGCGCAACTTGATGGAGCCCGCATGACCGACCAGATCACCTTTCCCGATGCCGTCCAATGGGCCGTCCCGTTCTTCATCGCCGCAATTTTGGCCGAGTTCGTCTGGATCGCCGTTAAAGGTCGCGGCGGGCGATATGAGACGCGCGATGCCGTGACCTCCCTGATCATGGGGGCGGGCAATATTGCGTCGGGGTTTCTGCTGGGGTTCATCGCCTATGGGTTCTTCATGTGGCTGTGGCGGATCACGCCGCTCGATCTGGGTACGTCGATCCCGATCATCATCCTGTGCTTTGTGCTGGATGACCTGCGGTACTACTGGGTGCATCGGTTTGGCCACCGTATCCGCTGGGTCTGGGCCAGCCATGTGAACCATCACAGCTCGCAGCACTACAACCTGACCACCGCGCTACGGCAGACATGGACCTATACGTTTACCTTCATGATGGTGGTGCGCGCGCCGCTGATCCTGCTGGGCTTTCACCCGGCGATGGTGCTGTTCGTGGGCGGGCTGAACCTGATCTACCAGTTTTGGATTCACACAGAAGCCATCGGCAAAATGCCCCGCTGGTTCGAAGCTGTCATGAACACCCCTAGCCATCACCGGGCGCATCACGGGCGCAATGCGCGTTATCTGGATTGCAACTATGCTGGCGTTTTCATCATCTGGGACAAAATGTTCGGCACTTTTGTCCCTGAGCAAGATAACGACCGCGTTGACTACGGGCTGGTTCACAACATCGCCACCTTCAACCCGCTGCGCGTAGCCTTTCACGAATGGGTCGGCATCTGGCGCGATGCGACCCAACCGGGGCTGACGCTGAAGCAACGCCTCGCCTATTGTTTTGCCCCGCCCGGCTATAGCCATGATGGAAGCCGCGACAGCTCAGCGCAAATCAAGGCAAAGCATCTGGCCCGCCACCCTGAAGATCTCGGAACGCCCGGATTCGAGCAGACTCGCGAAAACTTGCCTAATTCCGCAGCAAAACAGGCCTGATCCTGGCGTTACACCACGCCGCTTTGGTTGAAATCCGGCCCGAACGGTCCATATGGAGCGTCAGGTGTGACGTAACCAGTGACCGGAGGCCGGAATGACCCGAGTGACAACCGTATCAACCACAGTCGGACTGCTAGGTGTGCTTCTGGCCATGTTTGCCGCCATCGCAACGGCAGCATCAGCGCTTGTCCTGATCGGGTTTTCCATGATGATCCTTGGCGTGATGGGCGCGGTGTTCGGCGCCGCGGCCTCCCTCAGCCACGCGGGGCAATCTGCGCGCTAATCATCACCTGCATTAACCGCAGATTCATCTGTTTGCTGCGACACTGCTACCGAAGAGCCATTCGGGGACAGCGCGCATGCGGGACAAGACAGTTGCAGAGTCACAGGACGGGCCAGACAGCCCTTTGACCTCTGCGGTTTTCGGTCGAGATCAATCTGTACTGCAGATGGCCTCGGATGCGGTGCGGCACAAACAATGCAAACTGGCCTTTCAGCCGGTGATGCAGGCACAGGCGCCTCATAACATTGCCTTCTATGAAGGGCTGATCCGCGTGTTGGATGAAACCGGACGGGTCATTCCTGCACGGGATTTCATGCCTCAGGTGGAAAACACGCCAATCGGACGTGAGTTGGATTGCATCGCGCTGGAGATGGGGTTGCAGACGCTGGTCAGGAACCCTCAGATCCGGTTGTCGATCAACATGTCGGCGCGCTCGATCGGGTATTCGCACTGGTCACGTATTCTGGATCGTTTTCTCAAACGGGATAGCAATCTGGGCGAACGACTGATTTTGGAGATCTCCGAGAAATCGGCGATGCAGGTGCCCGAGCTGGTGATCGACCTGATGGACAGGTTGCAGGAGCGTGGTATTGCCTTTGCTCTGGATGACTTTGGCGCAAGCAATTTCTGCTTTCGGCATTTCCGGGAATTCTTGTTTGATGGCGCCAAGATCGACGGTCAGTTCATTCGCGGTATCAGTACCGACCCCGACAACCAGGCCCTCGTCCGCGCATTGATCGCAGTCGCGCGAGAGTTCGAAATTCTGGTCACAGCCGAATCAGTCGAAAATCCGCAAGACGCAGCTTTTCTGAGCGCAAGCGGTGTCGACTGCATGCAGGGTTTCCTGTTTGGCGCGCCGTCGTTGTTGCCGCCGTGGAAGGCAGAAAGAAATTCCAAAACAGGGACTTAGTTGACCCACCGGCGCGCGAACACTTGCCTGATTGCCGCCTGAGGCAAGCTGTCCGTTGCTGCAAGTGCAGCATTGCGCTATTGCAGAAGGCACTAGAGGGGGGAGAAATTGGCGCTCTGGTACGGGCAGAGGGAGCCCTCTGCGGTCCGCGTCGTCACATTTCCCGCTGGACCACGACGGTAAAGGACAAATTATATGACCAATGTAGTAATCGCATCCGCCGCACGCACAGGTGTGGGCAGCTTTGGCGGCTCGTTTGCCAATACCCCCGCACATGATCTGGGCGCTGCCGTCCTCGAAGCCGTCGTCGAACGCGCCGGCGTCGACAAAGGCGAAGTCAGCGAAACCATCATGGGTCAGGTCCTGACCGCCGCTCAGGGCCAGAACCCTGCGCGTCAGGCGCATATCAACGCCGGTCTACCGCAGGAAAGCGCGGCTTGGGGCATCAACCAGGTTTGCGGCTCGGGCCTGCGCGCTGTTGCGCTGGGCGCTCAGCACATCCAACTGGGCGATGCGGATATCGTTGCCGCTGGTGGCCAGGAAAACATGACCCTGTCCCCCCACGCCGCAGCCCTGCGCGCTGGCCACAAGATGGGCGACATGAAATACATCGACACCATGATCCGCGACGGTCTGTGGGATGCGTTCAACGGCTACCATATGGGCCAAACCGCTGAGAACGTCGCCGAGAAATGGCAGATCAGCCGCGACATGCAGGACGAATTCGCCGTTGCCTCGCAAAACAAAGCTGAGGCTGCGCAGAACGCAGGCAAATTCGCGGATGAGATCGTTCCGTTCACCATCAAAACCCGCAAGGGCGACATCGTAATGGACAAGGACGAATACATCCGTCACGGCGCAACAATGGAAGCAATGGCCAAACTGCGCCCGGCCTTCACCAAAGACGGCTCGGTCACTGCGGCAAACGCCTCGGGCCTGAACGACGGCGCGGCGGCGACCCTGCTGATGTCGGCTGAGAACGCCGAAAAGCGCGGGATTGAACCTCTGGCCCGTATCGCATCCTACGCGACTGCCGGTCTTGACCCGTCGATCATGGGTGTTGGCCCGATCTATGCCTCGCGTAAAGCGTTGGAGAAAGCAGGTTGGTCGGTTGATGATCTGGATCTGGTCGAAGCCAACGAAGCCTTCGCCGCGCAGGCCTGCGCCGTGAACAAAGACATGGGCTGGGACCCGTCGATCGTGAACGTGAACGGTGGCGCGATTGCCATTGGCCACCCGATCGGAGCATCCGGTTGCCGTGTTCTGAACACGCTGCTGTTCGAAATGAAGCGCCGTGATGCCAAGAAGGGTCTGGCCACCCTCTGCATTGGTGGCGGCATGGGTGTCGCCCTCTGCGTGGAGCGCGACTAAGTGCGTTGACATCTAAATAGAAAAGGGCGTCCACTGGGCGCCCTTTTTTGTTACAATCAAGCTTTACACAACCGCTGCGACAATATCGCCAGACAGAAAGACAAGATCGAACACGAAACGATATTGCGCAACATTCTCTCTCAGAGTAACAGAATTACCAAGACGACCAAAATTGGAGGAGTCATCCATGGCACGTACAGCACTCGTAACCGGCGGTTCTCGCGGCATCGGCGCAGCAATTTCCAAGGCGCTCAAGGCCGAAGGATACAATGTTGCCGCCACCTATGCGGGGAATGACGAAGCCGCAGCAAAATTCACCGAGGAAACCGGCATCGCCACCTACAAGTGGAACGTGGCCGACTATGACGAATCCAAAGCGGGCATCGAAAAGGTCGAGGCCGAGGTCGGTCCCATCGACATCGTCGTCGCTAATGCGGGCATCACGCGCGACGCGCCCTTCCACAAGATGACGCCTGAACAGTGGCATCAGGTCATCGACACCAACCTGACCGGCGTTTTCAACACCGTACACCCCGTCTGGCCCGGCATGCGTGAACGCAAGTTTGGCCGCGTTATCGTCATCAGCTCGATCAACGGTCAGAAAGGCCAGTTCGCTCAGGTGAACTATGCAGCGACCAAAGCGGGTGATCTGGGTATCGTGAAGTCGCTCGCGCAGGAAGGCGCGCGTGCGGGCATCACTGCCAACGCGATCTGCCCTGGCTATATCGCAACCGAAATGGTTATGGCCGTGCCTGAGAAGGTCCGCGAGTCAATCATCGGCCAGATTCCGGCCGGCCGGTTAGGTGAGCCAGAAGAAATCGCGCGCTGCGTCGCATTCCTTGCGTCGGACGATTCGCAGTTCATCAATGGGTCGACCATCTCGGCCAACGGCGCTCAGTTCTTCGTCTGATTTCAGAGCATTGAACGAAAACGGGCCGGTCCTTTTGGACCGGCCCTTCTTTATCCCGTAAGTCCGCGCGCGCTGCGGTCAGCGGGAACCAAACACCCATCCCAGAACTTTGTGAACAAGCTTGCTGCGCTCTTCATGGGCACGACGAATTGCAATCTGGACAGACGGGTTTGTTGACATCTCGATCATGGCGGATCCCCTTTGCTAAAGCTGAACTTGACTTGCCCTAAACATGACCCTTGATTGAAAAAGGCACAAACGAGAGTTTTCAAGCATTCAGATAAGTATTACTTAAGTGACATGAGTGATCGCCTCCCCCCTCTCACCGCTTTGCGTGCCTTTGACGCTGCCGCGCGACACATGTCGTTCGCCAAGGCCGCAGACGAGTTGAACGTCACGCCCGCGGCGCTGTCCTTTCAGATCAAATCGCTTGAAGACCATTTGGGCCATCCGCTGTTTCGCCGCCTGAATCGCGCGGTTGAACTGACCGAGGCGGGCAAAGCCCTCGCCCCAGGAGCTGCCGAGGGGTTTGCGTCACTCAAAGCGGCTTGGGCCGCTACGCGAAGGCTTCAGGACAACAACACCCTCACCGTGACGGCCGGACCTGCGCTGACGGCCAAATGGCTGGCTCCACGCCTTTATGATTTTGCCCGCGCCCATCCCGAAATCGACCTGAGGTTTTCGGCCACCCTGCGCAATATGGACCTTGAGAGGGACGACGTGGATGTCGCGATCCGGTTTGGCTATGGCGGGGATGATGGGCTCTATTGCCTGCCGGTTCGCAAGGAATGGCTGACCCCCGTTATGACGCCCGAACTGGCCGCCGAGTTCACAACTCCCGAAAGCCTGCGTGACGCGCCACTGATACATGACGATTCGATTGCGTTTCTGAAGCCTCCGGCAGATTGGCCGACTTGGTTTAGGGCTGTTGGCGTCGAGTTCACGCCGACCCACGGGGCGCATTTTTCCAACGCAGACCACGCGATTGACGCGGCTGTCGCCGGAGTTGGCGTGGCCTTGGGGCGACGGGCGATGATCATCAAGGACATGATGGAGGGGAGGCTTGTCGCGCCGTTCAAAACCGCCATTGAGACCAAAGGCCGCTTTCGATTTCTCTGCCTGCCCGGAGCGGAGAACCGGCCTCAAGTCGCAGCATTTCGCGATTGGTTTGTTGCGGAGATTGAAAAAACCGCTCATATCTCGGATGAATTCACCATCGTTCCTGTAGAAGACGTCTCATCCACATGACCAGACAACGCGCCACCGCCATCGGCTTCATTGCGGTTTTGCTTTGGGCGCTGCTGGCCCTGTTCACGGTGGGGTCAGCTCCAACACCGCCGCTGCTGCTGAATGCGATCTGCTTCAGTATCGGCGGTACTTTGGGGCTTGTCTGGACGTGGCGATCGGGCGGGTTGTCCCAGCTGCGCCGCATCAGCTGGAAGGTCTACGCCTTTGGAACGGTGGGACTGTTCGGCTACCACGCGCTGTATTTCTCGGCCCTACGGATGGCCCCAGCGGCCGAGGCAGGGCTGATCGCCTATCTCTGGCCGCTGCTTATCGTTCTGTTCTCTGGCCTGTTACCCGGAGAAAACCTGCGCGCAGGCCACCTGATCGGGGCGTGCTTGGGCTTTGCCGGGGCCGCGCTGATCATCACCGGAGGCGGCAGCGCCGGGTTTCAAGCCGACCACCTACCGGGATACGCGCTGGCGTTCCTATGCGCATTGACATGGTCGGGCTATTCCGTGTTGTCACGGAAGCTGGGAGAAACGCCCACAAGCTCGGTCGCTGTGTTCTGCGTGTTCACGGCGATCGCCTCATGGGGCCTGCATTTCGCGCTAGAGGCACCGGTCTGGCCGGACACCACGCTCAGTTGGTTGTCGACACTGGCCCTTGGTCTGGGGCCGGTCGGTCTGGCGTTCTATGTCTGGGATATCGGGGTCAAGCAAGGCGACATTCAGATGCTGGGCACCAGCTCTTACGCGGCGCCTTTACTGTCTACCGTGGTTCTGGTTCTTGCCGGGATCGCCATGCCGACATGGACATTGGCGATCGCGGCGGTCTTGATCACCGGCGGGGCCGTGGTTGCGGCGCGCGCCAGTCTTAAAGGTTAAGTCGATAAGCGCTCGATCTCTTCCTTCAGCCTTAGCTTCTGTTTCTTTAGCTGGGCGATATGAAGATCATCAATGCCTGGCGCGCGTTGAGCTTGTTCCACTTCGAGACCGAGAGATTCGTGCTTCTTCTTCAGTTCCGTCAGATGTGCGCTCACGCTCATGGCGATCCTCCTTGTTTACGTGTCTAGATGTCACGTAAGAAGTTGAGCATATCGTTTCCACCCTGTCACGCCGCAGACGCGAAGAAAAAGTGATAAATCCGACAAATTCGGCTGGTCATTGCCGATTGACGTGAAACGGCCCCAACGCAGCGCCTTGCCGCAGCACATCCGAGAGTTCCGGCGTATAGCTGTCACCGTCGCGCTCATGCCGTTGACCGGTGTGCAGGATGACCGGCGCATGTAGCCGGAACGCCGCCCGCCCGCCTTTTCGGGCTCGTAGAATCACAAGCTCGGCCTCTCGCCCCACGCGGGCCGCAAGTGGCAGCACTTCGACCGAGCCCAGACGCCCCTGACAGGCCAAAAGCATATCGTGCAGGCGATCCGCCTTTTGGATCATGTGCAGATAGCCGCGCGGGGCCAGTCGTTTGGCCGCCACATCAATCCAATCGGCTAGGGGCGTCTCCTCTCCCAAAGCCACACTGCGCCCCCTGTCCGTGGCTGCGCTATGCGCGCCTGCGCGATAGTAGGGCGGGTTGGCGATCACATGGTCGAACTGGCGCTGCTTCAGATCGGAGGGCAGCTCATTCAGATCAGCCGAAACGACCTCCAACACCATGTTGTTTTCTACGGCATTGCGGCGGGCCAGATCCGCATAGGCCGTTTGCAGTTCAACACCGCACAGGTCCAAACCGGGGATTCGTGTCGCAAGGCACAGGATTGCAGCCCCTGCCCCGCAGCCAAGCTCCAGTACCGACTGACCAGAGGTTGCGGATACGCTGGCCGCCAGCAAAACAGGGTCGACCCCAGCGCGATAGCCAGACACGGGTTGCCATAGACGCAACCGCCCGCCGAGGAAATCGTTCCGGCTTAGCTCATCCTCCTTGAACCCGGTCATCGCCCCAGCGGGATCTCGTTGTCGCGCATCACACGCTCTGCTCGGGTCAGGTCGTCAGCCCGAACCATCAGGCGGCGGGGGAAAATTCCGATGCCGCCTTCGAGGATGCTCATATTTACGTCCATCTGAAAGCAGTCTATATCCTCGCCCTCAAGAAGAGCGGATGCAAAGGCCAGGATTGTCGGATCGGTGCTGCGCAATAGTTCTTTCATGGGGATGGATGTAAGGGCAAGGCAAGGCGAAAGTCGAGCCTTGTATCAGGAGTGTGATGGGCATCAGCACAATCTCGAAGCCGCACGAACGGCTGGCCGAAATGTTGACCGGCGAAATGGAGGCGGTGAATACGCTGATCCGGACCCGGATGGCGTCCGAACACGCGCCCCGTATCCCCGAGGTGACCGCGCATCTGGTCGAAGCGGGCGGCAAGCGCCTGCGCCCGATGCTGACATTGGCGGCGGCCCGGCTGTTTGGCTATACGGGCGAGCATCACGTGCGTCTGGCCGCGACGGTCGAGTTCATTCACACTGCGACCTTGTTGCACGACGATGTGGTCGACGAAAGCGCCCAACGACGCGGGCGCCCCACGGCGAACCTGCTGTGGGACAACAAATCCAGCGTGTTGGTCGGCGACTATCTGTTTTCCCGCAGCTTCCAGCTAATGGTAGAAACCGGATCGCTGCGTGTTCTGGATATCCTCGCCAATGCCTCGGCCACGATTGCCGAAGGCGAGGTGCTGCAGATGACCGCCGCCACCGATCTGAACACGGATGAGAGCATCTATCTGCAGGTCGTACGCGGCAAGACCGCGGCTTTGTTTTCCGCAGCGACCGAGGTTGGCGGCGTGATTTCTGAAGCCTCAGACGCGCAGGTCAAAGCTCTGTTCGACTATGGAGATGCCTTGGGCATTGCCTTCCAAATCGCCGACGATCTGCTGGATTATCAGGGTGACAGCAAGGCAACTGGCAAGAATGTGGGCGACGATTTCCGCGAACGCAAACTGACCCTGCCGGTGATCAAAGCCGTCGCGCAGGCCACCGCGGATGAGCGTATCTTCTGGGAGCGCACGATCGAGAAAGGCCGCCAGCAGGACGGCGATCTGGAGCATGCGCTTGGGCTTATGAACAAATACCAGACGCTCGAGGCGACACGTCAGGATGCGCTGGGATGGGCGAACAAGGCCAAAGCCTCGCTCGAGGTTCTGCCTGATCACGAAATCCGCACTCTGCTGCGCGATCTGGCCGACTACGTGGTCTCGCGCCTTAACTGAGCATCGTTGCGCGGCACCACCAATCTGGCTGGGCCGCGCCGATCTCATAGGCTGCGAAATGCGCGGCCTTCATCGACGGGTAGAGCGCAAAACAGGTAGACCCTGACCCCGACATTCGGGCCAGCAGCACATCCCTTGTGTCCGCCAATTCCTCCAACACACGCCCGATTTGCGGGGCCTGGCTTATGGCGGGCTGTTCAAGGTCGTTTCTCTGGTTCGAGAGCCACGCGACGCAGTCTTCCACGCCCGCGAATGAGGGGATTTGATCTGGCAATCCCGGATTGTCCCGCGACGCCAATGCGCCGAAGACCGATCCGGTCGGAACCTCGACACCCGGATTGACCAGAAGAGCGGGCAATGGGGGCAAAGCGACCCGTTCCACCTGCTCGCCAATCCCACGCATCCGCGCAGCCTCGGCCACCATGCAAACCGGAATATCGGCCCCTAACGCGGTCGGAAGATGCGTTGGGATATCAAATCCTTGCGCCGCCGCGTGGCGCAGCATGGCCGCCGCGTCCGAGGACCCTCCGCCAACGCCGCCGCCATGAGGCAGCGCCTTGTTCAACCTGACATGGCCCGTCCACCCGGTGCCCTCAGCCGCTTTCCAAACGAGATTTCGGCGGTCCGTGGGAACCCTGTCGGCATGCTCTCCGCTCACCGAGATCGAAATACCTACGCCCGGGTCAAACGTCAGCTGATCGCCAATGTCGGCAAAAGCCACTAGTGAATCCAACAGATGATAGCCATCGGCGCGCTGGCCGGTGACATGCAGGGTTAGATTGACCTTGGCGGGCGCAAAGGCGCTAGTTGCCATTGGCAACCTTCAACGGATCCGCGCCCTCTTCGGACAGAACCGTATCCAGACCGACCTCAAGCTTGCGTCGGATGCGTTCGGGATCAGCCTCACCATCGGTGTCTTCGGGATCAACGAAGGACAGGGCCCGTTTCCACTGGAATTCGGCCTCGCGGGCGCGTCCAACGGCCCAGTAGACATCGCCCAGATGGTCATTGACCACCGGATCCACCGGCATCAGCTCTACCGCGCGCTCCATATGCTCGACCGCTTCGTCATAGCGACCAAGGCGGAACAGGACCCAGCCAAGGCTGTCGACGATATAACCACTGTCGGGTCGCGCCGCGACGGCGCGTTCGATCATGTCCAGCGCCTCGTCCAGTTTCTCGCGCCGTTCGACAAGCGAATAGCCCAGATAGTTCAGAACCTGCGGCTGATCCGGGTTCAACTCAAGCGCACGCCGGAAATCGGCCTCGGCCTGATCCCATTGCTTGAGGCGCTCATGAGAAATCCCGCGCGCGTAGTGCAGGAACCAATTCGCGGCCGAGACACCCTCGGCCAGATCAATCGCCGTGTTGTAGGAGTCAACGGCGGCGGCATAGTTTTCCTCGCGGCGCTGCAGATCGGCCAAAGCGACATGGACACTGGGCAGATCAGGCTTTTCCGCAGCCAGTGATTGCAGAACCTCAACCGCCGCATCGGTTTTGCCGGATTGCCCCAAAACATCAGCCCGGCCCAGTTCGGCCACGTGGTGATCGGTGCTGTCCTTGGGAACCGCGCGATACGCTTCGACCGCAAGATCAAGCTGGTTGAGTTCCGACAGAAGCTCGGCGCTCATCAAAAGAGCATCGACGTGATCGGGGCGCAGGAAGCTAGCCGTGCGGGCATAAAGCAGAACGTAGTCCGGAGCGGCCTCCTCATTCAACGCAGCACCCACCGAAAAGAAGATCTCGGCCATGCCGTCTTGCGCCGTTCCTGCATGGGTGAAGGGCAGCGTTTCGCCATCAGACAATCGGCTTGTGTAATCTGTGATCGACGGATCGCTTCCGGCCTGAAACACATCGGCCAAGAAGGTCAGAGCGTCCTCATTCCGGTCAAGCTGCGACAGAACCTCGGTCCGGGCTAACGCGGCGCGGCGTGTGAACCGGGCCACGACCCCGTCATCGGCCGCGAAAATCGCCTCAGCCCCTTCGAAATCACCGATCGACGCCAAAGCCATCGCTTTGTGATAGAGGGCAAACTCGCGCAACCCTTCCTGGGTTGTAACCGAGTCGAACTGCTCCATCGCCTTGGTCATCTCACCCTGACCAAGATAGGCCCAGGCAATCATCAACCCATCGACCAATGGACCCACGCCCTGCGTTTCGGGATCACGTGACAGCAGGGTCTCCCAATCGCCCTCTGCGATCAGGTTTGCGGCGATGGCAATCCGGGCTGCTTGGCTCGGAAGGCCATTCTCTTCAATCGTCTCAGCGATGGGCAGTGCGCGCTCAACTTCGCCCAACGCCAGCCGCGCGACGACGACGCTTTCCAACAGCAATGCGTTCTGCGGATCAGACCGCAACGCCTGCGCATAATACCTTTCGGCGGCGGCATAGTCGTTTTCGTAGATTGCCTGACGTCCGGCTAAATAGGCTCCTGACCCGGTATCCGAAAACGCCGGGATTGCGACCGAGGATGAAAGCAGCGCGGCCAGTGCCACGCGACGAACCAGGGAAACCACCAGAATCCTGCCTTGCTATCGTTGACTGCACGTTAAGCTAGGGCCTCGGCCCGCAAGAGGCAATGGTTCAAGGTTCACGACGCCGCCATTGCACCGGTTTTCGCCTAAGAACTGGCCGCCCTGTTGCACGGATCAAGCAGAAGCGCCGTCCAACACTCAATGGCAACCCATCAATAGAGCTCTTAGTCAACTCACCCTAGCTGAGGACTTGGGTACCCAGCGCGTTTCACAAGGCACTTGTTTGGCTTGGGTGACTTCAACTCATTCAGAGTGAAATATTTTTCCAATTGCGCAAAAGACCGACTGACGGAATGGTGCTTCCAAACACTGTTGGCAAACCAGACACGGTATAAACATACGATGAAGTCACATGCGAAAGTAGTTGTGGTCGGGGGCGGCTGCGTTGGGGCCTCGATCCTGTATGGTCTGACCGAACATGGCTGCACGGATGCGGTGATGGTGGAACGGACAACGCTGACATCCGGGTCCACGTGGCATGCCGCCGGTCTGCTTGTGACCTTTGTGCGCTCGCATAACGTGTCGAAGATGACCATGGAGACCATCCGCATCTATTCCGAGGTTGAGGAAAAGATGGGCGCCTCGGTGGGCCTTCGCAAAGTGGGCCAGCTGCGCGTTGCCAATACCGAAAAGCGCTGGGATGAGTTCCAGTCCTATATCTCGATCGCCGAGGCCGCCGGGGTGCCGTGCAAGCTGCTGACACCGGAAGAGATTGCCGAGGTTCACCCCTTGCTGAACCAAAGCCCGGATATTCGCGGCGGCATCCTGCACACCGAAGACGGCTATGTGAATCCCGCCGACATCACCATGGCGCTGGTCAAGCTGGCGCGCGATGCCGGGGCCACGGTCTATCAGAACACCGAAGCCACCGCTTATGAAAAGCTTGAAAACGGCCACTGGAAAGTGACCACCAACCAGGGTGAGATCACCTGCGAGCATCTGATCTTTGCCACCGGCAACTACGCCCGCGAAAACGCGCGCCGTGTGGGACTCGACCTGCCCTGTATCCCGATCGTTCACCAATATTGGACAACCGAGACCGTTCCCTTGCTGAAAGAGCGCAAGGCACAGGGTCTGCCGGAATTCCCGATCCTGCGGGACGAGGACTATGGCGCCTATCTGCGCGAGGACGTGGGCGGCATCCAGTTTGGCCCCTATGAATTCACCAAGGACCTCAAGCTGTTCGCCGAAGACCGCGTGCCACCGGATTTCGGCGCCGACCTTCTGCCCGAAGATTTCGATGCTGTGGAAACCCAGTGGGAACGCGCAATCGAACGGGTTCCGACGCTGGGCGAGGTTGGCATCAAGGCCAACACCCGCGGTCCGTTCCAGATGACCCCGGACGAGCTGCCTCTGGCTGGCCCCGCGCCGGGGCACGAGAACCTGTGGCTGGCCGAAGGGATGCCCGGCGGCATCCTGTGGGGCGGCACGGTCGGGAACCGTCTGGCCAAATGGATCGTGGATGGCGATCCGGGCATGGACATGTCGGAACTCGACCCGCGCCGGTTCTCGGACTATGCCTCGAAACGGTGGACCATGGACAAGGTCCGCGAGACATGGGGAACCCATATGGATGCCCATGTCCCCGGTGAGGATTTCCCCGAGGCCCGCCCGATGAAAACCGCGGGCTCCTACGATCTGTTGACCGCGCAGGGTGCCGTCTGGACCAGCTTCAACGGCTATGAATTCCCGCGCTGGTTCGCCAAATCACCCGAGGAGGCGATCCCCGAACACTCCTTCCGCCGCACCAATCATATGGAGCTGGTTCAGGAAGAAGTGCGCCGCACGCGGGAAGAGGCAGGCTTCATCGAGATGTCTCCGATGACCAAATTCACCGTGCGCGGGCCGGGCGCGGCCAAATGGCTTGACGGCCTGATGGCGAACAAACTGCCCAAGGTGGGGCGCATGACCCTGTCGCTGATGCTGAACGACAAGGGCGGGATGGATGCGGAATACACCATCGTGCGCTACGCCGAAGATGATTTCTACCTGATCTCGACCCCAAATTGGCAGGCCTATAACTGGGACCAAATGCAACGTCTGCTGCCCAAAGAGGGCTCAGTCGTGATGGAGGATATCTCGGAACAGCTGGGCGTGATCGCTCTGGCCGGTCCGAAATCGCGCGAGATTCTGTCGAAACTGACCGACAATGATCTGTCGAACGAGGCCTTCCCGTGGCTCTCGGCCCAGATGGGTGAAGTCGGCTATGCCAAGGGCGTTCGCCTGCTGCGCGTCTCCTACACCGGTGAGCTGGGATGGGAGCTGCACCATCCGGCGGGCTACAACCGCCACCTCGTGGATCTGCTGCTGAAGGCGGGCGTGAAACCGTTCGGTCTTGAGGCGCTGGAATCCATGCGGCTCGAGAAATCCTACCGCGCCATCAACCGCGAGATCTGCAAGGACCTGACCCCGTTTGAGGCCGATCTGGGCCGGTTCGTCGCTATGACCGAGAAGATCGGCGGGCAAGTGGTCGAACGGGACTTCATCGGCAAACCCGCGCTGCTGAAACAGCAGGATGCGGGGGGATACAACACTCTGGTCACGTTGAAATTGCCATATTGCGATACGTCGGTGATGTTTGACGAAGGTGTCTACTCCGATGGTAGGTTGATCGGGCGCATCACCTCGGGCGGGTTCTCATACTATTGCAACCACGACATCGCGATGGCGCTGGTGCCGCAGAACATGACGGCACCGGGCACCAGAATGCAGGTGCTGGTCCATAACGAGCTGCGCGAGGCCGACGTCATCGACACCTGCGCCGTGGACCCCACCAGTGCCCGCGCACGCGCCTGACAAGAACAACAAGGGGGCTTGCGGTCCCTTTCACGAACACAAGGACAGGATTTGCCAATGACCGATATCTCGACGAAAACGCTCTCACTCCAAGAGGTTAGGGAATTGGCGAAATCCGTCCTTGTGGCTGTGGGCATGGATGATACGTGCAGCGACATGATCGCTGAGATCGTCGTCAAATCCGAACGTGACGGCCCGCGCAGCCACGGTTTGCGCATGCTACCGGTCTACGCGCAGAGCTTTACCTCGGGCTATGCCAACCCCGCTGCCCACCCTACGTTCGAGCGTATCGCGCCGGGTGTTCTGCGCGGCGACGCGGACAACGGGTACTACCAGATCGCCGCAGCCGCAGCCCGGGATGAGCTGATTGCGATGGCCCGTGAAAACGGGATCGCCGCCTTCACCTGCGCCAACAGTCACCACCTAGGCGCGTTGCGCTTTGACACCGAACCGCTGGCCGAGGCGGGGTTGGTGGCTTTGGCCGTAGTGAACTCACTGTCGATGGTGGTTCCGCAGGGCGGTGTGCGCCCGGTCTTTGGCACCAACCCGATGTCATTTGCCTGCCCGCGTGACGGCATGGAACCGATCGTCTGGGATCAGGCGTCCTCGACAGTGGCCTTGATGGATATCCGCATGGCCGCTGCCGAAGGGCATGACCTTCCGCGCCCAGCGGGTCTGGCCCCGGACGGCCAGCCCAGCGCTGATCCCAACGCCATCCTCGAAACTCGCAGCCTTCTGCCGTTCGGCGAACACAAAGGGGCCGCAATTGCCCTCCTGATCGAGGTCATGGGCGCGGCGTTGGCCGGGGGCACCCTCTCGGTCGACAATGCCGAGCGCGAGGCGCATGGCGCGCTGAACGTCAAGGGCGGCGCGACCCTGATTGCGATTGATCCGACACGGTTCGGAAATGCCGCCTTCAACGACTATGTCACGCGCATCTGCGCTGAGATCGAAGGCAATGGCACCGCGCGCATACCCGGTGACGGGCGGCTGAAGAACCGCGCGGCGTCTCAGGCCGATGGCGTCGTTGTCAGCACCGAAGTGCTGTCGCAGTTGCAAGACTTGCAGTAAGGCGTCCAACCGATGGCAAAGGTGGTTGTGATCGGCGGAGGCGTCGTAGGAATCTCCTGCGCGCTGGCGTTGCAGGCCGATAGGCACGCGGTTTCGGTTGTCGAGCCCGGACCCGTGGGAGAAGGGGCTAGCTGGGCCTCTTGCGGCTGCATCGCAATCGGTGAGATCGTTCCGCTGTCGCAGCCGGGCATGCTGATGAAGGTGCCGGGCTGGCTGCTGGACCCCGAGGCCCCCTTGACGCTGCGTCCGTCCTCGGCGCTGCGGGTCCTGCCCTGGTTCGCGCGCTTCACCGCGAATGCGCGCCGGGCGCGGATGCGGGCCATCGCGGCGGATCTGACGCGGCTGACCTTTGCCGCCACCGATGACTTCAAGGCGCAACTGGCCGATATCGGTCGACCCGAGTTGCTGGTCGAAAAGCCAGTGATCAAACTGTTCGACGATGACAGCGACCGCGCCACCATGGCCGTCGCCTTTGATCTGGCCCGAGAGCTGGGCTGTTCTATCGAATACATCCCCGGCCCCGCAGCGCATGAGATTGATCCGGCCATCGCGCCCGATTTCAAACACGCCGCCCTGCTGCATGACTGGAGCTTCGTGACCGAGCCCAAGCGCCTGGTCGAAGCCCTGCATCAGGCCTTTGCCAGCCGAGGAGGCACAGTATTCACAGGCGAGGCCGAGGCGTTCCAACACAACGGTCGCAAAATTCAGGGCGTGCGCCTTGCAGACGGTCAGGTTCTTACGGCGGACGAGTTCGTGCTGGCGGCGGGCACAAACTCACGCGGCTTGGCGCGGGATTTGGGCGTGCCAATCCAGTTGGAAGGGGTGATCGGCTACTCTACCGCCTTGCCTGACAGCGGTGTCGACCCGGCCCACACCGTGTTCTACGCCAAAGGCGGGTTTGGGATCACACCGTATGAGGACGCTCTGGCCGTGGCTGGGACCATCGAGTTCGCGGATGCCGACGCGAAACCCAACTGGAACCGCGCCGATATTCTGGTCAAACGCGCGAAACGCGTGTTGCCGCGGCTTGGAACGGACAAGGCCGAGCGCCGCATGGGGCGACGTCCTTTTACTCCCGATACCCGCCCCATTATTGGCCGCAGCGACCGATTGGCGAATGTCACTTTCGCCACCGGCCACGGACAGTTGGGCCTGACGCTTGGGGCGACAACCGCGCAGCTGGTGGCGGATGAGATCGCGGGCCGCGCGCCCTCAATCGACATTCAGGCCTTCAGACCGGACCGGTTCCAGGGTCAGGGCAGGCTCAGCTTGGCCATCCGCCCGCCATCGACCGTGTAGACCTGCCCTGTGATAAAGCCGCTTTCCTCGGCGGCCAGAAACGCCGCCAATGCGGCCACTTCTTCCGGCCTGCCGGTGCGTGCGACCGGGTGAATCTGGCCGATATCCCGGCGAAACGCATCAGGGTCGGGCATCGAGTCGATGAAGTCGAGGTTCAACTCGGTGTCGATCCAGCCCGGAGCGATGGCGTTGCAACGGATACCCTCGGCGCCGTGATCCACCGCCACGGCGCGGGTCAGCCCGTGCAGACCGGCCTTGGACGCGCAATAGGCCGCATGGCCGGGATTGCTGCCCAGCCCCTCGATCGAGCCGGTATTGACGATGCTGCCCTTGGTTTTGCGCAGATGGGGCAAAGCGGCCTGAATCATCAGGAAGGGCGCGGTCAAGTTGACGGCTAGGTTTTTCTGCCAGTCCTCCAACGTCATCTCTTCGACGCGGGCCTCCTGCATCATCCCGGCATTGTTGACCAGAACGTCCAGCTGCCCGGCACGGGCGATAGCCTCGGCTACTACCTGTGCAGGCGCGGCTGGGTCGGTGAAATCGGCTGCGATCCCTTCGCACCGGTCATCGCCACCGCGCTGAGCGGTGAAGACGCGCGCGCCTTCCTCCGTCAACCGTGCCGCGATGGCTTTCCCGATCCCAGAGCGACCGCCTGTAACCAGCGCAATTTTACCCTCAAACCGCTTCATGCGACCGGCTTCCCGCCATTGACCTCGACCAACGTGCCGCACATGTAGCGCGCCGCATCCGAGGCGAGGAACAGGACCACGTCGGCAATATCCTCAGGCTCGGCGATCCGACCAAGAGGCACGGTCTTACCCAGTTCGGTCACGGCCTCGTCAGGATCAAACCCGCGCTTGGCAAAGCCCGAGCGCAGCATCGGCGTGTTGACCTCATTCGGGCACACCGCGTTGATGCGGATGCCCTGATGTGCGTGATCCATCCCCATACATTCGGTCAGCGAGGCAATCGCCGCCTTGGTCATGCAATAGAGCGCATGGTTCGGCCCCGGCGCCTTGCCGCCCCAGCAGGACGCGGTGTTGACGATGGCCCCGCCACCCGCCTCGGCCATCAGCGGAATGGCGGCGCGGCAAATCCGGAACGGAGCTTCGACATTCACGCCCATGGACAGGGTCCAGTCGGCGTCCGACGTCTCGGTCACCGGGCCGCGGGTGATGACGCCGGCATTGTTGATGACGATATCGAGGCCGCCCAAAGCCTGTTGCGCGGCAGAGGCCAGTTGGTCGCAATAGGCCGGGTCCAGAAGATCGCCGGGCAGATGCGCCTCGGCCTCGATCCCATCGGTCGAGCGATCTGCAACCGCGACCCGAGCACCCTGCGCGCGCAGCTGTTTGACGATGGCCTGCCCGATCCCTCCGGCCGCACCGGTGACGAGGGCGTTTTTGTCCTGAAACATGTCTTAGTCTTCCCAGATTGCGACGGCCTGCCCCAGCAGGTCCCGGCTCATAGTCACGCCGAGGCCCGGCGCATCGGGCGGCAGAACGCCACCGTTTTCGATTGGGGCGTCGAACGCCCCGGTCTGGATCGTCACCATGTCGCGCGGGTCCAGAACGCAGCGCAGCAGCCGTTCGGGCACAGTCGCACCCATATGGAAGATCGACGCGGCAGACAGGGTTGACCCCACCGTGTCCTGCACACTGATCGTCAGCCCTGCAGCGCGGCAGATGTCGCGGTGACGGCGGGCATGGGTCAGCCCCCCGGCTTTCGAGATCTTCAGCCCGATGCCATCGGCCACATCCAGCGCCACCAGCTTGGCGATGTCGCCATCCTCTTGCGCCAACTCGTCCAGAATGATCGGCACATCGCAACGCTGGCGCAGGGAAAGCGTCTCACGCCATGTGGCACAGGGGGCCTCCAGCACAAAATCCAGCCTGTTCGGCAGGGCGCGGAGCATCCGCAGCGCGGTTTCCGGGATCAGGCCGCCATTGGCGTCAACGATGAAGTACTCACCCGGTTGCCGATCCGCCAATGAAGCCGCGATGCGTTCGGCATCAAGCGCCGGGCCGCCTTCGGAATCCATCGCCCCGACCTTAACCGAATGGCCCATATAGCCCATCGCGCGGTGTTCCGCGACGCGGGCGCGCATGTCCTCGGGCGTGCCCGCGTAGATCGAGCTGATCGCGGGCAGGCGATTGCCCGTCGCGCCGCCCAGCAGTTTATAGACCGGCAGACCAACCGTTTTGCCGAACAGGTCCCAACAGGCCAGATCAAGCGCCGATTTCGCGTGGTTGTGACCAATCAGCGCCTCATCCATCGCATCGTTGATCCGGTCCACATCGCGCGGGTCACGACCGATCAGATAGGGCGCGATTTCTTCAACCCCGGCGCGGGCGCCCCGCGCATGGGCGGCGATGTAGTTCGGACCGAAGGGAGTGGATTCGCCCCACCCTTCGGTCCCGTCATCGGCGGTGATACAGACGATGACACTGTCAAACCCGGTGTAGATACGCCCGCCCGACAGCTCGTAAGAGCCGCCCGCATAGGGCAGATGCAGTTCAAAAAGCTCGATCTTGCGGATTTTCATGAGGCCACCTGCGGCGGGATCAGCACCAGCTGCCCGGTATGCGTTTTGGTCAGAAACTCTTCCTGCGCCTTCGCGATCTCGCTCAGCGGATAGGTCTTGGCGACAACGGGACGGATTTCTCCTGCGTCGATGTATTTCACGAGGTTTTCGAACACGATGTCCTCTTGAAAGGTGCAGCCAAACAAGGTGAGGTCTTTGAGGTAGAGCGTCCGCACGTCGATTTCACAGATCGGTCCAGCGATGGCCCCGGCGGTCGCATAGCGCCCACCCCGGCGCAGCACGTCCAGCAGGCTGGGCCATTGCGGGCCGGCCACCAGATCGACCACCACGTCGATCGAGCCTTCACCCAGTTCCGCCACCAGATCAGCGTTCCGGTCCAGTACGCGATCTGCGCCCAGAGCCCGAACAGCCTCGGCCTTTGCGGGCGAGCACAGCCCGATCACGTTAGCTCCACGCCGTTTCGCCAGCTGCACCGCAGCCGAACCAACACCGCCCGAGGCACCGGTGACCAGAACGGTCTCGGCCCCGACGCTGGCGCGGTGCAGCATGCCCTCGGCCGTAGAATAGGCGCAGGGGATGGCGGCTAGTTCCACATCCTCCCAGTCGCAATTCACCGCGTGGGTTTCCTGCGATGGTGCGACGCAGAACTGGGCAAAACCCCCATCGCATTCGCTGCCGATGGTCCAGCATTCATAAGGGCGGTAGTCGACATAGGTCCGCAGCATGTTGCGCACGATCACGCGCTCGCCAACGCGCGCCGGGTCGACCCCATCACCTACGGTAGCAACATAGCCACAGACATCGGCGCCCTGAATGCGAGGGAAGATCAAGGGCGTGCCCGACCAACTGGCATCGTCATCGTCCACAGTCTCAAAACCCGAGGCACCGCCGGTATTGGTGTCCTCGGTGACAGCCTTAGAGTACCAGCCGATCCGCGTATTGATGTCGGTGTTGTTCACACCCGCGGCAGCGACCCGGATCAAAACCTCTCCGCGCCCCGGTGTCGGGACTGGCACGTCCGAGCGGTAGTCAAGCATCTCGATACCGCCATGGCCGGTCAGTTGAACCGCATGCATGGTTTCGGGGATCATGGTGTTCTCCTTAGTATGAGGCGACGGGTGCGCCGAACATCGTCTCGTCGGGGGTGACGCCCAGACCCGGCCCGGTCGGGCGCTGGATGTGACCGCCTTGGATGGTGATGCCGTTTTCGGGATCATAGTTGCCGTCGATATAAGGAGCGGCGAGCCATGCGCCTTCCATCAGTGTCGGACGCACGGTGGATGCAATCTGCGTGCTGGCGGCGGCGATGATGTCCCCGCCCCAGCTGTCATCACAGGTATGCGGCAGGTTGCGCGCCTCGCAGATGTCGCGGAAGGTGCGCATGTTCTGAAGGCCGCCGATCCGGGTGACTTTCATGCCAAACCCATCCACAAGCCCAGTCCCGGCGGCCGAGATCACGGTGTTTAGGTCGACGCTGTTTTCATCCATGTAGATGCCATGGGTCACCTGAGGGCGGATCTTTTCCAGGTCCTGATAGGTGTTGCAGGGCTGTTCCATGATAAACGGCACATCTGGGCATTCGCGAGTGACGCGCAGCGCATCGCGCGTGGTCCACCCGCGATTGCCATCGACCGCAAGGCGCATGCCTGTTCCGCAGACAACCTCCCAGACTTTGCGGATGGTTTCGATATCAATCTCGACAGGACGGCCACCCACTTTGATTTGCAGGCGAGGATAGCCCTCGGCCAGCTTCTCTTTGGCAAGGCGCGCGATATCGTCCGGCGCGCCCACACCCGTCGCATAGTAGGACGGCACGCGATCGGTCTGTGCCCCGCCCAGCAGATCGGCGACGTTGACGCCCAGCTTTTTGCCAATCAGGTCATGGGCGGCGATGTCGATGGCCGCCTTGGCATAATTGTGCCCGTTCAGCAGCCCGTTCATCCGGTGATGCAGGGCCACAGGCCACAGATCCGCGCCGATCAGACCTTTTGCCATCGCCTTCAACGCAGCCCGCGCGCCCTCTGCATGCGCTTCGGCATAGGTTGGGCCGACCGGGCAGGTTTCTCCCCAGCCGGTCGTGCCATCCTCGGCCACCAGCTTGACCAGCGTTGTGTCAAGCGCCCAGACCTCGGCATTGGCCATGGTGTATGGGCCGTTTTTGACCGGCAGATCATGGGCGTAGATGTGGATTTCCTTGATCTTCATTTCCGTCTCTTTTGTCGTTTGCCGGAAGCCCGGCCTAGTGAATATCGGCAGTGGCCAGCAACGCGCGGGCACAGCGCATCGTGGCCGAGGTTGCAGCCTCGGCACCCATTAAACGCGCGCTCTCGGTCAGACCTTCGTGCAGGATGAACAGAGCCTCGGCCAAAGCCTCGGCATCACAATCAGGAGCCACGTGGATCAGCCGCGCGCGGAACATGTCGCGGACATGCTGTTTGTGCGTCGTGACAGCGTCGCGGATCGCATCACTTTCGGGATAGGCCGCCAGTGCATTACGGAACAGGCATCCGGTGTTTGAAACCTCGCGCAGCCAGTCCGCCAGGCGGGTCAGAACGTGCAACACATGATCCGCGCCCTCGAGTTGTTCGGTTCCAGTCCAATCGGAATAGGAGGCATCGCGGTGATTCAACGCGCCTATGACCATCGCTTCGCGGCTGGGAAAATACTTGTAGAGCGTGCGCAGGGAAACATTCGCTCCCTCTCGCAAGGCTTCGACGCCTTGGGTGGCAAATCCCATCTCTGAAAACTGCCGGTCAAGATTCTCTGCGATTTTCTGCTGTGTCTCAGTCATGTCACGGTGGTAGAGCGATCACTCTACCTACACATCACCGTTTGCGACACAGACTTTCTTACCAACGACAAAAAATGCCACCGGCGGGACCGGTGGCATGGAACAAGGGCGGGATGGCGGCAGGGTCGCGCCGCCATTGCCGGAGTTTTCAGTTACATGTTGGGATAGTTCGGGCCGTCGCCACCCTGCGGAGTAGTCCATGTGATGTTCTGGCTCGGGTCCTTGATATCGCAGGTCTTGCAGTGGACGCAGTTCTGGAAGTTGATCACGAACCGCGGGCCGTCTTCATCCTCGACCATCTCATAGACGCCAGCCGGGCAATAACGCTGCGCGGGCTCGGCGAATTTGGGCAAGTTGACAGCAACCGGGATTGACGGGTCGCCCAGTTTCAGATGGCAGGGCTGGCTTTCCTCGTGGTTGGTCATTGCGAAGGACACGTTGGTCAAACGGTCAAAGGACAGCGTGCCATCGGGCTTGGGATAGTCGATCGGCTTGTGCTTGCTGGCCTCTTCGGTCGACTCGGCGTCGTTCTTGCCGTGACCCATTGTGCCGAACAGCGAAAAGCCCAGCGTATTGGTCCACATGTCCAGACCACCCAGCGCCAGCGAGGGCATGAGGCCCCATTTCGACCACATCGGCTTGACGTTGCGCACTTTCTTGAGGTCCTGACCAATGGCACCTTCGCGCACGTCGGTTTCATAGGCCGTCAGTTCATCACCGGAACGGTCAGCCTTGATGGCGTCAAAGGCGGCCTCTGCTGCGGCTTTGCCCGACAGCATCGCGTTGTGGTTGCCCTTGATGCGCGGCACGTTGACCATGCCCGCCGAGCAACCCAGCAGCGCCACGCCCGGAGCGACCAGCTTCGGCATCGACTGATAGCCACCCTCGGTGATCGCGCGGGCGCCGTAAGCCACGCGCTTACCGCCTTTCAGCAGCTCAGCCACCATCGGGTGATGCTTGAAGCGCTGGAACTCCATGTAGGGATACAGATGCGGGTTCTTGTAGTTCAGGTGAACCACAAAGCCGACATACACCTGGTTGTTTTCCAGGTGATAGATGAAGGAACCGCCACCTGCGTTGCTGCCCAGAGGCCAGCCCATGGTGTGCGTGACGCTGCCTTCCTTGTGTTTGGCCGGGTCGATCTCCCAGATCTCTTTCATGCCGACACCGTATTTCTGCGGCTCTTTGCCAGCAGACAGGTCGTATTTGGCGATGACTTCCTTGGACAGCGATCCGCGCACGCCTTCGGACAAGAACACATACTTGCCGTGCAGCTCCATGCCCGGTTCGGTGCCGGGGCCGTAGGAGCCATCTGCTTCCAGACCGAAGACACCGGCGACCACGCCTTTGACTTCGCCGTTTTCGCCGTAGACCAGCTCGGAACAAGCCATGCCGGGGAAGATTTCCACGCCCAGCTCTTCCGCTTGTTCGGCCATCCAGCGGCAGACGTTGCCCATCGAGACGATGTAGTTGCCGTGGTTGTTCATCAGCGGCGGCATCGGCGCGTTGGGGATACGCAGCTTTCCGGCCTCACCCAGCATATAGAAGTTATCTTCGTTCACCGGCGTGTTCAGCGGCGCGCCTTTTTCTTTCCAATCCGGGATCAGAGCGTCCAGCCCGCATGGATCCAGCACCGCGCCCGACAGGATATGCGCGCCCACTTCCGAGCCCTTTTCCAGAACCACGACATTCAGGTCGGCATCCAGCTGTTTCAGACGGATGGCCGCCGACAGGCCCGCGGGGCCTGCGCCCACGATCACCACATCGTATTCCATCGCTTCGCGTTCAATCTCGGCCATCGCGGGCTCCTTAGCTAACTTTCCGAATTGGCGCTTTTCTCATGCGGTCGGCGCAATTTTGTTTCTCGGCTGATTACATGGTGAGAAAGACTCAGGTCAATCGAAACACGGCGTAACAATGCCGCTATTCGACACTTCAAGTGCTTGGCGAGTCGCCCATAAGGTATCTGGGACCGCTACCATGTGATTTGGCGCGGTCATCGGGGTTGTAAAGAGCGCATTTCGGCAGGCTGAGGCACCCACAGCCGATGCAGCCGTCCAGATTGTCGCGCAATCGCGTCAGGGTATTGATTCGCTGATCCAGATGGGCACGCAGGGTAACGCTTATGTCTTTCCAGTCCTGCGGCGTCGGGGTTCGGTTGCCGGGCAGGCCCGATAGCACCTCGCGGATCTCGGGTAGGGTCAGGCCAAATTGCTGGGCGATCATCACAAAGCTCAACCGCCTGATATCGGCCCGTTGATACCGCCGCTGCCCGCCTGCATTGCGCCAGGGCGAGATCAACCCCTGCTCCTCATAGTAGCGGATCGCCGACACCGCCAACCCGGTACGCCGCGCCAAAGCGCCAATTGCCAGACCTTCGGAAGCCGCCATTTCACCCTCGTAAAAATACCTTGACCTAAAGTTAGGTTTAGGAATTACGCTGAGTCGTGACAAGCCTTAAAAATGAAAGGACCTGCCATGATGGCCTCGCTTGAACACACCAACTTTACCGTCAACGATCCCAAAGCCTCGGCCGCCTGGATGCACAAAGTGTTTGGATGGGACATCCGTTGGGAAGGCGCCGCGATGGCGGGCGGCTATACGGTGCATGTCGGCACAAAACACACCTATCTTGCCCTCTACCGCCCCGAACACCCCGAGCCATCAAACGAAAGCAGCTATGACGTGGTCGGCGGCCTGAACCACGTGGGCGTTCTGGTCGAGGATATCGATGCGACCGAGGCCAAGGTGCGCGCGGCAGGTTTTACACCGCATAACCACGCCGATTATGAGCCGGGCAAGCGGTTCTATTTCGACGATGACAACGGGATCGAGTTCGAGGTGGTGCAATATGATTGAGATGTTGTGGCTCTGCACCCCGTCACAGCGGTGGCGCAGGAACAAGCCCCCGGACCACCGCCACAGGCGCGAACCGCCTCAGCGGAACGGCGTTAAGTCGCAAATCGACGTGTGACGCCCTCTTGGCCTCTTGCATTTCACGCTCCATTTGGGTCAGGTACTGAACGACCCATCATTCGCCCCGACGCTTTCCCCGCGGCGGGGCGGCTCAATTTATGCGTGGACAACAAGATTATGGAAAAGATTCCAATGACGCCTGCGGGCAATGCCGCGCTCGAGGCGGAGCTGAAAAACCTCAAATCCGTCGAGCGCCCGGCGATCATCAAAGCCATCGCTTCGGCCCGCGAACTGGGTGATTTGAAGGAAAACGCCGAATACCACTCGGCCCGTGAAAAGCAGGGCTTCATCGAAGGCCGCATCAAAGAGCTTGAGGGCATCCTGTCGCTGGCCGATGTAATTGATCCGGCCAAACTGTCGGGTGCGATCAAGTTCGGCGCCAAGGTCACGCTGTTCGATGAAGACACCGATGAGGAAAAGACCTGGCAGATCGTGGGTGAATACGAGGCCAATATCGAAAAAGGCCTTCTGAACATCAAATCGCCCATGGCCCGCGCCTTGATTGGCAAGGACGAAGGCGACAGTGTCGAAGTTCGCACGCCCGGCGGTGTACGTTCCTACGAAGTTCTCAATATCGAATTCGCCTGACCCGGAGGGTCTGTCATGTCGGGGCCACAACCTGACCAGGAAAGCGAACGGCCGACCTCTTTGGGCATCTATGATCGCCCTCAGCGCCCGTCTGTGACCTCGATCGAGATTGCGGCCGGGGTGCTGAGTGTCATCTGGCTGGTGGTCTCGGTCCTGTTCCTTGTGCTGCCCGACCAGACACAAGGCGGCGGGTTCATTGTGACCCTGTTGGCGGTTTTCCTGCCGGTAGCGATGATCTGGGTCGCGGCGACGGCGATGCGCGCCAGCCGCGTCATGCGCGAGGAAAGCGCACGGTTGCAAACCGCGATTGACGCGATCCGTCAGGCCTATGTCGTTCAGCAACAGCGCGCCGCCAGCTCGTATGAGCCGACGGTGTCCAAGAAGCTGGACGAAATCGCCGCTGTGACCAAAAAGGCCGAGGACGCGCTGGCGACTTTTTCAAGCAAACGGCGTGAACCCTTGCAGGTCGACCCGCCTGCGCCGGGCGGACAAACCTCGCTGGCGCTGGGCACCACCGCCGAAGAGATCACACCGCCGCTGACCACCGATACCTTCATCCGCGCGCTAAACTTCCCCGAGACCGAGAAAGACACCGAAGGGTTCACCGCGCTGCGGATGGCGTTGAAGGATCGCAAAGCATCCAAACTGGTGCAGGCCTCTCAGGATGTTCTGACCCTACTCAGCCAAGAAGGCATCTATATGGATGACCTGCGCCCCGATATGGCACGGCCCGAGGTCTGGCGTCAGTTTGCGCAGGGCGCACGCGGACGCTCGGTCGCGGCTTTGGGCGGAATTCGGGATCGCTCGTCGCTGGCGTTGACGGCGGCGCGGATGAAACAGGACCCGATTTTCCGGGATGCAGCACATCACTTCCTGCGCCGCTTCGACAACATGATCGTCGAATTCGAAGCCAATGCCAGTGACGCGGAGCTGACCGCCCTTGGTGATACAAGAACCGCGCGGGCCTTCATGCTGTTGGGGCGTGTGGCCGGAACCTTCGACTAGGTGGTAGGTACAGGCCAGCTCATCTTGGTGGCGCGGCTGAAGCCGAACAGGTGCCGAAACGGGCCGGTTTTCTCAACACCCACAGGTTTGAACCCTTCGCGTTCATACAGGGCCTGCGCGCGTGGGTTGGTGTCGATCACATCCAGTTGCACCTCGGCCATACCACGGCGCTGCGCCTCGGCCTTGATGGCACAGAGCAGCGTCGTGCCTATGCCCTGCCCGCGGGCCTCATCCGCGACAAAGATGCCGTCCATCTGGAACACACCGGGCTGCAGATCGCGCTCCAACACGCTCAGAACCACACCGCGCCAGATCGCCCCGAACCAGCCATAGACGCGGGAGAGGTCCGACAGGCTGCCGCCCGCCAAGCCGCCTTTGTTGGTCTTGAACCCCGCAAGGCCCAGCATCCGGCCATCAGCGGCGCGCGCAACCAGCGCGAATTCCGGATCGAGGGCCGTTTCAAAGAAGGCCAACCCTTTTTCATCCGGCCCCATCACCTTGTGCAGCTTGGCCGCAAAGGCCTGCCAGAACAGGGTTGCGGCTTGGGGCCTTTCAACCTCGCTAAAGCCTTTGGAAACCGTGACCGTCACAGCCCAAAACTGCCGTAAGGGATAAAGCGCACCAGATCGCCCGGCTGGATGTGGCGCGCGCCGTCTTCGATCTCGACCAGCCCCTCGGCCCAGCTTAGCCCGCTGATCCGGCCAGAGCCTTCCGAGTGGAAAACCTCGACCCGCCCCTCGCGAATACGCGCGCGCAGATATTCGCGGCGACCGGGTTTCTTGCGTTTCTCAAAAGCGGCGGGCACCTCGAAACCCTGTGGCTCTGCCCACCCCTGCCCTGACATCTGGCACAGGGCAGGGCGGGCGAAGATCAAAGTACAGACCTTGGCGGCCACCGGGTTGCCGGGTAGGCCAAAGACCGGTGTGCCCGACCACATGCCCAACGCCAGAGGGCGACCGGGTTTAAGAGCAATCCGCCATTCCTGCATCGCCCCCGCCTCGCGCAGAAGGGCTGAGACATGGTCCTCATCCCCCGCCGAAGCGCCGCCGCTGGTCAGGATCACATCGGCCTGTGTTGCGGCCTCATCCAACCTCGCCCGCAGGGTTTCGCGGTCGTCGGCGACGCGCCCAAAATCGACAGGCGCAAATCCCATACGGTCGATCAAAGACAGCAGCATCGGCCTGTTCGCGTCAAATATCTGCCCGATGCCGACTGTCTCGCCCGGCTCGACAATCTCATCCCCGGTGGACAGAACGGCCACGCGCAGAGGTTTGCGTACGGGCACCTCGGAAGTACCGACCGCCGACAATAGCGCCATGTCGGCCGGTGTCAGCTTGCGACCGGCTGTCAGAGCCACCTCGCCCGCTGAAACATCCTCACCCGCGCGACGCGTGTTTGCGCCCTGCTTCAACGGGCCGTGAAAGGCAATGTGGCCGTCCCGAACCGTCACGTCCTCTTCCAGAATGACCGTGTCCACGCCTTCTGGCAGAGCCGCGCCGGTCAGGATGCGCAACGCGTGGCCTGAGGGAACCGTGCCATCGAACGGAATACCCGCCGCGGCGCGCCCCTCGGTCAGTGGCATCACCTGCGCGCCTTCGGTCACGGGGCCTGCAAACCCATAGCCATCTACTGCCGTGTTGGGCTGCGGCGGGTTCGAACGCTGCGCTACCACGTCCTCGGCCAGAACGCGGCCCAACGACTGCGCAAGCGGCACCACCTCGGCCCCTGTGACGGGGCGCAAACGATCCCGCAGCAACGCGAGCGCGTCATCCACGGGCGTCCAATTCACCCCGGCGGGTAAGGCAAAACAATCGTTTCGCAATGGCGGAGGCGATATGTTCGGTTTGTCCTGCGCTACACCCAAGATCCACCCCTCCTCTGAGGCTGAAACGTTCAACTGTCTGTCCAATTCCTGATCCGTCATCCACGACAGAGTCAAGACAACCTGTTCGACCTGCCACGCATCCTTGATCCGATCCGGCGGCGCTGCACCAAGGTTGAGCGAGGGCCAGATCTCGACAAACGCAACCGGTTTATCCAGTGTCTGAAAGGGCCAAATAGCGATCTTGCCCGCGAAATTGTGGCGGAGCCGGTTCAACACGGGCAGACCCATCATCACCTGTCCGCCGACGGCGCCTGCGCCTGCCATTTGCCAGCAGGTAAAACTGCCCTTGGCCAAACGCTCCACCGCGCGTCGATCCGGAAACGGGTTGTGATAGTCCTGTTTCGTGCGCGGCAGCCCGGCAATGTCGCGCTGCAGGCCATTCATCCAGAATGGACCTTTGCCACCAAAGCCCATATTGATCTGCCCCGCGAGGTCAAAACGGTTGTTGGCGGTCGGGAAATCCTTGATCCGATCTTGGAACCAGTCCCACAACGCAAGCGGATCATTTGTCCCGGTGATCGCTTTGGCAAAGCCTGCGGGATAACCGAAGGGGAAATCAAACCCCAGCATCAGGCGGCGACCTGCAGACAGTTCAGTGCCGATCAGACTGCGCAGCCAATCCTCGGCGGCCACCCGATTGCGCAGATAGTCTAGCGCCTGTATTGCGCCGTCGCGCACCACGCAGGCCCAGATGGCATCTTTGCGAGGGCGCGGTCCAGTGTCGTTGCCACCGGACCAATCGACCATCGCAAAGCTGTCGAAAAGGCTCACAAACCGACCTCGGAGAGGATGAAATCCGCAATCGCCGATGTGTCGTTTAGATCGAACACGGGTCGGTCCAACTCCAGCGGAGTATCACTGGCCACAGCGCGGATCGTGCCATCCGACGGGGCGATCAGGTTATTGCCCGGCTCAGCGCGGAAGGCCTCGACCTTGGGGTGGCGTTCGCGTTTATAGCCCTCGATCAACACCAGATCGACAGGCGAGAGGCGAGCGAGCAGAGAGACCAGCTTAGGCTCCTCTGCGCCACGTAGCTCCTGCATCAGGGCAACGCGTTGACCCGAGGCCAGAAGAACCTCGCTCGCGCCTGCCATTCTGTGGCGATGGCTGTCGCGACCCGGCTGATCGACGTCAAAGGAATGATGCGCGTGTTTGACGGTCGAGACGGTGTAGCCGCGTCCGGTGATCTCGGCCACCAGCCGCTCCATCAGCCCGGTTTTGCCTGCGTTCTTCCAGCCGGTGACGCCGTAGACTTTCATGCCTGCTCCAACAGTTTTTCGGCGCGCGCGAGATCGTCCGGTGTGTTGACATTGAAGAACGGATCGAACGGGTCGGCGGGAAAAAGCGCCTCGCGCCCGTCATGCTTGTCGGTCCACAGTACGACCTTACGCAGCCCGTCGTTCAAAGCGGCACGCAGATCATCGCGCAGCGCCACAGGCCAGAGGCCGAATGTCGGGTGCCGGTTGACCTTCTTGCCGCCTGACTTCAAGGCCTCGTCTCCGGTGCGGGGCGTCGTGGCAAGGACCAAAGGATGCGTTTGACCCTGAGCTTCGTCGGTCAGCCGCGCCACCAAATCACGCGGGAAGAACGGCGTGTCTGCGGCAGCGGTGACGATACTGTCTGCGTCCTGCTCTGCCGCCCAATCCAGCCCGGCCAAAACCCCGGCCAAAGGGCCTGCAAACCCTTCAATCGAGTCCGGCAGAACGGGCAGATTCCATTCCGCAAACCGCGCTGCGTCTCCGTTGGCGTTCAACGCGAGGCCATCCACCTGCGGGCCGAGCCGGTCGATGACGTGCGACAACAGGCTCTCCCCCCCGATCTGCAAAAGCCCTTTGTCTCCACCGCCCATCCGGGTCGCAAGGCCACCTGCGAGGATCACTCCTAGGGGTTTGGTCATACCATCAGCCATTGGCACTTTTCCTGCGATGTTTCTTGTCCTCGACGGCCACGCTCGCCGGGTCCACGTCGCGTAGCAGGCGATCCTCGCCGGACAGGCACACAAAGCGCTGCCCGCGCATGCGACCGATCAGCGTCAGGCCGACCTCGCGGGCGATCTCGACGCCCCAGGCGGTGAAACCGGACCGGGAGGCCAGAACCGGAATGCCCATCATCGCCGTTTTGATCACCATTTCCGAGGTCAAGCGCCCTGTCGTGTAGAGGATCTTGTCCTCCGCAGTCTCATTCTCGGACAGCATCCAGCCGGCGATTTTGTCGACGGCGTTGTGGCGACCCACATCTTCCATATACACAAGCGGCCGGTTTTCACGGCAGAGAACCGTGCCATGGATCGCACCGGCCTCAAGGTACAAGGAAGGCGTACGATTGATCTTGGCAGCCAGATCGTAGAGCCACGAGGTCCGGACCGACACCTGTGGCAAGCGCACGTCCTCCAACCCCTCCATCATGTCCCCAAAGACCGTGCCCACGGCACAGCCGCTGGTGCGGGTCTTTTTCTTCAGCTTGTCCTCATAGGAGGTTTCGCGGGCCGTCCGCACAACCACGGTTTCGAGGTCATCATCATAGTCGACCCGAGTGATTTCATCATCAGCCAGCAACATCCCCTGATTGCGCAGGAAGCCCAGCGCCAGATACTCGGGATAGTCGCCAATGGTCATCGCGGTCACGATTTCCTGGGAATTGAGGAAGATCGTCAGCGGGCGTTCCTCGACCACCGAAATCTGGCTGACTTCGCCATTCTGGTCCACGCCTTCAACCGCACGCGTCAAACGGGCCGCGCCGGGATCGGGGGCGATGATATAGTCCGAGACATCCAGTTCTGTCACCAATTGCAACCCCTTCCCAAGACCGCTACTGCTGCTGCGAATACCATAGGATTTAGCCATGGCAGACGCCACATCCAAGTCATACTTCTGGAAAGGGTTTCGCGACGGGACACCCTTCATTTTTGTCGCGATTCCATTTGGCACCCTGTTCGGGGTTTTCGCCGCCGAGGCCGGGCTGGATATCGTGCAAGTCGTCGCCTTCTCGGCCACGGTTTTCGCCGGAGCAGCGCAATTCACCGCCCTGCAATTGCTGCAGGAGAACGCGCCGACAGCCATTGTGCTGGCCTCGGCTCTTGCGGTGAATTTGAGAGTGGCGATGTATTCAGCCTCACTGACGCCGTTTCTGGGGGCTGCCCCCATGTGGCAGAGGGCCTGCGCCGCCTATCTGACGGTTGACCAATCCTATGCCTGCTCGATCGTGCAGTTCGAGAAAGAGCCAAAGATGACCGTGCCGCAGCGCATGGCTTACTTCGTCGGTTCGGTCACGCCGATCACACCCTGTTGGATTTTGGCGACCTATCTGGGCGCGGTTTTGGGCACCCGGATTCCCGAAAGCTGGGCTTTGGATTTCGCCTTGCCAATTACCTTTCTGGCCATGCTGGGGCCGATGATGCGGACGCTGCCCCATGTCATTGCGGCCCTTGTGGCGCTGATCGTATCATTACTGGCCGTAAGCGTGCCGTTCAATCTGGGCCTGTTGATCGCCGGAACCGCTGGCATGATCGCAGGCGCTCAGGCGGAGGTGGTCTTGAACCGCAGAAAGGCGCCTGCATGACCCAGATCGACTCCACCACCATGTGGACCGTCATTGTTGGCCTGGCCATCGGTAGCTTTGCCCTACGCTTTGTGTTCATCGGCTTTGTCGGAGACCGCCCGATGCCACCCTGGCTGCTGCGCCACCTGCGCTACACCGCCGTGGCAATCCTGCCCGCGCTGATCGCGCCGCTGGTCGTGTGGCCTGCCGCGACCGAGGGCCAACCCGATGCGGCCCGAATGGCGGCTGCGGCAGTGACGCTGTCTGTTGGAGTGTTCACCAAAAACGTGCTGGCCGCGATCTTTTCAGGCGCGGCCACACTTTATGGTCTGCTATATTTACTGGCTTGAAGCCGCGTCCAGCTGGTTAAGAGCGGCGTTATTGGCCGCCAGACCTTTTTGCAGATCGGCATCGTCATTCTCGCGATATTCTTCAGTGATGACACCGGGAATTTCGGCGAACTGTTCCGAAAGCTTAATCGGAAAGAAGGTTACTTCGATCTGCTCGAAGCCGGGCACCTGCTGCAATAGCCGCGCGGTTGAATTTGCGCAAAAAGACCCTGCGACCGGCCCGGTCTGCTTGGCCAGTTGCAGCGCTATCTCAGCCTGTTGCGGCGTAACCTGAATGGTCTGGATGCGGGCAAAATGCGTCTCGCGCGCGTGAGAGCTGCGATACGCACGCTCAACCGCTGGGGTGATGCCGTATAGAACATCATCCCGCACCGGAACGATATCCGCCCGGAACGAGCCTGCTGGGTCAAAAATCACCCTCTCGCTGGCACCGATCATCAACGAGGTATGCGCCCCCGAACCGGAGCGCGTGTTGATCATCGTATAGAGCGTCAGGGTCGACGGCCCAGGATCACGGTAGGACCGCGATACGATCTCAGCCTGATCTGCCTGAGGGCGTTTAGAATTCGCGCAGCCAGCCACTGTTGCCGCCAAAAGGCAGGCGATCAAAATCCTGAACACGGTCGACCCCGAAAGATTTAAGAAGCATAAAGCGCCAGCAGGAACGCCAGTATCGCAATGGCGACACAGCACCAGACGGTGGCCTTGATGAAGCCCTCAAAGGTTTTGGTTTGAACGGTGATGTCCATTTCGCCGTGCTTGTGTTCAGCCATGAGTCTCAGATTCCCAATTCGCGTGTTTATCCGCTGGATAATCGAAAATTCCGGGCCTGTCACCACGTCATTCCAGCGCAGGGGCTCTGTCACCCAACACAAAGCATCCTGGATAGCCAAATCCCCAGCGCCACGGCAGTCCGCTGCAGGGGCCGCCGCCGAATCGGACCGCGCCGTAGAGGGTGTCCGAGGTCAGCGAATGGACCGAGCGGATCTGCTCGGGCGTCATGTCATAGCGTTCCGCATAGGCCTGCGCGTGGGTCTCGCCATGGGTTTCGACACAGACCTGCAAAGCCTGATCGGCAGCAAGGCGCTCGTCATAACTTTCTCTGGCCGTCTGCGCACCACCGGCGTTGTGATAGGCACGGTCATGGGTAACGCAGCAGTACTCCCAAGGCGGATGTTCCTGATACAGCTCGCCGATCTGAGGGAACGTATCGGCCACCCAGCGCCAGCTGGCCGACAACCCGCCCGAGCATCCGTCAGTTTCGAACGGGATCAGTTCGGCATCGCCGCGTTGTGCGATCAGGGCACGGTGCGAGGGCATCTCGACCGCGCGCATCAGGTCTTGAGACGTGGCCGGGCTGGCCAGCAGAAACAGACCCAGCGCCAGTTTACGGGCTGTCATCGCGCATCGCCTCGGTATCGACTGTCATGCCGAAAGTTGTGGCAAGCCAAAGCAGCACGCGTTCCGCCGGGCCCATCTCGGCGCGGACGCGCAGAACCTCGCGCGCCATGGCCGGGCGGTCCGTGATCAACCCATCCACCCCCATCGAGGCCATCGCCGACATCTGCAGCGGATCGTTCACCGTCCAGACATAGATCTCCTTGCCCGCCGAGTGGACCGAGCGGATCAGTCCCGGAGACACGGTTGCCGCGTTCACAGCAACAAAATCGCCTTCCAGCCCCGCCAGATTGCCCACCGCCGTCGCAGCCAGAACACCGGCGCGCCAATCCGGGCGCAGCGCCTTCATCTTTTGCACGGCCGGATATTTGAGCGACATGGTGGCGATGTCGTCCTGCATTTCGAACTCTTCGACCAACGCGGCGACCCGGTTTTCCAGGTCAACGTCGTGGCCGTAATATTTCAGCTCGATAATGACTTTGGATTTGCCTTTTGTCGCCTCTAGCACCTCACGCAAGGTTGGGGTGCGTTGGTCGGCATATTCAGGGCCAAACCAGCTGCCGATGTCGATGGTTTCAACATCCTCCATCGTGGCGTCCCAGATTTTTGTCGGGACTCCGGCCAGTTTCATGAAGTCACTGTCATGGGCCACGATAACAACGCCATCGGCTGTTTCCTGCACGTCGATCTCAACCCAATCCGCGCCATCTTCGATTGCCTTAAGAACCGAGGCCATGGTGTTTTCGGGCCGCAGCGCCGCAGCCCCCCGGTGGCCAATAACATCGGCATGATCCTCGGCTTGAACACGTTCCAGCAGATTGTGGCCGAACCAGCCACCCAGCAGAAGGGCAGCTGCCGCCAGCCCGACCGCTGTGAACAGCGAGGCCTGCATGCGGCGCGGCTCGGGGTGTGGCGGCTCATCCGTCTGAGGTTCAAAGAACTTGTCCAGCAGAACCGCCAATGCGCCCAGCGCAGAGGCGGCCAGCACCAGCCCGGCCAGAGACCACAGCCCTGCAATCGCGAGGCTATAGGTCAGCGCCAATTTTAGGTTACTGCCGCCTTGCAACGGCACCAGTCCAAACAAAAGCCCGGCCACCCATGCAATCGCCGCTGCAATCGCAAGGCGCATCGCCAGCCATGCGACCAAGGCCAGTTTCAAGCGCCCGCGTTTGCCCTCCATCCGGGACGTGCTGATATTGAACACATGCGCCGGGTGGACGTTTTCAAACAGCACCACATGAAGTGACAGAGCCCAGCCCGACAGCTTGCGGATCAGCACCCAAGCCATGGCCAGAGCCACCGCGCCGATCAGGGCCACAGCCACCATAAAGGCGGGCGGGTGGAAGGTCAGGTAGTAGTTGATGTCGTATTCGGTCAGCGTCCACCATGCGATCAACGCGGCGACCGCCAGAAACGGCAGCGCCAATAGCAAAACCCGCAGAATAAACCGGGCCGCAAAGCCAAAAAGCGACGGCAGGCGCGACAGGACCAAGCCGATCGCCGCACTGCCTGCGCGCCACGGATCAGCCTCTCCCATCCGCAGAGAGGCTGCCATGACCGCAAAGACAAACACCTCGGCCAATAGAAAAAGGCTCAGTACCACGATGGCCGCGATGAAACCGGCGGGCGAGAGGATGAAGGCCGCGATATCCTGATCCGTCAGCGCGGTTTGATCGGACAGCGAAACCGCCAGATTGACCGCCAGAGCGACACCGGGTGCGACCAGCGCGATCAGCAGCAGCCGTACCGCCAGATAGATGGGCACAAAGACCCTGCGTCTTGCCCAGGCGCCGGAATAGGCATTTGTAACGGTTGAAAAAATGGACATGCGAGCACCCTTGAATGATGCATGCATTCAAGGGTGTGCAGGCGTGAATTGCAAGTCAGCTGTCTTCGAGATCCGCAGCCAGACGGAACCCGATGCGATTGGCGGGCTTGTCCTCTACCGATTTGGGCAAGGCGCGCAGCATCACGTTCAACTGGCTGACATGCTGCACCAGCTGCGTTCGCGCGCCTGTTCCATCCGAGCCGAAGAACGTGATGATATCTGGGTCGAAATAGCCCATCCCCTGAATCCGCATCACACCCGCGTCACCGCCGGTAAAGCCCATTGCGACCTCATGATCGCCATCCAGCGTTTTCTCGAAATTCTGGATGTAAAGGATCAGACGCTCATACGCCCATTGCGCGGCGCTCTTGGTTTCAACAGGTTTTTTCAGTTGCCCCGGCAGGGGCTGGGTGCCGGACCCGGCCTCGGAATCCGCGTGAACCTCATAGCACCGCGGCAGGGCATCCGCTTCGGCGGCCTCAGCCGAGGTTTCAATCTTGTCCTGCATTTATCACCCTTTGCGCTGAAACGTCCACGCCCCGTCCGCGCGTCGCGTCCGGGTAACAGCGCCACTGTGATGAAGATGGTTCATATGTGCAACCGCTTCGACCAGCGCCAGCCCGTATTCACCTTCACGAATGGTACGCTTGAACAGCGGGGCAAAGCACTCGGCGGCGGCTTTGGGTTGGTCCAGATATTCCAGCAGACGCTCTAGCGCGCCGTGGTGGTTCTCGATCAGCTGACGCATGCGCAGCGGCAGACCGGTAAAGGGCAATTTGTGGCCACCCAGAACCAGATGATCCGGGCGGGCCAGCTTTTGCAGCCGCTCGCAGGTCTCGATCCAGTCCGAGACCGGATCGGCCATGGGTTCAGTTGCATAGACACCCAGATTGGGGCTGATCGAGCCGAGGATCTGATCGCCGCTCAGCACCAAATGATCATCGCGGCTCCAGAGTGTTACATGTTCGGGCGCGTGACCATTGCCCATATGCACGTCCCAGTTGCGCCCACCGATGCGGATCACGTCACCCTGTTTGACCCGCGTGAAGCCGAGGGGCATGGGATAGACCGTATCGGCAAAGTTGAACGGACGATCGGCCTTGCGCTTTTCCAAAAACGCAGGGTCCATCCCGGCGCTTTGATAGAAATCCAGCGTCTCGTGCGGCCAGTTCTCCTGCACGTCCAGTGTCAGCATCCGCGAAAACAGCCATGCGGTGCGGCTGGTGACCAGCTCGACCCCATGTTCGGCCTGAAACCAACCGGCATTGCCCACGTGGTCGGGGTGGTGATGGGTGACAACAGCGCGCCGAATGGGCTTTCCGGTCAGAGGGCCCGACATCAACTCAGCCCAGATGCGGCGGGTTTTGTTCGAGGACATACCGGTATCAATCACCGTCCACCCGTCGCCGTCATCCAGCGCGTAAATATTCACATGGTCTAGCGCCATCGGCAGCGGCAGGCGCATCCACAACACGCCCTCGGCAATCTCGATGGCTTCACCGGGGGCGGGCGGCTCGGGCCAAGGGTATCTGATGCCCGATGGCTGCACGCCGTCCATCACGCGCCCAGATCCTCGGCGCTTAGGGCGAAGAGGTCATCCGCCCCGTTCTGCGCCTGCGCCAGCAGACCGAGATATTCGGGCAGCAAGGCATTGATGTAGTAGCGCGCCAGTCGCGCCCGCGGGCCATCCGGATCGGCAAGGGCTGCGGCCAGATGGTAGTGCCCGCCCAAAACCCGCGCAAAAGCGCGCAGGTAGGCCGCGGCACCCGCAAAGCGCGCGTTCATATTGTCCTGCGCCACCATCCATTCGGTCGCTTCGCGCAGGGATTCCGTGGCCTCCCAGACCGGACCGGCAAGGTCGGGCATCTTGGAGCGGGCCTGTTCGGCGTGATCTTCGATCTCATCGAGCAAACTGGCAGCAGCGTCTCCGCCATCCATCATCTTGCGGGCGACCAGATCCATCGCCTGAATGCCGTTGGTTCCCTCATAAATCGCGGTCACGCGGACATCGCGGTAGTACTGGGCTGCCCCTGTTTCTTCGACGAAGCCCATGCCGCCATGAACCTGAACACCTGTTTCGGCGACGCGCATCCCGGTCTGGGTGCCAAAGGCCTTTCCAATCGGGGTCAGCAGAGCAGCCCGCGCGGCCCAGTCGGCATCTCCGGTCGCCTGCGCCATATCAATCGCTGCGGCATTCGCCAGCATGATCGCCCGCGCCGCAAACACATCCGCCCGCATTTCGGTCAGCATCCGGCGCACGTCCGCGTGGTCGATGATCGTGCCCGAGGGCGTCTTGCCCTGTTTCCGCTCCATCGCGTAGGCCAGCGCGTGCTGATACGCGCCCTCGCCGACGCCGACGCCCTCACCGCCGACACCGAGACGCGCGTTGTTCATCATGATGAACATGGCCGCCATACCGCCGTGCTCTTGCCCGACCAGCCAACCCGTGGCCCCGTCATACTGCATCACACAGGTCGGAGATCCATGGAGACCCAACTTATGTTCAAGCGACACGACGCTCAGGTCGTTGGCAGCGCCGGGGTTGCCCTGCGCGTCGGGCAGGTATTTTGGAACCAAAAACAGCGAAATCCCCTTGGTGCCCGGAACCGCGTCGGGCAGACGGGCTAAAACCAGGTGGCAGATATTCTCGCAGAAATCATTGTCGCCCCAGGAGATATAGATCTTCTGTCCGGTGACCGCATAGGTGCCGTCACCATTGGGTTCTGCCCGCGTCGTCAAGGCACCCACATCCGACCCGGCCTGCGGCTCGGTCAGGTTCATCGTTCCAGAATAGGCACCAGACATCAGCTTGGGCAGGTACAGTTCCTTAAGCTCGTCACTGGCATGCGCCTCAAGCGCTTCGATCTGACCCTGCGACATCAAGGGGGCCACCTGCAGCGACAGGCAGGCCGCGCTCATCATCTCATTGACCGCCGAAGTGACAGCCATGGGCAGACCCATGCCGCCATAATCGGGGCTACCGCTCATCCCGATCCACCCGCCTTCGGCGATGGCTTTCCAACCGTCAGAGTATCCGGGTGAGGTGCGCACAACGCCGTTTTCCAGCCGTGCCGGTTCCAGATCACCGGGGCGTTGCAGCGGGGCAAGAACCTCTTCGCACATCTTTCCCGCTTCCGTAAGGATCGCGCTGACCACATCCGGGGTTGCGTCAGCGAATCTCTCGGTGGCCGTGATCTGATCCAGACCCACCACATGGCGGAACAGGAATTCATAGTCAGAAACTGGGGCGCGGTATGGCATGGCTTCCCTTGCGGTCTGTCGGCACGGCCGCACTTGGAATCTGCGATCAGCGCCGGTATGCATCTTTGCGTATTGGGATTACCTACTCTTCCCCATGTTGCAAGCAACCAAAACGCGGCGTCACCAGATATGATCCCCACCACTCTTGAGCTGACAGCCGACCCCGACGGCATCGCCCGCGCCGCTGATCTTTTGCGTCAGGGCCTGCTGGTCGCCTTCCCGACCGAGACGGTCTATGGCCTGGGAGGTGATGCCCGAAACGGTCAGGCCGTAGCCGGGATTTACGAGGCCAAGAGTCGGCCCAGTTTCAATCCACTGATCGCCCATGTCGCCTCGGTCGAGGCGGCGCAGCGGTTCGTGCAATGGTCGGATCAGGCCGAGCGTTTGGCGCATGCGTTCTGGCCCGGTCCTTTGACATTGGTCTTGCCGCTCAAACCCTGGCACGGGGTGTCGTCGCTGGTCACTGCAGGGTTGGATACTCTGGCGGTGCGCGTTCCCGCGCATCCTACGGCGCGCGCTTTGTTGGCGGCTGTTGACGGGCCGGTTGCGGCACCCTCAGCAAATCCTTCGGGTCAGATCAGCCCAACGACGGCAGCCCATGTGCATGCGGGCTTGGGTGGTCGGATCGCTGCTGTTCTGGATGACGGCCCCTGTGGTGTCGGGTTGGAATCCACCATTGTCGGACTGACCGGAGACCCCAGCTTGCTGCGCCCCGGAGGCGTCGCGCTGGAACAGATCGAGACCGTACTGAACACCCGCCTTCACCTGCACAAAGCGGGGGATATGCTGACCGCTCCGGGGCAGCTGCAATCGCACTACGCGCCAGATGCGCCTGTCCGACTGAATGCTGAGATTGTGCAGGGGGATGAGGTTTTGTTAGGCTTCGGCCCGGTCACCTGTGACATGAACCTGTCTGAAACAAGCAGTCTGACCGAGGCTGCGGCCAATCTGTTCGCCGCGCTACACAGCCTGAATGAAACCGGGCGTCCGATCGCCATCTCTCCGATCCCCGATCATGGGCTGGGGGCTGCGATCAATGACCGTCTTCGCCGCGCCGCAGCACCGCGCGACAGTTAGCTAGGCGCGGCCTGCGCTGGCCGAAAGGGTCAGCGGGTCGACGCCGAGCGTGGACAAGGCCTTTTCCCATTTGTCGTCATCGGGCACATCGAACACCAATTCCGACGATGCATCCGCCGTCAGCCAGCCATTCATCGCGATCTCATCCTCCAGCTGACCGGGTCCCCAGCCGGAATAGCCCAGAGTCAGCATCGCGTTCAGCGGGCCACGCCCTGCGGCCATATCCTCCAACACGTCCAGCGTGGCCGTCATGCTGAAATCATCCGAAATCTGCATCGAGTGCAGGTTGGCATCATAGTCGGAGCTATGCAGAACAAAGCCACGCGACATCTCGACCGGGCCTCCGAAATGCACCAGACGCTCGCCTATGATGGGAATGCGACACGGGATGTTGAGCTGCCCCAGCAGGGTTTTGAACCGCAGATCAGAGGGTTTGTTGATGATCAACCCCATCGCGCCATCGTCGCCGTAGCTGCAGATATACACAACCGAGTGATCAAAGCGCGGATCGCCCATCCCCGGCATCGCAATCAACAGTTTTCCGGTCAAGTCCATGCGAGGTTTCTCTTGCTCGTTACCCCTCAACAATGGCCCTGCGGCACTGGTATTGGCAAGAGAGCAAAGCTGATTTCAGCAGATTTCACACAGGTGACCCGAACGTGACTTGGATTTCAGGTCCGCACAGCGCATGTAATGGGGTATGATGACTCGTATGAAATCCTCGGTTGCCCTTCTGATCTCCTGTCTGGGCCTGTCCGCACCCGCCTCGGCGCAGGGTTTGGATGGGGTTGTTGCGCTGGATGTTCTGGACGGAGGGCGCACGGCCAATGGGACCTATCTGGGCGCGCTGCGTCTGACCCTCAAAGAGGGTTGGAAGACCTATTGGCGCGCGCCGGGCGACGCCGGGATCCCGCCGCAATTCGATTGGAGCGGGTCCGGAAACGTGGGCGACGTGCGTATCACCTGGCCCGCGCCCGAGATTTTCGACCAAAACGGCCTGAAATCCATCGGCTACGAGGATCAACTGGTGCTGCCGGTCGAGATTACCCCAAAGAACCCTGCCAAACCTGTGCGCCTGCGTGGTGAGATGGATTTGGGGGTCTGCAAGGACGTTTGCATCCCGCAGCGTCTAGATTTCGACCACAAGGTTAACACCAATGCCGGGCGCAACCCCGCAATTGCGGCCGCGTTGGCGCAGCGCCCCTACTCGGCCCGCGAAGCGCGTGTGGCAAAGGCCAGCTGCCACCTGACACCGACTTCGGACGGTATGCAGATCGAGGCGCGGGTGACCATGCCTTCGGCCGGAGGGCAAGAGGTTGCGGTGATCGAGCCAGGGAACCCGGTCCTTTGGGCCTCGCAACCCGAAACGCAGCGGCAGGGTGGCACACTGATTGCCCGATCCGAGGTGATCAGCGCCTCGGGCGCACCTTTTGCGCTGGATCGGTCCGAGATTCGGATCACGGTTCTGGGCGCCAACCACGCTGTGGACATTCAGGGATGCTCTGCAGGCTGACCCTATGACCCAATCCCCCAAGATCGGTGCGCTGGCCGTTGTCCTGCATCAAGAAAACGTTCTGCTAGTGCAACGCAGCAAGGAACCGGATCGAGGCCTGTGGGGGTTTCCCGGCGGCCATGTGGAATGGGGTGAAACCGTCCTTCAGGCCGCAGAACGAGAATTGCTTGAGGAAACATCGGTCGCGGCTGAACCGCTGCATTATTTGGACAATCTAGACCTGCTGCGGTGGGATGCGGATGGGCAGGTCCTGTCGCACTATTTGCTGGTCGGGGTGGCTTGCCGTTATCAATCGGGCACGCCTTTGGCCGGGGATGACGCGCTGGACGCGAAATGGTTTCCGATCGAGCAGATTCTTGATGGCGACCTGCCGATGAGCAACCGCGTAGCAAGCCTGTTGCAGCTTGCGCTGAAGGAGCGCTAGGCCCCGACCCGGCTCTTGAACCGGGCATAGAACATCCCGGACAGCAGCACGCTCAGGATCACGATGGGGATGGCACCCGCCACAAACGCTCCCAAACCCATGCGCAGAATCTCGGGGGCCTCTGCACCTCCATAAAGACCGACCAATGGGTCTACAGGCGCACCCGAGACCATCGGCCAGACCAGCGTCACTCCGAACCAGATCAGCAGCACCCCAGCCGTAGCGCCAAGTGCGGCCTGCACCACGCGGTCCCGCGCATAGATCGCCCGGCGCATCGCGGTCATTGGGCGCGCGAAATCGTTCAGGATCGCCAGTAGTGCGGGCACCAGAACCAGCACCAGTACCATTCCAAAACCCAGCCCATAAACCAGCGTGATCACCGTCGGTTTAAGGAATTGTGCCTGTTGCGAGCCTTCGTAGAGCAGCGGCGTCAGCCCCAGCACCGTCGTTAGCGTGGTCAGCATCACAGGTCGCAACCTGTCGGCTGTGCCTTCGATGATTGAAGGCACCAACCCCCTCTCCTGCTGGTAGCCATCAATAGTTGTCACCAGCACAATCGAGTCGTTGACTATAATGCCTGTCATGCCCAGAAGCCCGACAACGGTGAACATGCTCAGCGGCACGTCCCAGATATAGTGCCCCCAGATCGCGCCCACCAATCCGAACGGAATGATCGACATCACCACCAGAGGCCGCGACCAGCTGGCAAAAACCCAGGCCAGAACAAGATAAATGCCGGTCAGGCACAGGATCAGGCCGGTGCGCGCCTCGGACAGGAACTCGTCCTCTTGTTCGCTCAGGCCAGCCATACGCCAGTCGACCTGATATTCGCCCGCAATGCGCGGTAGGATCTCTTCGTTCATGGCACGACCGATTTCGGCGGCGCGGGCAGGATCATCCTCGGAGATATCGCCATTCACCGAAATCACCCGCAACCCGTTCTCGCGCCGGACGGTCGAAAAGCCTGATTTACGCTCGACCGAGACGATGTCGGCCAGCGGAACATAGACCCCGTCCGGCGTGCGCATCAGGGTGCGTTCAAGGAAATCGGCGGTCAACTCACCCTCGGGCAGTTCCACGCGGATCTCGGCGCTGCGGGGGCCATCGGGGAAGGTCGCGGCCTCGATCCCGTTCAACCGGTTGCGCAGCACGCGGCCCAGCGTTTCGATGCGGAAGCCCAGCGCCTGACCCTGTGCCGTTAGATCGAGAATGTATTCCTCTTTGTCATAGGCCAGATTGTCCTCAAGCGCCGAGACTTCTGGGTATTTTGACAGTTCGGTCTGCAAATCCTCAGAGGCGGCTTTCAGCGTGTCTACATCCGCGCCGTAGAACTGCACGTCAATCGCGTCCCCTCCGGGACCCGAGCGCCAGCCCCGGAAACTCAGCAGCTCAACCTTGGGATGGCGAGGGACGAAATCCTGTAACTCACCAACAAACTCGAAGCTGGAATAGGGGCGCAGGTCGGCGTCGATCAGCTCGATCGAGATACCACCCAGTAGGTCGTCATCCTTGCCCTCAGCGGCGGACAAACCGAACCCTGCGCTGCCACCAACCTCGGCCAGAACATATTCCAAAGGATTGCGCCCGTGGCGCTCCTCGTAGATCTGGCCCAACTCTTCGGTGGCGCGCTGCAATTCGCGCATCATGGCAATCGTGTCGGCGCGGGTTGCACCTTCGGCCATGATGAAATTACCGGTGACCGAGCCACGCTCGGGCGCGTTGAAAAACCGCCAGTTCACATCGCCGCGAATAAACAGGGCGGCCTGGGTCGCCAGGATTACCAGCATCAATGCAACCACGACATAGCGCGCCCAGATAACCCAGCCGATAAACGGCCGAAACAGGGTGTCCCGCACCCAGCGGAAGCCCCAGTTCACCACCCGGTTGGGCAGGTCGTACCAATGCTCCTTGGCGGAATGCGCAATGGCGTGGGACATATGGTTGGGCAGGATCAGGAAGCATTCGATAAGTGAGGCCGCCAGCACCGCGATCACCGTAAAGGGAATATCACGGATCAATTCTCCGAACCGGCCACCCACGAGGGTCAGGCCGAAAAAGGCGATCACGGTGGTGATTGTGGCGGCAAAGACCGGCATGGCCATGCGGCGGGCGGCGCGTTCGGCGGCCACGATGGGCGACTCCCCCAATCGGCGAGCTCGAAAATCGGCGTGTTCACCCACAACAATGGCGTCATCCACAACGATCCCCAGCGTGATGATCAAACCGAACAGAGACACCATGTTCAGCGACAAACCACCGATATACATCAGCGCAATCGCCGCCGACATCGCAACCGGAATGCCCGCTGCAACCCAGAACGCAATGCGCGCGTTCAGGAACAGGAACAGCAGACACACGACAAGGCCAAGGCCGACCAACCCATTGTCAATCAAAATATCCAGACGGTCGGTGATGGCCTGCGCGCGGGTACGGATCATCTCGACCGAGACACCTTCGGGCAGGCTGGCCTGCATCTCGGTCACCACATCCTCGACCGTGTGCTGGATCGCGATGGCATCCCCCAGATTGGACCTGTCCACCCGAACCGACATAGCCGGGTTGTCACCGACAAAGTAGCTGCGGTTGCGATTGACCCCTTCCACCCGTATCTGCGCAACATCGCCGACAAACAGCTTCGATCCGTCTGCAAAGGTCCGCAGAGCGATGGTTTCGATCTCTTCCGGTGTGCGCTTTTCCGCGCCGGTCCGGATGCGTGCGTTGGCGCCCGTCACATCCCCGGCAGGGCTGGCATTGACCTCGGCCGAGATGGCCGAGGCGATGTCGGCCAAAGCCACATCATTGGCAATCAACTGCGCGGTCGGCACCTCAACCACCACACGCGGGGCGGCGAGACCGCGGATCGTGGTACGGGTCACGCCAGCGGCAAACAGGCGGTTGATCAGCTCATCGGTAAACTTGGCCAGTTGGTCCGGATCAACCGGGCCGGTGACGACCACATCTGTCACCCGATCGCGCCAGGCCCCACGCCGGATCGTAGGTTCTTCGGCATCTTCGGGCAGATTGGTGACGCTGTCGACGGCGGTGCGCACCTCCTCAACGGCGCGGGACATGTCCCAGTTCGGCTCGAACTCCAGCCGGATACTGGCAGAGCCTTCGCGAGAGGTCGCCGTGGTGCTTGCCACACCTTCGACCGCCAGCAATTCGGGTTCGAGCAGTTGGACGATGCCATTGTCGACATCTTCCGGACCAGCCCCTTCCCATTCGACATTCACGTCGACCCGTTCCAGAACCACATCCGGAAAGAATTGGGCTCGCATATTCGGGATAGCCGCCGCGCCCAGAACCAGCATCACCAGCAACAACAGGTTGGCCACGGTTCTGTGCCGGGTGAAATAGCTCAGGATACCACCGGCAGCGCTAGGGATGTCGCGCATCATGGCGCTTAGCCCCCGGCCAGGTTTTCAATGCGACGCACCAGCGAGACCGGAACCTTCGCCTCTTCCAACTGGCCGAGCATGCGTGTTTTCTCGGCCTCAGGCATATCCTTTCTCGCCTCGACATGAGTGATCAGTTCGGCCCGTTTCGCATCGGTCAATTCAACCAGATCAGGATCGGCACTGGCCTCGGGACGCAGGGGGCGCACGCGAACCCCAGACCCCAGCAGAGGCGTGCGGCCTATCACGACCTCGCGCCCTTCCAGCCCTTCGCCACGCAACAGAACCTCATCGCCCTGACGGCGGATCAGTTGCACAGGCAGGACTTCCAGACGATCATCCGCACCCAGAACCAGAACGGTTCCAGCTGCGTCCAGAACCGAAGACGGAAGGCGTGCGACCTGTTCCAAGGGCTGTTCCTGAACCGTCACGGTCACGAAATCGCCGGGCTTGAACCCCGAGGCATCGTCGAGCCGGGCATAGATCAGACGCCCGGTTTGCCCCTCACCCGCCGAACCGCTGTCGCGATTGATCCGGCCCCTCGCGGTCAGGTCGGCCCCCGTGACCTCAAGCGAGATGGTGAAGGGAGCGTTGATCAGCGCTCCGTCTTTGTCAAGCAAACGCACGAATTGCGCGGTTGAAACGCGGAAGGCCACCTCCAATGCGTTGGGGTCAACCAATTCAGCCAGCTTCTCATTTGCTGAAACCAAACGCCCTTCGACCAGCGTGACATCTGTCAGCGTGCCTCCGAACCTTGCGCGGATGGTCATGTCCTCCAAGTCACGCTCTGCCGCTTCCTGCGCGATCCGCGCACGGGCCAGCAGGGTCGTGGCCTGATCCACCCGCGATTCCGCCTGCGCAAGGGCAATGCGGCGCGCCAGAACCGATTGTTGTGCGGCGGCGGCGATCAATTCGGCCTCTTCCACACTGGCGGGTGCCCCCACACCGCGGGATTCAAGATCGCGCTGACGCTGCAGGGCCCTTTCACGCAGCTCGGCCTGCGCCTCGGCCGATTTCAATTCATCCTGCGCCAACAGCAAAGACCGTTCGGCGTCGCGTTCTTCGAACTGCGCATCCAGAACGTCCGACTTGGCACGATCCAGCGCCGATTGCGCATCCGCCGGATCAAGCTCAACCAAAACCTCACCCGCGGTAACGGTGCCGCCATCCTCGAAATCATCCGCCAATGCGATCACGCGGCCGCCCAGCGCCGCGCGCAACTCCAGACGTCGGCGGCTCTGCACCTCGCCGAAGGCTTCGAGATTGGGCGTGACGGTTTCGAATACAGCCGGACGGACGGTTACCGCAAAGACCCGCTCGCGCGCTTTGGGTTGTTCATTCTCGCGGATCAGGACCTCTTGCACGGCGCCTGTGACGATCTGAACGGCGACAAACAGCAAGGCCAGCGTCAGCGACGCCAGAAACACACCGACCAGACTCTGCCTTAAGAAACGCATCTACTATTCATCCCGGTTGCAAATGGGCTGCCCTGCGGAAAATGTAGCGGAGGCACGAAATATGCCAAGCCACAAAGCGGTTATAAGGTGTTGAACGTGCGACCAGTCTACTTCCGTCGCAGATGTTCGTCCAATCTGGGCATTATTTCCACGAAATTGCAGGGTCGGTGGCGATAGTCGAGCTGTTTCTCGAGGATACCGTCCCAAGCGTCCTTGCATGCCCCGGGGCTGCCCGGAAGTGCAAAAAGGTAGGTTCCGCCCGCCACGCCACCCGTGGCGCGCGACTGCACCGCTGAGGTTCCGATCTTCTCCATCGAAATGATGGTGAAAACGGTCCCGAAGGCGTCGATTTCTTTCTCGTAGACGTCGCGATGCGCCTCGACCGTCACGTCCCGCCCAGTCAGCCCGGTGCCACCAGTCGAGATCACCACGTCGATTCCGGTATCCGCAACCCAGGCGCGCAGTTGATCGGCGATTTGGGCGCGCTCGTCCCGGATGATCTTGCGATCTGCAACCAGGTGCCCCGCCTTTTCGATGCGGTCAACCAATGTCTGGCCCGAACGATCCTCATCAACCGAGCGCGTATCCGAGACGGTCAGAACAGCGATGCGGATGGGAATGAATTCAATCGTTTCGTCGATACGTGACATGAGGCGTCAAGCCCTTTCCATGATAGCAAGCCGCAGCGCGAGCGCGGTGAAAATCCCGCCCGTTACCCATCCCATGATGCGCGAGGCGCGCGGGTTGCCGATCAGCAACCGGCCGGTACCGCCTGCGAACACGCCAACCAATCCGTTCACGACAAAACCACCCAATGCGATGATCGCGCCAAAGATCAGGAATTGCCCAAGGATCGGGCCCGCCGCAGGATCAACAAATTGAGGGATAAAGGCCAGAACAAACAGAATAATCTTGGGGTTGGTCAGGTTGACCACCATCCCGTCTCGGAACGCCATGCGCGTCGGCCTTGCTGACCCTTCGGTCGAGACCGCTCCGTTTCGGATCGCGCCCCAGGCCAGATACAGTAGATAAGCAACACCCATCCAGCGGATGACATCAAACAGCCATGGCATTGAGTTGACCAAGGCCCCAAGGCCCAGCCCTGCCAACAGAACATGCACCATCAGACCCAGTGATATCCCGGCACTTGCCACCAGCGCCGGTCGGGGTCCGGATTTCAGGCCCTGCCCGAAGCAAAACATCATGTCAGCGCCGGGCGTGAAATTCAGCACCATCGCGGCGGGGATAAAGGCCAGCAGAGTAACGGTTTCGATCATACCGCAACCTCAAACCAATTTGGTCTGGGGCCAAGATTGGCGATTTCCGAACGACCCAATGACCCGCGATAGCCCCAGCTATCGTGGATATGCCCGCAAAAGACCAGTTCGGGCTGCAGGCGTTCCACCGCATCGCGCACGGCGACCGATCCGACGGACACACCTTGCGACGTAGTATCGCCAAACCCCTTGGGCGGAGAGTGAACGACCAGCACATCCGCCCCATCGCAACGATCCAGCATCTCTGCGGCTTCGGCCTCGCTCAGGTCACAGGACCAGTCGCCAAACGGCGTGACTGGCACGCCGTAGCCCAAACCAAACAAGCGCAAGCCGTCGACCGTCATGCCCGTGCCATGCAGCACGTGGACCCCCTCAGGGGCCGCGTCCGTCAACTCAGCGGCGCTTTCGGCATTGCCGGGGACCAGAACCAGAGGTGCCCCAATGCCCGAGAGCATCTGCATCGCCTCATCCAGCCCCTGCCGCATGTTGCAATAGTCTCCGGCCCCGATCACCAAATCCGCATCGGCGCTGGCGGCCACCAGATCAGTCGCCCGGTTGCGTGCCATGTGAAGATCTGAGAACGCCAGGATACGCATCACCCGGCCCCCAGTCGCGCTTTCAGCTCAAGCAAATCCGCCCAGGCCTGTCGTTTCATCTGCGGCTGTCGCAGTAAGAAGGCGGGGTGGAACATCGGGATGACGGGCAGGTCCAGCGCCTGATCCCAATTCCCGCGCAAGCGTGTGATGCCGCGTTTGCCCAAAACCGCCTGACAGCTGATATTGCCCATCACCACCAGCACCTCGGGTTTGGCAAGCGCCACGTGACGTTCCAGAAACGGCTTCATCATGCCGATCTCTTCGGGTTTGGGGTCGCGGTTCTGCGGTGGGCGCCACGGCAGCACATTGGTGATGTAGACATCCTGCGCGCGGTCCAGATCAATCGCCGCCAACATACGGTCCAACAGCTGCCCGGCCCGACCAACAAAGGGTTTGCCTTCGCGATCCTCATCCCGGCCCGGAGCCTCGCCAATGATCATCACCCGCGCACCCGGAATGCCATCGGCAAAGACCAACTGGCGCGCGCCGCGCTTCAGCTCACAATGATCGAACGCCTCCATCGCCGCGCGCAGTTGGTCCAGAGACCCGGCACCTTGGGCGGCAACTTTGGCAATCGCAACCGGATCAATCTGTTTGGGCTTGTCCGGCGCGGCTTGAGGGGTTGCGGGCTTTTTCGTCTTGGGCGTCGTATCCGGCAAGGCATAGCGGTCTACCGGCGCGTCCCCGATCGCCTCGGTCGCGCCCAGTTCGATCTGCCATTCCAGCAGCGCCTTTGCAGTATGATAGTCCAAGCCCGATTCCATGCCCCTCAATCTAACCAGCTTTTGCCTGAGGGAAAGCGAATAGACCTTGCCTCGGCACCAGGACAGACCGACCATGCGGGCGTCATGCTGTCTTTTCTGCGATTCCTTCTGCTTTGCCTGGTGCTTGCCTTCGGCGGCGAGTCCACCTCGGCCCAGTTGCTTGGCGGGGCGGATCAATGCCGGGCGGGTCAGTTCGCCTGCGGCAGTCGGTGCTGCTCGGGCGGGCAGAGGTGCAGCTTTGATGGTCACTGCATTCCCTTGGGCGGAACCTATTGCGGCGGCGGGCGCACCTGCGGCCCTTTTGAGCGCTGCGTCGCGGGTGGCACACGCTGTGCGCCTGCCAGGGCAAACGCCTGCACCTCAAGTCTCGATTGCCCCTCAGGCAGCTTTTGCAGTGCGCGTGGCCAATGTGAAAAAACCATACCCGACTTGAACCCCAGTTTGCCCGAGGCCCTTGACCCGCCGCAGATATGCGATGATGGCCTGACCTGCGCGCGCGGGTCGTCGTGCCTGCCGGGGGGCGGATGCACGCGTCCCGGATGGTTTCTATGCGAGGAAACCGGATCGCAATGCCGCCCCGGTTTCAAATGCTCGGAACATCAGGGATGCGTTCCGATCAAGGCCATCGACTGCGGCTACGGCAAGTGGTGCAAACCCGGCGAGCAATGCCTGCCCGAAGGCGGGTGCGAGAAACTGCCCGAAGAGTCGGAACCATAGAGCGTTTCGGGTTTGATTTGAAACACCAATACCCTGCCACGCCTGCGGCGTTCTCGGGACATTCGTGTCGCAGAGTGATTCAGACAAAACCCGAAACGCTTTAGGTTGCCTCTCCCCGCGTGGCTTTCTATAAGCGGTCCGATTGTCAGACAGGAGCCCGCCATGCGTTTTGCCCATCGTCACCTTCTTGGCATCGAGCATCTGTCGCAATCCGATATCACCGCCATTCTGGATCTGGCCGAAAAATACGTCGACCTGAACCGGCAATCGACCAAGCATTCGGATGTGCTGTCGGGTCTGACGCAGATCAACATGTTTTTCGAGAATTCGACCCGTACCCAGGCCAGTTTCGAACTGGCGGGCAAGCGGCTCGGCGCGGATGTGATGAATATGGCGATGCAAGCCAGTTCGATCAAAAAGGGCGAGACGCTGATCGATACCGCCATGACGCTGAACGCGATGCATCCCGACCTGTTGGTGGTGCGACATCCGCATTCCGGGGCCGTGGATCTGCTGGCGCAGAAGGTGAACTGCGCGGTTCTGAACGCAGGTGACGGCAAGCACGAACACCCGACACAGGCCTTGCTGGACGCGCTGACGATCCGCCGGGCCAAGGGCCGGTTGCATCGCCTGAACATCGCCATTTGCGGTGACGTTGCACATTCCCGCGTGGCGCGATCGAACCTGATCCTACTGGGCAAGATGGAGAACCGCATCCGCCTGATCGGCCCGCCGACACTGGTCCCCTCGCAATTCGCCGAGTTTGGGGCCGAGATCTATGACGACATGAACAAGGGCCTCAAAGACGTCGACGTGGTGATGATGCTGCGCCTTCAGAAAGAGCGGATGGATGGCGGCTTCATCCCCTCGGAGCGTGAGTATTATCACCGCTACGGTTTGGATGCCGCCAAACTGGCGCAGGCCAAGCCAGATGCCATCGTCATGCACCCCGGACCGATGAACCGCGGGGTTGAGATCGACGGTACGCTGGCCGACGACATCAACCGCTCGGTCATTCAGGAACAGGTCGAAATGGGCGTCGCCGTACGTATGGCTGCGATGGAGCTTCTGGCCCGCAACTTGCGTGAGGTCGCATGAACGATCTGACTGTCGCCCCCCAGGAACACGGCGTGATCCGCCTGTTCGCGCTGGACATGCGCCCGGAAGAGGCGAAATTCCTGCGCGAACCCGGTGCGGCGGATCAGGTTCTGGGAGTCGATGGTCTGGACCCCGATCAAATCGATATCTTCCCGGTCTCCGACCTCGAAGACCTTGGGCTTTATGGATACCTGCACGAAGGCGGTGGCGTGTCCGATGATCAGCTGGACCGCAGCATGCTCGAATCCATCGACGGCTGGGTCCTGGTCGTCCGCAGTGCGGCCTTTGGCGGGCGCGCAGCGCAACTGAACCCTGATCCTCGCCTGCATTTGCTGGGTCTATTCACTGAAGAAGCCGCGAACTGGACCGGCGGTGCGATAGAAACTGAAAGCGCCAAGCCGTTCTCTGCCCCGCAGGCGCCCATCGACAATGATGCCACTCGCCGTGTCGGATCGGCCCTGATGGCGGTTCTCGCCCTGCTTGTTATCGGAGGTGCCCTATGGCTGATCCTTTGACCTTCACCCCGGACAAACGCGCCTATGTCCAGACCAACCTGACCCTCGCCGCCATTGCGATGGCGGGGGCGATGCTGGTGCTGTGGTTGATCGGCAACCCCTATGTCTGGACCGGCGCGCCTGCCGGGTTAGCCGCAATCGGGTTGCGCGCCTGGTATCTGGCCTCGGAAGAGCTGAACAATACGTGGGAGTTGTCTGACACCACCCTCACCGGCCCCGGCCCTCGGGTCGTCGCGCTGAACCAGATCGAAGCCGTCAATACGATGGGCAGCTTTGTTCAGGTGGTGACACGGGGCGGTGACAAGCACCTCATCAAATATCAGGCGAACCCCGCTGCCACCAAAGCCGCCATCGAAAGGGCCGCGGGATGAGCGACGGGTGGTGGCGAACCCATATCCCTGAGGGCGAAGAGATCCTCTGGACCGGGCAACCTCATCAGGGTTATTTTCCGCCCCATGTGGCATGGGCTTATCGGCTTCTGATCCTGAGCCTCGGTCTGGCATGGCTGGCTAGCCCGTGGTTCGCCGACACCCTGCGCGACTATTGGAAACTGATCGGGTCCACGGGTTTCGTCATATTTCTCATTTGGTACGACCGCCTGTTGCGCAGGTGTCGTGTCTATGTGGTGACCACCCGCAATGCATGGTGGATCAGCAAGATCTTCAAGCCCAAACACGTCCCGATCGACCACGCGTTGAACTATCATCGCAGCGGTCAGAACGTGGTGTTTTCGCGCCGCCTGTTTCTTGTCTTCGAATACCTTTCCGACCCTAGTGCCGCTTTGGCGGCTTTGAACCAAGCCCGAGAGGCCTCTGCATGACTTCTGTCGTTTTCACCAATGCCCGCTTGATCAACCCGGAAACTGGCACGGAGAGCCTGGGCTGGCTACACGCCGAAAACGGACGCATTGTGGCGCTGGGGGATGGAAACGCCCCAGCCATCAGCGGAGACGTCATCGACTGCAACGGCAAATGCCTGGCCCCCGGTATCGTCGATATCGGCGTTAAGGTGTGCGAACCGGGTGAGCGGCATAAGGAAAGCTACAAATCTGCCGGGCTGGCGGCGGCGGCGGGTGGGGTGACCACCATCGTAACCCGACCCGATACGCTGCCCGCCGTCGACACGCCTGAAACGCTGGAATTTGCCACAAGGCGGGCGCAAGCGGATGCGCCTGTAAACGTCCTGCCCATGGCCGCCCTTACCAAGGGGCGCGAAGGGCGGGAGATGACCGAGATCGGCTTTCTGCAGGACGCGGGCGCGGTCGCCTTCACCGATTGCGATCACGTCATAACCAACACCAAAGTGTTTTCCCGCGCGCTGACCTACGCCAAATCCTGCGGCGCGTTGGTCATCGCGCACCCCCAGGAACCGGGATTGAGCAAAGGGGCGGCTGCGACCAGCGGCAAGTTTGCCGCCTTGCGCGGGTTACCAGCCGTCTCACCCATGGCAGAACGGATGGGGCTGGACCGCGACATTGCCCTGCTAGAGATGACCGGGGCCGCCTATCACGCCGACCAGATCACCACCACCCGCGCCCTGCCTGCGCTGGAGCGCGCCAAGCGCAACGGGCTGAACATTACCGCCGGGACCTCGATCCATCATCTGACGCTGAATGAGTTGGACGTGGCCGACTATCGCACCTTCTTCAAGGTCAAGCCGCCCCTGCGGTCTGAGGATGACCGGCAGGCCGTGATCGAAGCGGTGCGGACGGGTCTGATCGACATCATCAGTTCGATGCACACGCCGCAGGACGAAGAAAGCAAACGCCTGCCGTTTGAAGAGGCCGCCTCGGGCGCGGTTGCGTTGGAGACCTTCCTGCCTGCAGCTTTGCGCCTGTTTCATGCAGGGCAATTGGATCTGCCCACTCTGTTCCGTGCCATGGCGCTGAATCCGGCGAAACGGTTGGGGCTGGACAGCGGGCGTCTGGCGCATGGCGCGCCTGCCGATCTGGTTATGTTCGACCCGGATGTGCCTTTTGTGCTGGACCGGTTTGCCCTGAAATCGAAATCGCAGAACACACCGTTTGACGGGCAGCGCATGCAAGGTAAGGTCCTTGCAACCTATGTGGCCGGCAAAGACGTCTACCGGAGAACCTGATGCCCGAAATCGACAGCTCAATGACCGTACTCGCCCTGTGGGCGGCCTTGGGATATCTGATCGGATCGGTCCCTTTCGGCCTGATCATCGCGCGCGTCATGGGGCTGGGCAATTTGCGGCAGATCGGATCAGGCAATATTGGCGCAACAAATGTTCTGCGTACTGGCAGCAAACCCGCCGCCGCGCTGACGCTGCTGCTGGATGGCGGCAAAGGGGCGCTGGCAGTCCTGTTGGCACGCGCCTACGCGGGAGAGGACGCGGCGCAGATTGCCGCCCTGATGGCCTTTCTCGGCCATTGTCTGCCCATTTGGCTGGCCTTCAAAGGCGGCAAGGGCGTCGCAACCTTCATTGGCCTTTGGCTGGCGCTAGACTGGCGCGTCGGTGTTGCTTGCTGTCTGACCTGGCTGGTCTCCGTCGCGATCTGGCGCATGTCCTCGGCCGGAGCGCTGGCCGCAGCGGCCTTGTCGACCACTTGGATCATCACCCTGACAGACGGTTCGACATTCATCCTCGGAATTGCCCTGACCTTCCTGATCTACTGGCGTCATAAGGACAACGTGGCACGCATCAAATCCCGGACCGAGCCGAAAATCGGGAAATCGTGACCCCGCCAGAGGATTTTCTGTCGGCGCTTTTCGCCCTGCCCACCGGTACGTTCTCTGGCCGAGCAGACGCCAAGCGCTATGTGGTCTCGCGGCAGGTTCTGGCCGGAGGCAAATCCCACAAGCTTGTCGCGCATGAGCTGGGCGGGACGGACTATATCAGCCTGAACCTCTACCAGACGCGAAACAGCGGCGCGCTGCTGCGTCCCTGTGAAATGCCCGCCCCCAAAGTGGTGGATTTCGTATTGGCGCTGACCCCGGATATCTGATTGATATTCCGCATTTTTGCACAGCACCTCTGTGTCTTGGCACAATCACAATTCATTGTTTTGAACGTGATCAACCCGCCTCCCATCTGCAGTCCGTGGCGGCCAATTACCGGTCTCACAAGATAAAATCCCGGGTCCGCAAATCGCAATTCAGGCGAGGTCGCGCGGCCCTTTCACGAAAGGTGAAGCTATGAACACGTTTAAATCTCTGATCGGCGGCGTTGCCCTGTCTGTTGCTCTGGCCACTTCGACCTTGGCCGCTGGTGTTGAACTCAACGCAAGCTCGACCGGTCTGGCGATGCAGGGCTACGACCCGGTTGCCTATTTCACCGCTGGCGAAGCAACCAAAGGCGACTACCGCATCACCACCCTGCACAACGACGCTCTGTACCGCTTCTCTTCGGAAGAAAACAAAGTGGCATTTGAAGCCAACCCGGAGGCGTACCTGCCCGCATATGGTGGCTACTGCGCATTCGGTGCGGCCATGGGCTTCAAGTTCGACGGCGACCCGAACCACTGGAAAATCGTCGACAACAAACTGTACCTGAACCTGTCGCAAGACATCCAGGAACGTTGGGAAGGCGACATCCCGGGCTTCATCGAGCAAGCCAGCACCAACTGGGAAACCATCGCAGACAAAAGCCCGGCTGAACTGCAGCAATAATCCGCTGAAATTGACAGCACGCGTCGGCGGCAGAGTGATCTGCCGCCGCATTTCATTTGAAGCTTTGAAAACACTAACTATCTTATTGAGACAGACCCGGATTTAGCGGGCGGACATAGGGCCAAACGGCCTGAACGATCCAAGATCTAGTACGGAATATGCCACAAACGATGATCCGGTCCTGAGGCAGGGCCGTATTTGAGTATGGATATGCGTAGCCAGACCCACAAATTGGCGCGCGGTTATTTGGAATGAAAGGATCAAGACATGATAGGCAGATTGGCACTTGTGACAGCGGCGTCCACCCTGGCGGCAGGGGCCGCTATGGCCCAATCCTCAGGCAACTGGACAGGGTTCTACGGCGGTCTGCAATTGGGCTATATCGACGTGGACACCAGCGTCTCCGGCGTCGATGGCGATGGCGCGATTGGCGGTATCATCCTTGGATATGACTATGATCTGGGCGACTGGGTCGTGGGCGGCGGCTTTGACTATGACTGGACCAATATCGATCTCGGCCCCGCGACGGTCGAGGACGTCTGGCGGATCAAAGTGCGCGCTGGCTACAAGGTGAACCCTCAGGGTCTTCTATACGGCGTTGGCGGCTATGCGGATGCTGGCACCGACAATCTGGGCAGCGACGACGGCTGGTTCATCGGCGCAGGCTATGAGCAGATCGTGGCCCCGAATGTCAGCATCGCAGGCGAATTGCTGTATCACGAGTTCAACAACTTCAACTCGTCCAGCGTGGATGTTGACGCCACAACACTGCAGATCCGAGCGGCCTACCGCTTCTGATTTTTCCGATTTTGTGCTGGAGCAGACCCGGCGTCCTGCGCCGGGTCTTTGCGTTTATAAGTCCAGAATTGTGCTGCCGGTGGTTTGCCGCGCCTCTAGCGCGCGGTGCGCTTCTGCGATCTGATCCAGAGGGAAGCGCTGGTCGATATGGATCTTGACCTCTCCGCCCTGCACCTTGCCAAACAACCGCCGCGCCATGGCCTGACAGACCGCATGGTCCGCAATATGCGTGAACAGCGTCGGCCGAGTGATCTTGAGTGAGCCTTTCTGCCCTAGAATGCCGATATTCAACGGCGGCACCGGCCCGGATGCATTGCCGAAGGATATCATCATGCCCAAGGGCTTCAGACAGTCCAAAGAACCGTCAAACGTATCGGCCCCGACGGAATCCATAACCACATCGACACCTTTACCGCCGGTCAACTCGGCGACGCGTTCGGCGAAGTTCTCGGTCCGGTAGTTGATGCAATGGGCCGCACCGTTGAATTGCGCCAGGCTGCACTTCTCATCCGTTCCCGCGGTTCCGATCAGTTTGATGCCCTCGGATTTCGCCCATTGGCAGGCGATCAGGCCGACACCGCCTGCAGCGGCGTGAAACAGAACCGTGTCGCCGCGCTTCAAGGGGGTGGTGCGATGGAACAGGTATTCGACCGTCAGACCTTTCAACATCATCCCGGCGGCTATTTCGAAGGGGATGCCATCCGGCAGCGGGCATACCTGTGCCGCAGGCATCACCCGCGCCTCGCAATAGGCGCCGGACGGAGCGCTGGCATAGGCCGCGCGTTGGCCCGGCTGCAAATGCGTCACGCCTTCGCCGACAGCCTCGATCACGCCCGCAGCCTCCATGCCCAATGCATGCGGCAATTCAAGGGGATAGAGGCCCGTTCGTTGATAGACATCAATGAAGTTCAACCCGCAAGCCTCGTGGCGAATGCGAACTTCGCCGGGGCCGGGATCGCCCAAAGGTTGGTCCTTGATCTGTAGGACCTCAGGTCCGCCGAATTCCTCAATGACAACTGTACGCGCAGTTTGCTGCATTCTGACCTCCTCTTGCCTTTGCTCAAGCTAACACGCTTGCGCGGCAAGACAATCCGGGCGATGCGGCGGCAGCAATTCGGGAATTTCCAAAACTGTGCTATACTTCACGCAGGCGTTGCCGGCTGGTCCGGCCACGAGCAACCCTCAGCCGGATCCATTCCGCGGCGCACCACTCGCCAAGGAAGGGAACAAAATGGCAAAAACTATCGGTAATCCGATCAGCTGGGCGGCCCAAAGCCTTGGAGCAACCAGCGATCACGTCTCGGAAAGCGTCTCGCGCATGGGCAGTTCGGACGTGCACCACCTGCCCATGGTGCAGCCACTCACATTCGACGACCTGAAATACTGCCTGAGGGCGGGATACACGGACTTTCTGGAAACCCGCGCGGATGCGATCTTTATTGTGCTGATCTACCCGATTGCCGGGCTGTTGATGGTGGGCTTTGCAATGAACATGGACTTGGTGCCGTTGCTGGCCCCCCTGATCGCAGGCTTCGCTCTGATCGGCCCAATCGCAGCCGTTGGTCTTTATGAAATCAGCCGTAAGCGCGAACAAGGCGGAGAGGCCCATTGGCTGGACGCGTTCGGCGTATTCCGCTCGCCCTCCTTCGGGGCCATTCTCGCGCTCGGGTTCTATTTAGTCCTGCTGCTGCTTGTCTGGCTGATGGTCGCTCAAAGCGTCTATGCGCAGACGCTCGGCCCTGAACCGCCTGCCTCTCTGGGCGCGTTTGCGACCGAGGTTCTGACAACAGGCGCGGGGTGGACAATGGTCATCTTCGGCACTGCTGCGGGGTTCTTTTTCGCACTAATTGCGCTGGCGGTCAGCGTTGTCAGCTTCCCGCTTCTTTTAGACCGTAAAGTAGGGCTGCCCGTGGCCGTTGTGACATCCGTTCGCGTGCTGCGCCACAATCCCGGCGTCATCATGGGTTGGGGCTTTATCGTCGCGACCCTGCTGGTGCTGGGCGCGATCCCGATGCTGCTGGGGCTGATCATAGTAATGCCCGTTCTGGGTCACGCAACATGGCACCTCTATCGGCGCGCCGTGGCGTGACCCAAAAGGCGTCAGCCTGAGACGTTCAGAACGATCTTGCCAATATGCTGCGAGCTTTCCATGAGCGCGTGCGCCGCAGCAGCCTCGGCCAGAGGGAATTCGCTATGCATCACCGGCGCGACCTTGCCTGCAGAGAGCAGCGGCCAGACGGCCTCGTGCAGGTCCTGAGCGATCTTTGCCTTGGCCAGATCGCTTTGCGGACGCAGGGTGCTGCCGGTCAGCGTCAGGCGTTTCACCATCATCAGGGCAAAGTTCAGCTCGGTCACGGGTCCTTGCAAAAAGGCGATCTGAACCAGACGTCCATCCTCGGCTAGCGCCTTTACGTTGCGCGGGATATAGTCGCCGCCAACCATATCGAGGATCAGGTTCGCGCCACCTTCGGCCCGCATAACCCCGACAAAATCCTCATCCCGATAGTTGATCGCTTTTTCGGCGCCCAAGCTGCGGCAGGCCTCGCACTTCTCAGCCGAGCCCGCAGTCGCAAAGACACGCGCGCCAAACGCGTTCGCCAATTGGATCGCCGTCGTCCCGATACCGCTAGATCCACCATGGACAAGGAACCGCTCACCTGCTTTCAGGCCTCCGCGTGTGAAGACATTCGACCAGACTGTGAAAAAGGTCTCGGGCAGGCAGGCGGCTTGCTTTAGGTCCATGCCATCGGGGACAGGCAGGCAATGCGCGGCGGGCGTGGCGACATATTCAGCATATCCGCCGCCCGGAAGCAGCGCGCAGACTTTGTCACCGATCGAGAGCCCCTCAACACCCGCACCTAGGGCAACCACTTCGCCCGAGGCCTCAAGCCCCGGTAGATCGCTTGCACCGGGAGGCGGATCATAGGCCCCGGCGCGCTGCAACGCGTCCGGTCGGTTCACGCCAGCATAGGCCACTTTCAAAACAACCTGCCCGGCCGCCGGCTCGGGAATCGGTCGTTCGGTCAGTTGCAGGACATCAGGGCCGCCGGGTTCGGTGATTTCGACGGCACGCATTGTCTGGGTCTCAGGCGAAGTCATGGGTAAATCTCCTTTGCCCAATGCCTAGCAGGCCAAAAAGCAAAGGCCCAGATGCTTACTTGCGCGGGTTCAACATCCCCGGCAAATCAGCCCGCATCTTCATCGGTGGTTTCACCTGAGCTGCAAACCAATTGGGAACGGCCAGCAAGGGCTTGAGCAGCGGGTTACCGTTCACCTGCGCCTTGAGCTTTTCGAACTGCATCACGTTTTCGATCCGGCGGTCCAGAAACGCCCAACTGTTCTGGTGATCCGGCGAATCATCCCCCAGCCAGAATAGCAGCGTCGATGAATAGACCCCCGACAGGGTTGCGCGCTTGGTGTACCAGTTCACATCATCCGACGTATCGCCCAGTGCATCCCAGATCAGATCACAGGTGCCCCAAACGGCCTTTGCCCCGTCCGCGGCGTGGTTGGGCAGCGAAAACAGGGTCATGCCCCGGCGCACCAGTTCCTTGTCCTCGACCGCCTCAAGCCGGAACCGAACGGCGGCGGCGACCTTTTCGCGAAACTTCAGCTCGCTCATGTCAGTGGACTTGATCCTATCCAGCATGACCTGATCGCCCCGCGCGTGGTAGGCCAGCGCCAGATCGACCGCGCCGCGCGGGCAGATCGCACGGGCCAGACCGTCATCCAGATCGCAATCAACAACGGCCGCGCGAAAACTGGCCTCGGACCAGCCATCGAACGGAACATGCATCAAGATCGCGTCCAGCAGCTGTTGTTTGGTGTCTTCGTAAGTGACGGTCATGGCGGTTCTCCGGTGCTTGGGCACAGTACTAGACAAGATAGAGCCGCTTTGCTATACGGCCAACTCCTGCAATTTCCTTGCAACTCTATCTAGAAAGGTGGTGACAACCACATGCAGGTTAGTGTTCGCGACAATAACGTCGATCAGGCGCTTCGTGCCCTGAAGAAAAAGCTGCAGCGCGAAGGCGTGTTCCGTGAAATGAAGCTAAAGCAACATTTCGAGAAACCGTCCGAGAAAAAAGCGCGCGAGAAGGCTGAAGCGATCCGTCGTGCCCGTAAACTGGCACGTAAGAAAGCACAGCGCGAAGGTTTGCTCTAAGTACCTGACGCTCGTCCAGCTTTGGATGACACTATTTGACGACCCCCGAGGCATCGCCCGGGGGTTTGTCGTTTCTAAGTGCGTTTTTGCCCGCGCCCCTGCACAACCAGTGCGATAACTCGCCGAGCCTTAGTCTCGCCTCTTTCTCGGCGTTTTCCAGCGCAGCGAATCTGCGTCCGACTGCATCGTCTCGCCGAAAAGTGCCGATTTTCATCGCCTCTCTGTTCATGTCTTTGGTGGCCCCGATAACTGGGCTCGTCCACTCAGACAAAACATAAAACGGAGGCAAAAATGTCTACAGCAAGTGAAGTAGAACGAGAGATGCTAGCGCTCATCAACCAAGAGCGCACATCCCGCGGTCTGGACCCCCTGCAACTTGAAAGACAGCTTAACGAGTCATCAGAAGACCACAGCGCATGGATGCTGAACACGGACCGGTTCAGCCACACCGGATCGGGCGGATCCAGCGCAACCCAGCGCATGCAGTCGGCCGGTTTCGATCTGGAAGGCAGTTGGCGCACGGGCGAAAATATCGCCTGGCAATCCGAGCGCGGCGCCCCAGGCATCAGCGATGATGTCGCGCAACTGCATCAGAACCTGATGAACAGCCCCGGCCACAGGGCCAACATTCTGAACCCCGATTTCAAATATATCGGGATCGGCGTTGAGACGGGCGACATGCAGGGCTTTGACGCGGTCATGGTGACGCAGAACTTTGCCACCACTGACGCAGAGGTCGTGTTGGACAGCGACGACACCGCTATGACGCCGCCCCCGGCTGAAGATCCAGTGCCCGAGGAGCCGGAAACAGATGTGACGGAAACCGAAGACGCAACTCAGGAACAACCGGTAACCGATGTCACCGAGACGGAAGATCCGGAACCGGAACAGCCTGAGACTGATGTCACAGAGACAGAGGACCCGGAACCCGAGCAGCCCGAAACTGACGTCACCGAGACCGAAGACCCAGAGCCCGAGCAGCCTGAAACTGACGTCACCGAGACCGAAGACCCGGAACCGGAACAGCCCGAAACCGATGTCACCGAGACCGAGGACCCGGAACCCGAACAGCCCGAAACTGACGTTACTGAGACTGAAGACCCGGAACCCGAGCAGCCCGAGACCGATGTCACCGAGACCGAGGACCCTGATAGCGGTTGTTTCGACGTCGCAGCTTTCCTCGCCGAAATTGAGGCGTTCATTCAACAGCTGCAGACGCAGTTGGATCAATTCGCCTGGAATGATGACGTCATGACTCCGGAAGAACCCGAGGATGACTTGGATCTGGTGATGGTCGACGATATGGACCCATACTCGGATGACACGTCGTGCCCGGAGATGGCATCGGACGATTCCGGAGACGTCTTCTTCGTCAACTTCTTCAATTTCGATTGCATGATGGACGTCGCCTGACGGCTTATCTTGATGCGAGGCAGTCCGCTGCCTCGCATCCTCACAACACGATCAGTAGATCTTGGGCACGTGCAGCTCATCGGGCAGAACGCGGCGTTCGTAGTCCGGATTGTAGCGGCGATCGGGCAGATTGACCCTCTCATGCGGAACGTCCGTATAGGGGATCATGGTCAGAAGATGCTCGATACAATTCAGGCGCTCGCGTTTCTTGTCATTACCTTCCACAATGTACCATGGCGCCTCGGGGATATTGGTGCGGAAGAACATATCCTCTTTCGCCTTGGTGTAGGATTCCCACCGGATGCGGGATTCCAGGTCCATCGGCGAAAGCTTCCACTGTTTCATCGGATCATGGATACGCATAAGGAAGCGCAGCTGTTGTTCTTCATCCGTGATCGAGAACCAGTATTTCAGCAAGATGATCCCAGAGCGCACCAACATACGCTCAAATTCCGGAACGTCCTGAAAGAACTGTTCGACCTGATCCTCGGTCGCAAAACCCATTACGCGTTCCACGCCTGCACGGTTGTACCAGGAGCGATCGAACAGAACGATCTCACCGGCCGCCGGCAGGTGCGGCACGTAGCGCTGGAAATACCACTGGCTTTGTTCCCGGCGGCTGGGGGCTGGCAGGGCAACCACCCGCGCCACGCGCGGATTGAGGCGCTGGGTGATCCGCTTGATCACGCCCCCCTTGCCCGCACTGTCACGGCCTTCAAACAGTATACAGACCTTGGCACCGGTGTGCTGAACCCAGTCCTGCACCTTGATCAACTCAGCCTGAAGGCGCAGCAGGTTGCGGAAATAGACCTTTCGGTCCAGCATGTCCGGATGCTGTTCCCGATAGATCTTGCGAACTTCCATCGACAGCATCGGCTCGCTGAATTCGATCTCGAAGTCCTCATCCAGCGTATCTTCCAGCTCAGCCTCCAGCCAGTCTTTGGGGGCGCCATCGTTTTCGTAGGCCAAGGTCAACTCCTTATTATTCTTCGGGTTCCCACCCTGGCAGGTTTGTGTAACCGCCTGATGTCATCAGATGAATTGATGACATCGCGCTGCCGGGATCACGGGGAGGTGCAGCGCGAGGGTCTCATCGTCTCAATTTTGGACGCCCCGCCCCGGGGATACAAGCCGTAGAATTGACGCAAGGCAGTCCTTTGCCTTTCTGCGCGCAGAAAATAGGCGCCGTTCAAACTGGCAGGGCGGTTGTTTTGAACACCGTGCGCAAAGCGAACGAACTTTGCATCTGCGCCACTTTGGGCAATCGCGACAGGTATTGACGGTGGATCCGCGCGAAATCCTCGGTATCTTCGGCCACCACTTTCAGGATGTAGTCAGCGGTTCCGGCCATCAGGTGACATTCTAGAACGTCCGGGATGCGCGAAACCGCCTTTTCGAACGCGTCCAGAACTTCTTCGGCCTGGCCCTGCAATGTGATCTCGACAAAGACAGTAGTTGGCACATTCATCTTGCGCGCATCCAGCAAAGCCACGTAGTTGCGGATATAGCCGTCAGCCTCAAGCCGTTGCACCCGGCGATGGCACGCCGAGGGGGACAGATTCACCTGCTCCGACAGCTCGGCATTCGACATTCGACCATTGCGCTGCAGCGCAGAAAGTATCTTCCGATCAGTCGTGTCTAGGCTCATTGCTGCAAATCCTTTGCGAGATTTTTGCAGTCTACGCGAAAATCTTCCGACAAAAAACACAAAGCCCCGTCTTGTTTCACAAAAATTGCGCCTTGAATTGCACATAATTTAGGCAGTTTATGAACGGAGACGGTGCAGATGAAAATCGGTTGCCCCAAGGAAATCAAACCCCAGGAATTTCGCGTCGGCATGACGCCCAACGCCGCGCAGGAAGCGGTTGCGCGCGGACACGACGTGCTGATCGAATCTGGTGCCGGCATTGGCGCTGGATTCGATGATGCCGCCTATATCGCTGCTGGCGCGGGCATCGTGGACACCGCAGAAGAGGTTTTTGCCACGGCCGACATGATCGTGAAGGTCAAAGAACCTCAGGCCGGTGAGCGTAAGATGCTGCGCGAAGGCCAGTTGCTGTTCACCTACCTGCATCTCGCCCCGGACCCAGATCAGACCCACGACCTGCTGGCCTCAGGCTGTACCGCAATCGCCTATGAGACCGTCACAGACGCAAGCGGCGGTCTTCCTCTGCTCGCGCCCATGTCCGAGGTTGCGGGCCGTCTGGCGCCTCAGGTCGGGTCGTGGACCCTGCAGAAGGCCAATGGTGGCCGAGGCGTGCTGATGGGTGGCGTTCCCGGCGTTGGTCCGGCCAAGGTCGTCGTGATTGGTGGAGGTGTCGTCGGCACTCACGCGGCTAAGATCGCTGCAGGCATGGGTGCAGATGTGACGGTTCTTGACCGCTCACTGCCTCGGCTGCGCTATCTGGATGACGTGTTCGGCGGGCAGTTCAAGAACCAATACTCGACGGCTGGCGCGACGGCTGAACTGATCCAGGACGCCGATATGGTGATCGGAGCCGTTCTGATTCCGGGCGCTGCCGCTCCGAAGCTGATCAGTCGAGAGCAGCTGTCGACGATGAAGCCAGGTGCGGTGCTGGTGGACGTGGCTATCGACCAGGGCGGCTGCTTTGAAACCTCGCGCGCAACGACCCATGCCGACCCGATCTACGAGGTCGATGGTGTGATGCACTATTGCGTGGCCAACATGCCGGGCGCGGTGGCCCGGACCTCGACCATCGCTTTGGGCAACGCGACGATGCCGTTTATGCTGGCGCTGGCCGATAAAGGTTGGAAACAGGCCTGTCAGGACGACCCACACCTGCTGGCGGGTCTGAACGTTCACGCCGGACAACTGACCTATTATGCGGTTGGTAAAGCCCTTGGCATCGACGTTGTCTCCCCCAATGTAGTGATCAAGTCGTAACAACTCCCGCCCCTGAAATCACCTTTTTGCCGAAAGGCGATTTACAGCGTTGGGCATGGCGCCACGCCTATTGGCGCGGCGCGGTTGGTCTTGATTGACACCCCATCCGCAAAAACGAAAGCGCCGCACGAATGTGCGGCGCTTGGCCCAACGGGAGGAGGGCATTCCCAATGCCGGCGCGACGAGCGGGAGCGTTCAGCCCTCTTTGTGGATCTCCACCGAATGTGGGTAGGGGATTGAGACGCCCTTCGCATCGAAGGCTTCTTTCACAGCTTTAGTCAGTTCGAATTTCACATCCCAATAGTCCGCCGCTGCGCACCACAGACGTGCGGTCAGATCGACCGAACTGTCACCGAGATTGGTCACACGCACCCAAGGCTCGGGGTCTTTGTGAATACGCGCATCCGCGTTCGCCACGTCCAGAATGATCTTCATCGCTTCATCCGCACTGTCGCCATAGTCGATCCCGAACACCAGATCCACACGGCGCGTGTCATGTGCCGAGTAGTTGGTGATGATCGACCCCCAGGATTGCCCGTTTGGCACGATGATCTGCACATTGTCCGGCGTCACCAATTCGGTCGTGAACAGGTTGAGGTCTTTCACTGTCCCGGCTGTCCCGCCGATGTCGACAAACTGGCCCAGTTTATACGGACGGAACACGACCAGCATCACACCAGCTGCCAGGTCGCTGAGTGTCCCTTGCAGCGCCAGACCAATCGCCAGAGACGCGGCACCCAGAATGGCAACGATGCTTGTTGCCTGGATCCCGAAAATCCCGAGAACAGCAACCAGAACCATCGCCAGGATCGCCCATTTGACAAGGCTGGCCATGAAGTTCCCTAGTGTCGGGTCGATCTGCGGCGTTGCGTTGATGCGCCGCCGCACCATGCCAGCGATTGCTCCAGCAACGATCCAGCCCAAAATCAGTACGATCAGCGCCTTGACCGCGCTCATGATCAAAGGCGCAAAAGCACCCACCTGTGTTGCAACTTCATCCACGCGCATTTCCTTTCTCAAACATCAATCCCGCGGCTTTCGCGCGGGACTCGCTGAATTGTGAGTGAAAAACGCAAATCGGTCTAGGTGCGAGTTGCGGCAGTTTTCCCCATTGTTCGCCAGCAAACAACGGGTGACCTACACTGCACAGCTTGGGGGGCTGACAAATACACGACTCCATGCCTAACTCGAACGGAACCGCCCGAACAGGAGCTTTCGCATGCTGGACACCGCCTCTTTCCCGATCATGGCCAAATGGCCGCCGCAACACCCCGATCGCCTTCAGCTTTATTCCTTCCCGACACCCAACGGGGTCAAAGCCTCGATCATGTTGGAAGAAACCGGCCTGCCTTATGAGGCGCACAAGGTTACCCTGGCCGATGCCGATGTCAAAAGCCCCGAGTTTCTGTCGCTGAACCCCAACAACAAGATCCCCGCGATCATCGACCCCAACGGCCCGGATGGCACCCCCATCGGCGTGTTCGAGAGCGGCGCGATCCTGCTCTATCTGGCCGAGAAAACCGGGCAGTTCATTGGTCAATCCGCCACCGACAAGCATCGCATCACGCAATGGCTGATGTTCCAGATGGGGGGCCTTGGGCCGATGCTCGGACAATTGGGCTTTTTCTACAAGTTCGCCGGCAGTGAGATCGAAGACCCCCGCCCGCGCGAGCGCTATATCAACGAAGCCAAGCGCCTGCTCAACGTCCTGAACCAGGAACTCGAGGGTCAGGACTGGATCGCCGGAGACTACTCGATCGCAGATATGGCCATCGCGCCTTGGCTGCGCGGGCTGGATTTCTATGGCGCTAAAGAGGTCGTTGGGTGGGATGACCACGCCAATCTCACGGCCTATCTGGATCGGTTCCTTGACCGCCCGGCCGTACAAAAAGGCTTGGTGACGCCCGCCCGCGATTAACCTCAAAAGGGCTTGCGACCATCCCGGCGCGCAAGCCCTTTTCGCAGCCTAGCCCGGTAGTTCGCCGGTCAGAACATAGCGCAGGATTTCCACCACCTGGCGCGGTTCCTCCGCGACTGCCAGCGCGGCGGCATCGACCTCTTTCAACGCGTGCTGGTGATCGGCGCCGTGCAGCACAATGATCGACTTGCCCAACGCAGCCGCATATCCCGCATCAAACGCGGCGTTCCACTGCTTGTATTTGTCTCCGAACCGGACAACCACCACATCAGCATCCGAGATGCCTTTGCGTGTCCGGATCGCGTTGACCATCGCGCCCTTGTGATCATGCCAGTACTTGTTCGGCTCTGCGCCCAAAACGGCCACGCCACAATCATCACTGGCCGCGTGATCAGTCACCGGGCTGCTGAACGTGACATCCAATCCCTCGGCACCCGAAATGATCTGCTCACGCCAATCGGTGTGAATCTCGCCAGAAAGATAAACTTTCAACATCTTGCGTTTCCTCCCAAGAAAAAGGGGCGCACCCCGCCCCTTCATCTTTTAAAAATACTCCCGCCGGAGGCGGAATAAACCCTAGCCGCGCAGAACGCCGCCTGTGGCTTTCGACACCTTGGCGATGATCTTCTCAGCCACGGCCTCGATATCCTTTTCCTTCAACGTCGCATCTTTTGGCTGCAAACGCACAGTGATGGCCAGAGATTTCTTGCCCTCACCCAGGCTCCCGCCGATGAACTCGTCAAAAACGCGAACGTCTTCGATCAGAGCCTTGTCGGCCCCCGCCGCAGCGTTCACCAAAGTCAGAGCTTCGACAGTATCATCGACCACAAAGGCAAAGTCACGCTCGACGGCTTGCAGATCGCGCAGTTCCAGCGCGGCGCGGGTTGCGCCAGATTTACGCGGCAGCGGAACCTCATCCGGCCAGATGGTAAACGCCATCGCCGGACCTTTGATATCCATCGCCTGCAGGATGCGCGGGTGCAATTCACCGAACACGCCCAGAACCTTTTTCGGACCCAAGCAGATCTTGCCGTGACGACCCGGATGCCACCAGGCGTCACCGTCGCGCAGAATCTGAACCTTGGCGGGTGCGCCGATTGCGGCCAGAACCGCCTCGGCATCCGCTTTGGCATCAAACAGATCAACAGCGCGAGACGCGCCGTGGACGTCTTTAGGACCGTTGCGGCCAACAAGCAGGCCGGAAATCTGTGTCTTTTGATCACCGGGCTCGCCGTCATGGAAGACCGGGCCGACCTCGAACAAGGCCACGTCAGCATAACCGCGTGCCTGATTGCGCGCCGCCGCTTGCAACAGGCTTGGCAGCAGGTCCGGGCGCATATGGCTCATCTCGGACGAGATCGGGTTCTCCAGACGCGTCGCATCATCTCCGCCGCCGAACAGCGCAGCCGAGGCCTGATCAATGAAGGTATATGAGACGCATTCGTTATACCCCAACGCGGCACAGGTACGTCGCGCCATCGACTGACGACGCTGTGTCGGGGTCATTACGGGCTTGGGAATGCCATCGGTCACGCGCGGCAAGGGCTTGCCCTGCAGCTTAGTCAAAGACGCGATCCGCGCGACCTCTTCCACCAGATCGGCCTCACCCATGACATCTGGACGCCAGCTGGGCACATGCGCCATCTCGCCTTCCAGACGGAAGCCCAGACGCGTCAGGGTCTGGCGCTGCTCGCTTTCGGGAATATCCATCCCGACCAGAGACTGCACACGCGCCGCGTCCAGCTTGTAGGCGCGCGCATGGTTCGGAGCCCTGCCGGCCTCAACCACTTTGGAAACCTCACCGCCGCAGATATCCAGGATCATCTGCGTCGCCTGCTCCAACCCTTCCAGCGTGTATTCCGGGTCAATCCCACGCTCGAACCGATAGCGCGCGTCCGAGTTGATCTTGAGCGCACGACCGGTCAGTGCGATTTGCACGTGATCCCAGAACGCGCTTTCGAGGAAGACGTTCACGGTCTCGTCAGTACAACCAGTTTCCTCACCGCCCATGATACCGGCGATGGATTCAGGGCCATTGTCGTCCGAGATCACCATCATGCCGGGTTGCAGCGTGTATTCTTTCTCATCCAGCGCCACCAGTTTCTCACCGCCCTTGGCACGGTGAACGCGCAGATTGCCCTGCACCTTGTCCGCGTCAAACACATGCAGGGGGCGGTTCTGGTCGTAGGTCATGTAGTTGGTGATATCGACTAAAGCCGAGATCGGACGTAGACCAATTGACTTCAACTGATCCTGCAACCACTGCGGGCTAGGACCATTCTTCACGCCACGGATCAGACGACCGGTGAAATGCGGCGCGCCGTCCAGCGTATCCTCATCAATTGTCACCTTGATCGGGCTGTCGAAATCGCCCGGTACCGGCGCATAGGCGCGCTCTTTCAGCGTGCCAACGCCGCGCGCAGCCAGATCGCGCGCAATCCCCGCAACACCCAACGCATCCGGGCGGTTGGGGGTGATCGCAATCTCGATCATCGGATCGATCTTGGACGGGTCATTCTCGGCCAGCCAGTCGACGAATGTGTCGCCAACCTCGCCCGAAGGCAGCTCGATGATGCCGTCATGCTCATCCGACAGCTCCAACTCACGCTCCGAGGCCATCATGCCAAAGCTCTCAACGCCCCGGATCTTGCCGACGCTGATGGTGATATCCAGACCGGGGATATACATGCCCGGCTTGCAGACAACGACCGTAATGCCTTCGCGCGCGTTTGGGGCGCCGCAGATGATCTGCAAATCGCCCTCATCCGTTGCTACCGTGCAGACGCGCAGCTTGTCGGCGTCGGGATGTTTCTCGGCATGTTTCACATGGCCCAGCGTAAAGCCCGCCAGACGGTCCGCCGGGTTCACGACCTCTTCGACCTCAAGGCCAAGATCGGTCAGCGCCTCAGTGATCTCATCAACCGACGCATCGGTGTCGAGGTGGTCTTTCAGCCAGGACAGAGTGAATTTCATTGCTCGGGGCCTTTTTTGGCAAACATCCAGTCGGCACAGGCAATGACAAAGAATGCGCCAAGGTGCAAGCGCTGCGGGTCACGGATAGGTGGGGGTGCGGCCCAAAAGCTCGTCCAATTGCCGCCCGATCCAGCCATGGGGGATGAAATGCCCGCCGGGATGGGTATCCAGCACCACCTGCCCCTGCGCGCAATCGGTCCACTCCACCCGGCTGAGGGTCAGGATCGGCACCACGCTCCAATCCCCGCGCGGGGTCGCATCGTGGCAGTCGTATTTCGCGCGCCAAAGGGCCACCGGATAGGTCGTGTCGCCATTCGCGCCATAGGGAAAATCCATCACCGTATCGCTGAGGCCATGCACATGGCGCGCCTCAAGCGGGGCTTCGGGGCAGTCTTCAGTCTGGCGGATGCTGCCGGCAACGGCCAGCAAGGCGGCAACGTCATTGCCCGACTGGCAGACATAGCGCCACGCCATCGCGCCGCCGAAGGAATAGCCCGAGACATAGATACGCTCCGGATCAACCGGGTAGCGCTTGGCGACATCCTCCAACACGCGGTCGGCAAAGGGCACATCGCCCGTGCCCGAGGTCCAGAAATCCCAGCTTTTGCCCAGCCCGTTCGGGGCCACCAGCAAAACGCCCCGCAGCTTGGTCGCCCCGGCAATGCGCTCATGATTCACCACCACAGTCCCCTGCCGCGCCCAGCCGTGGAAATGCAGCAATACGGGCAGAGGCGTTTCGCCGTCCCACCCTGCAGGCTCCAGCACATGGTAGGAGCGGTCGCCGACCTCACAGGCCGTATCGCCATGGCAATCGGATTTCCAAGGTCCCATGGCGAGTGCCGGGGTTGCGGTCAGCAGCAGAAGAAGCAGTCGATAGATCATAGGCCGGAGCCTAGCCGCCTGACGCCAACTGTCACGTCACAACCCTGTGGGAACCTGTAACAAGCTGCGCGATCGCCCATTGGTCATATCAGATCACAAGCCGCGCTGTCGCCAGACCGCGGGGTGGCGATCCTCGGTCGGTGTTGGGCACTTTATGCCAGCCAAATCCGCGCGCTGTTCGAACGTTGCGCGAGCGGAGACAAATCGCCAGCCCGTGCGGGCGGTCTGGCGATAGCGCGGCGGCCTATCGGCCTTTGCTCCGCGCACAAATTAACTGGCACCATTTACTGCAAGAACAGACGCAGCCAGACCCTTAAACGCAGAAATCGCACCATCTACTGTCAACGCGACACCGCGCGTTTCAGCTTCCTTCAAAAGCTTCTTCCAAAAGCGCTCGTCACGCACGGCATCAAGAAACTCGTAGCCATTCCACGTAATTTCCCAGAACTGATAGTCACTGTGCTCGCACATTGACTTCTTTATCAGACCACCCTGCTCCATGATATCCAAATGAAACAGGAACTCCTCTGAATGATCTGATCGCAGCTGACGCTCTCGCATATCATGATCAGTCCAGTCCCATGAGCCAATTTCAAAGCACCGGTCTTCTGATTTTTCAGCCTTTAAAAGAATGTCACGAACAAGAGCAAGGTTTCGCTTCACCGCGACAAACCACCATGCAGGTTCGGCATATCCAGCGCTGCAAACCCGTAGTGCCGCAGCCAGCGCAGGTCAGAGTCAAAGAACGCACGCAGGTCAGGAATTCCATATTTCAGCATCGCCAGACGGTCGATGCCGATGCCGAACGCAAAGCCCTGATAGACCTCGGGATCAATGCCACCGGCGGCGATCACCTTGGGGTGGACCATGCCGGAGCCGAGGATCTCCATCCAGTCGTCGCCCTCTCCGATCTTCAGCTGGCCGTTGTCCCAGGAACAGCGGATATCGACCTCGGCCGACGGCTCGGTGAAGGGGAAGTGCGATGCGCGGAAGCGCAGCTCGACATCGTCGACCTCGAAGAAGGCCTTTACGAACTCTTCCAGAACCCATTTCAGGTTTGCCATCGAGATGTCTTTGTCGATGGCCAGCCCCTCGACCTGATGGAACATCGGCGTGTGGGTCTGGTCATAGTCGGCACGGTACACACCGCCCGGACAGATCACGCGGATCGGCGCGCCCTGTTTCTCCATCGAGCGGATTTGGACCGGAGAGGTATGGGTCCGCAGCACATGCGGAGGGCGATTGTCGCCCTCCGCACGGTGCATGTAAAACGTGTCCATCTCGGCCCGCGCGGGGTGGTGGCCGGGGATGTTCAGGGCGTCGAAGTTATACCAGTCGTCTTCAATGCGCGGCCCTTCGGCGACGGAGAAGCCCAGCTCGGCAAAGATCGCGGTCAGCTCCTCGGTCGCCTGGCTGACCGGGTGGATCGAGCCCTGACGCCGCGCGCGGGTCGGCAGGGTGACGTCCAACCATTCGGTGCGCAAACGCTCATCCAGCGCGGCATCGGCCAAAGCGGCTTTTTTCGCGGACAGCGCCGAGTTGATCTCATCCTTCAGGGCATTAAGCGCGGGGCCTGCGACCTGACGCTCTTCGGGCGTCATCTTGCCCAGCTCGCGCATCTTCAGCGCGACCTCGCCTTTTTTGCCAACGGCAGCGACGCGGATCGCCTCAAGCGCGTTCTCGTCGCCAGCCTCGGCGATTTGGCCCAGATATTTTGCCTTAAGATCGTCCATGACGCCCTCTGAATTTGGTCGCCAACCTGCTATCGGGCCAGCCCCGCGAATGCAAGCGGGACCGGGCGGATCAATAGCTGTATTCGGGGAAAATCCGGGTCAGGTCACCGTTCCAGTCGCCATTGTAGTGTTCCAGCAACTCATCGGCAGGCACCTTGCCGGTGTCGATGCTTTCCTTTAGCGCGTTCAGGAAGTGCGTCTCATCCGGGACCAGACCGCCAGCACCAGGGAAAGCACGAGCTTTCAAACCGGCCTCAGAGATCGCCACGACCTCACGCGCCAGATCGTGCATGTTGATGTCCCCGACTTGGGCCTGCAACCCGTTGACCGCGGCCTGAACACGCAATCCTTCGCGGGTTTCAGCATCCCAGCCTTTGACCAGATCCCACGCTGCATCAAGCGCGGTCTGGTCATAGGTCAGGCCAACCCAGAAGGCGGGCAGCGCGCACAGACGACGCCATGGGCCGCCATCGGCACCACGCATCTCCATGAATTTCTTGATCCGCGCTTCGGGGAAGGCCGTGGTCAGATGGTCAGCCCAATCGGACAGTGTCGGTGTCTCACCAGGCAGAGCGGGCAGCTCGCCCTTCAGGAAGTCGCGGAAGGACATTCCCAGCGCGTTGATATATTGGCCGTCGCGATAGACGAAATACATCGGCACATCGAGCGCGTATTGAACGTAACGCTCGAACCCGAAGCCCTCTTCGAACACGAAAGGCAACATTCCGGTGCGCGCATCGTCCAGATGCCGCCAGATATGGCTGCGCCAGCTTTTCTGGCCGTTCACCTTGCCCTCAAAGAACGGAGAGTTCGCGAACAGTGCTGTCGCCACAGGTTGCAGCGCCAGCGCCACGCGCAGTTTTTGCACCATGTCGGCCTCAGACCCAAAGTCGATATTGACCTGAACGGTACAGGTCCGGCGCATCATAGCGCGGCCCATAGTGCCGACTTCTTCCATGTAGTCGTTCATCAGCCGATAGCGCCCTTTGGGCATCAGCGGCATCTCTTCGTGGGTCCAAATCGGAGCCGCGCCCAGACCGATGAACCCCACGCCGATCTCATCGGCGATATCCTTCACCTCGCGTAGGTGGGTGTTAACCTCATCGCATGTCTCGTGGATCGTCTCGAGCGGAGCGCCTGACAATTCCAACGCGCCGCCAGGTTCCAGGCTGACATTCGCGCCGTCTTTCTCAAGACCGATCAAGTGGCCTGCTTCGCGCACCTCAGCCCAGCCATGGCGGTCACGCAGCCCTTCAAGCACCGCAACGATGGAACGTTTTCCTTCAAATGGCAGGGGTTTGAGGGTGTCTTTGCAATAGCCGAACTTCTCATGTTCGGTCCCGATACGCCAATCGGCCTTGGGCTTGCAGCCCGATTCCAGATATTCGGCCAATTGCTCGTGGCGCTCGATCGGGCCGCCGCCGGACTGAGGGATGGACATGAACCGATCTCCGATCCTGATGTGTCTGTCTTATCGGTCAGTCCTGAGCGCAAACCGCGCCAGTGTCAATGCAGCCGAAGATGAGCCGGGCGCGAGGAGGTTTTTTCCCAGATCACCACCGGATGGCGCGACCCGCCGTGGAGTTCGGCCAGCATCTGTTGCGTTTTCAAACCAGGGAGCGCCGAGAACACATCAAACAGTGCCTCGGCCCCTTCTGCATTCACAGGAATGTGAAGCGTAGGTTGCCCCGGTTGGTCCAACACCCAGTGCGCCGGGCTTGAAGTCGGATCAAGCGCGAGTCGCTCAATCTCGCGCGTTGCCACCATGCCGCCATCCAGCGGACCGAGATAGGTGATCTGCCCCTCATCGACGCTGACCACGCCCTGCCCGCCTGCCCCGGTCCGAAACCGGGCACGCTGCACGCCGATCACGGTCAGAGCGGCTGCGACAGCCACCAGCACCCAGCCCAGAACGCCCAGCAGACCGGCGGGTCCACTGACCCAGCTGAGGCCCAGAACCAGCACAAAACCGGCGGCGACAACCTCGCGCCAGCGCCAGAGGGCCAATTTGGCTTCGGGTCGAATGAAACTCATATCGGTGTTCCTGTTTCAGCGCTTGGACGTGATGGGCGATCCCCAACCCCCTCAAAATCGGGCCGAGCGGTACAGAGTTCAAGGGGGCGCTTCGTTTCCCGACCTAATCACGGAAAGCGCGGTCTTTGACGCGGATCACCGGTTTGGTCAGATACTCCAGCACCGTCTTCGGCTCGGACAGCATATCGACCTGCGCAACCATGCCCGGGTTCTCGTCCGGCATTCGCCCAGCCCTTGGCCCAACCGCTCTGTCAAAAGCTGAAGATGTTTGATCAGCGGGTCTGTGGCGGTTGGGGTCATGGGAATATCACAAGGTTGGGTCGATCGGCTGTGCGACGCCCAGCGCATCCAGAATATCGCCTGTCACCGCAAGCACCGCATATTCGGCCCGACGCGCTTGTGCCTCAAGCTGGATGACCCGGACCTGCGCCAAATTTAGTTCTCGAATAGCGTCCAGAATCTGCACGATGGTTGAACGTCCGATATCGAACTGTCCCCGCGCCGCATCAAGCGCCTGTTCGTTGATCTCGACCGCACGACGGGCCGTCGCAAGACGCCGCTGGATCGAGTTCGTCTCTTCCAGAGCCTGAGACAGATTGCGCTGCAATTCGCGGCGCAGCTCTTCCGCTTCGGCCTCACTTTGCTGGAGGTTGGCCCTTGCCGTTTCCACATTGGCGCGGGCCGAGCCACCCTGATAGATCGGGACATTCACGCCCAGACGGGCTTGCGCCCCATTGTCGATACTGCCTTCGTTAAAGTCGGTTTCTAGGATCGCGGACAAGGTTGGGCGCGTCGCGCGCTCGGCCACGACAACCTCTTGCTGGCGCACCTCACTGACGGCGACCTGTGTTAGTAGACGCGGGCTGCGTTCGACCATGGCCTGCGAAGTCGTGCCCGCCAGAACCGGAGCCGGTGGGATGGTTGGAATGGCACTCGGTCGGCTGCCGAACACTTCGATCCAGGTGGCGGTTGCCAGTTCGACATCCGTTTCGGCCTGCGCCAACTCGGTCTCAGCATTGGATTGGCGGCCCTGACCCGCCAGCAGATCCGCCACCGATGCGACACCGGCGTCGAACCGGGATTGCAAGTCGCTGACCAGTGCCTCGGTGCGTTCAAGGTTTTGTCGGGCCTGATCTTCAAGACGACGGCTGCGGTCGAGGTCGATGATGGCCTCGATCGCCTCAAAGCTTTGGGCGCTCAGCTCGGACAGTTCGCTCAGCCAGGTCTGACGCGCCTCGATCTGGCGCAGCCCGACACGGCCTGAGATCTTGCCGCCGTCATAGATGATCTGGCTTAGGCGTAGGATCGGAACCGTATCCCCATCGGACGTCAGAGAGGTTTCGGCGTTCAGCTGGGGCCGGTACGCACCCCTTTCAGCCTCGATCCGAGATTTCGAGGCTAGAACATTGGCGGTTCCGGCCGCAGTCGTCGGAGAGGTGGCGACGGATCTGCGCACAAGCTCGGCAAATTCCGTTCGCGCAACACTACCATTCAGGTTGCTTCGCGCCGCCACAGGCTGCGCGGCGGGTTCGGCCGCAGGGTCAAATGACCGCGTGCCCCGCAAATCCTTACTGCACCCCGCCAAAACGATTAAGGTCATCACAACCGACAACCAAGTCTTCATGGTGCCAATGCTCCTGGTTTCAATTCAACTTTGAATAGCAAAAAATCGGTTAAAGGATTCTTAAGAACCGTTCGGACAGCTCTCTGTCCCGGCTGACCGGTTCACCTATCTCGCCAACACAAGCCGGGTCCTTCCAGTCGCCTAAGATATGACCTTCAACGATAGGAAAAACTGAAAACCTCAGCAGCAACTGACGTAGACTAAGGAATGGTACGTCGCCCTGCAGCAAAACGATACTTTGACAATCCAGTGTCATTTCGGCCGGCCACTACAATCCAAATGACCCCAAGGCACATATTTTGCAAAAACCATTGTCGAACAGGCGCCACCAGCGCGAACAAACACTGTCCTGAGCGAGAGGTTGCAGCTTTGTGGAAAGAATTCGAGCCTTTCGGACGGAAAGATCCTATTTTTTAGTGGTGTAGCTAAGACAGAAATCCGTCATTTCTTACAGGGGCGCTTCAGAACCAATCCCCTAAGGCCTGCTGCCACATGGTCAAGGCAGCCACCGCCGCTGTATCAGCGCGCAGGATTCGCGGGCCGAGGCTAACCACATGTGCGAAGGGCAGTGCGGTCAAACGGGCGCGTTCTTGGTCCGAAAACCCTCCTTCGGGGCCAATCAGAATGGCCCATGGATGACCTTTTTCCTGAGCGGCCAATCGTAGCGCTGAACCGACCTCGGCCTCATTGCAGAACATCAATTGCCGATCCTGAGGCCAAGTATCCAGCACGCGGTCCAGTTTTTGCAGATCCGCGACCTCGGGCACAAAGGTACCGCCGCATTGTTCGGCGGCCTCGACCGCATGCGCCTGAAGTCGGTCCTGCCGGATACGCTCGGAGTTTGTGTAGTCTGTCTGCACAGGTAGAATGCGCGCGGCCCCCATTTCTGCGGCCTTCTCGACAATGAAATCCGTGCGCGCCTTTTTGATTGGCGCAAAAAGGAACCACAAATCCGGCGGCAGTTGCAAAGGCTTGGTCTGCTGCAGGCAGGACAGAACGCCGCCGCGCTTGCCCGCCTCAGAGACTTCGGCCAACCATTCACCATCCCGGCCATTAAACAGCGCAATCTGCGCGCCGACGGATTGCCGCATCACGCCGAACAGGTAATGCGCCTGCTCACGCGTCAAAGGAACCGATTGCCCCTGACCCAAGGGCTGCTCTACATACAGTCTGATCTTCGCACTCATGAGACCCTACATATGCAAGGCAATGCTCCAACACCAGACGGTCAGGTCGCTGATGCTGTCACGGGCAATTGGGTGGACACCCGCGCGCCCGCCTTCACCCGCCCCTACCTGCGGCTGAGCCGGGCGGACCGGCCGATCGGAACGTGGCTGTTGCTGATCCCTTGCTGGTGGGGGCTGGTGCTTGCGATCCTGGGCGATGGCACGCCGCGGTTGGAGGATGCATGGATCGCGATCGGCTGTGCTATTGGCGCCTTTTTGATGCGCGGCGCGGGATGCACGTGGAACGACATCACCGACCGCCATTTCGACGCGCAGGTCGAACGCACAAAATCCCGCCCGATCCCCTCGGGTCAGGTTAGTGTGCGGCAAGCCGTGATCTGGATGGGTCTGCAGGCGCTTATATCGCTGGGGATTCTGCTTAGTTTCAATACTGGAGCTATCCTCATGGGCGTTCTGTCACTGTTGCCAGTTGCCCTCTATCCCTTTGCCAAACGCTTCACATGGTGGCCGCAGGTGTTTCTGGGACTGGCCTTCAACTGGGGGGCGCTGCTGGCCTGGGTTGCCCATACCGGATCGCTGGGCTGGCCTGCGGTGATGCTGTATCTGGCGGGTATCGCGTGGACGCTGTTCTACGACACGATTTATGCGCATCAGGATACCGAGGACGACGCGCTGATCGGCGTCAAATCCACCGCGCGGTTGTTTGGGGCGGATACGGCCAGATGGCTCAAGTATTTTCTGATCGCCACAGTCTCGCTGATGGGGCTGGCGATCATCGACGCAGGTGTGCCGGAGTCGCCGTTCTGGATTGTCACGATTGCATTGGGCGGGCCATGGGCCATGGGCTGGCACATGTTGTGGCAGCTGCGCAATCTGAACATCGAGGACAATGCCAAACTTCTGATGCTGTTCCGGTCGAACCGGGATACCGGCCTAATTCCGCTGATCTTCCTCTGCGTCGCGCTGCTGCTCTGATTGCACCTGCGCGCCGGGGCCTGTACAACCCCGCCCAAACGCCCGAGGAGTCTGAAGCCCGCATATGCGTCTGCCCTATTTTGTAGCTGTTTGTCTGATCTTCCTTGTCTCTGCAGGTCTGTCCCTTTTGGCTGCGGGCTTTGCCGTGACAAAGGTCGAAGACGCCTCGGAATTCGCCGTCCGACGTGCACTGGACCTGAAAGGTCACAACTGGGCCGAGGTCGAATCCGACGGCCTGCGCGTCATACTCACGGGCACCGCGCCGGATGAGGCGATCCGCTTCAATGCCCTGACCGCTGCTGGGACCGAGGTCGACACTTCTCGCGTCATTGATGAGATGGACGTAGCCGCCACATCAGCACTGGCCGCCCCCAGGTTTTCCGTAGAAATCCTGCGCAATGACAGCGGTGTCTCGGTAATCGGCCTGATCCCGGCCAGCGAGGACCGCGAGTCCCTTATGGACGGGTTACAGGCGCTGGACAGCGACCATTCCGTCTCAGATCTGGTCGAAACCGCCGACTACCCGAAACCCGATGGCTGGGATGATGCGCTGGCCTATGCCGTGCTGGCCCTGTCCGATCTGCCGCGCGCCAAGATATCGGCCAGTCCCGGCCTTGTCCGGATCACTGCGATTGCCAACAGCCAGCAGGAAAAAGAGCGGTTGGAGCAGGACCTGACCCGCGCCGCGCCGCCAAGTGTTCGGATCGGTCTGTCCATATCAGCCCCGCGCCCAGTGATCACGCCCTTCACTCTGCGCTACCTGATTGACGAGGCCGGAGGGCAGTTTGACGCCTGCTCCGCCCAAGATGAAGACGCCCGCGATCAGATCATCGCAGCGGCAGAGGAAGCCGGTCTTGCCGGACCCTCGTTCTGTACCATTGGTCTGGGTGTACCCTCCCCCCGCTGGGCAGAAGCCGCAGAAAAGAGCATCAACGCGCTTGCTGAAATCGGGCAAGGATCGGTGACGATGTCGGATGCGGATATCACTCTGGTCGCGGCTCAAGGCACGAACTCGGAGCTGTTCGACCGCGTCGTGGGTGAGCTGGAAAACGCACTGCCCGCGGTGTTCGCCCTTCATGCCGTGCTGCCCGAGCCCGAGGTCGCGGATGAAACCGGACCCGTGGAGTTCTCTGCCACCCGCAGTCCCGAGGGTCTGATTCAATTGCGCGGCCGCGTCGGTGACGACGTTCTGCGCGACATGGTCGACAGCTACGCCCGTGCGGCGTTTGGGTCCGACAATGTCTATACCGCGACCCGCATCACCTCGGATTTGCCGATGGATTGGCCCGTGCGCGTTCTGGCCGGGCTTGAGGCCCTGTCACAACTGCATAACGGCGCACTGACCGTAACGCCCGAGTTGGTTGACCTGAACGGCATCAGCCATGATGAAGAAGCCAAGGCCCGGATCGCGGGTCTGCTGTCGGACAAGCTGGGCGATGCGCAGAACTTCACCCTGTCGATCACCTATGTCGCCCCGCCCGAACCTGAAGACGCCCTGCCCGATCCTGAACTCTGTGAAGAAGGTATCGCTGAAATTCAGGCCACCAGCAAAATCGCGTTCGAGCCAGGCTCGGCCACCATCGCTGCTGAGTCGCGCGATACGGTCAATCAGATCGCAGATATCCTGCGTGATTGCGGCCCGATCCGGATGGAGATTCAAGGTCATACAGACAGTCAGGGCCGTGAAGAAATGAACCAGCAACTCAGCCAAGCGCGGGCTCAGTCGATCCTGAACGAGCTGCGCGGACGGCGCATTCCGACCTCAAGCTATACAGCCGTCGGCTATGGTGAAACACAGCCAATCGCCGACAATGACACCGAAGAGGGCCGCGAAGAAAACCGCCGGATTGAGTTCCGCCTGATCCGGCCGGAACCCACTGAGGCCTCGGAAACCGGACTCGAGGCGCTTGAGACCGGGGCGGAAGACCAGACCGAGACGTCCGCATCAGAAGACCAGACCGAGACGACCGCGCCGGATGCGGAAGCAGAGGACCAGTAAGTTGAACAGAGTAGAATTCATCATCGCCACCGCCGTCATCCTGTTCGCGGCTTTCTGCATGGGATGGTTTGCAAACTGGCTGGCCCATCGCCTGTCCCGTGTGCGCCAAAGTGACGTTGCCGATCTGGACCGTATGAGCCAGGAACTGCACGAGGCCGAGGAAACCCGCGATCAGGCCATCACCTATCTGCAGCAGCGCGAGGCCGAGCTGACCAACCAGCTGACCCAGACCGAGGCAGAACTGGCCGCTGCCATGGACGGCCTCCGCGCCGCCCGGCAAGAGGCCGAAGAAATGCGCGGACGCATCAACAACGCGGACTAATACGACCCGCTGAGTCTTTTTCTCACGCTCCGCTGATCAGACGACAGGTGAGTAAGCACCGCCACTAGGAGTGATTGGTGGCGTTTCGGATTTTACCTGAGTCATCCGGCAACACGAACGTCCCAAGACTGCTGAAAGCGCGGCAGAGTCTTCGTATCCCGGGTTAAACCCGAAGCGCCTGCGCGGCTTGGTTCGGCGGGTTTTAGCCGATCTGACTCCGGTTTCTTTAGTTTTTCAACAAATTCAACATAATGAATGAGTGTGTTTTTGCCTGCACACAGAATTGTCCTTTTTCTGTAAAACTGGAGTCTATCATGAATTTCCAAGTTACTTTGAAAACCGCCGCTACCCTTGCCGCATTTGGCACAACTGCCGCCTTCGCCTCGAGCGATGTGATCCCTTCCGAGAATGACACGTTTTCGAAATGGGGCGAGGAATCCGGTTGGACCATCTATGTGGATGATACCCGCGGCTCTTGCCTCATTGAGCGTGTCGACGAAAATAACAACGTCGTACAAATGGGCCTGACCAAGGATCAGGAAATGGGATACCTTGGTGTCTTCACTCAGAATGACATTGGCCTGAAAGGCAAAAAGGAAGACATCATCCTGTCACTGGACGGCAATGTCTACGAAGCCAAAGCCTACAAGAAGACCAAGCATCTCGCGGAAGGGTATACAGGAGGCTACATTCTGGCCAACAACCCGCAATTCGTTGAGGACGTCATGAAAAAGTACGATATGACAGTCTTCCCGGAAAAAGAGAGCGGATTTACCGTAAGTCTTGATGGCACCTTGAAAGCGATCGAGGCGGCGCGGACCTGCAATACGGAGCAGAATAGCTAAGCTATTCCATTTGGCCCGGCACTTGGAAACGGGTGCCGGAGCCGACCTCTACCACCGCGTCAGGGCGTCTTCGTCTTCGTCCTTGGCGGCCACCCATTCGGCACCGGAATTGGTGATCTCTTTCTTCCAGAACGGCGCGCGGGATTTCAGGTAGTCCATCAGATATTCTGCCGCCTCGAACGCATCCTTGCGATGCGGTGCGGCTGTTGCGACCATCATGATCCGATCGCCCGGGGCCAGCCTGCCGTGGCGGTGGATCACCAGAACATCGCCCAAAGACCAACGCTGCTGCGCCTCTTGTGCGATCTTGGTCAGCGCGCGTTCGGTCATGCCGGGATAATGCTCGATCTCCATCACATCCAGATTGCCCGAGGCCAGATCGCGCACGACACCCGTAAAGGTCACGATCGCGCCGTTGGCGTCATCACCAGCTGCAAAGGCATTGGCCTCGGCCCCCAGGTCAAACGCCTCTTCCTGAACCGCGATCCGCATCTCAGCCGCCCGTCATCGGTGGAAAGAACGCAACCTCACGCACTCCGGCCAAGGGGGCATCAAAATCCGACAGCTCCTGATCCAAGGCCACTCGAAGCGCAGAGAGATCGGCAAAGGCCGCAGCATAACGATCCTCACGCGCGCTGAGTTCAGCTACCAGATCAGACACGGTCGCAGCTTGCGTTTCGACCTTTTCTTTCGGCAGGCCGATGCGTTCGCGGACCCAGGCGAAATACAGCACGTCCATCGGTTAGCTCTCCTTCAAATGCGGCATGGCTTTACGTAGGTAGTCATAGCCGCTGATCAATGTCAGCGTGGCGGCAATCCAAAGCAGCCACAGGCCAATGCGACCTGACCAGAACATTCCCTCAAGGTGCCAGCGGATGTTGTTGATGTCCTCAGCCTCTCCGGTCAAGACCTGATCTATGATCGTGGGATCCATGCCGAAGGTCGCCATGACGAAATTATGCTCAAAAATCCCCTGCGAGAACAGGATTGCGATGGCAAACATCTGGGCCGTGGTCTTCCACTTGGCCAGCTTCGTCACCTTGAGCGTTCCGGCAACATCACCCAGATATTCACGCAGGCCCGAGACGAACACTTCACGAAACAGGATCACGGTGGCGGGCAGCACCAGCCACGGGGTCCAATGCTCGGTCGAATAGCCGACGAGGATCATCAGCGCGATCACGACCATGGCCTTGTCGGCAATCGGATCCAGCATCGCGCCCATCTTGGTTTCCTGTTTCCAGGCCCGCGCCAGATAGCCATCAAACCAGTCAGTGATCGCGGCGGACATGAACAGGATCAGGGCGAACCAGTCGGCATAAGGACGGGTGAAATACAAAAACATCACGGCCAGACCGGGCGCTGCCAGCAGGCGGAGCAAGGTCAGAATATTGGGCAAGTTCCACTTCATGAACCGACACTACATCGCCGCCCAGGGACAGAAAAGACAGACAAATGAAAAACTGACCCGTTCACAGAGGGTTGTGGAGCAAAAAGTCAAAGGGTCGCAACCAGGAACTCTCGGGCAGATACAGCTTGGCCCGGGGCGGCTTTGCGGTCAGATTGGCGCACGGCTCAGCAGCGACGGAAGACCATGACCGCACATATTCGAACCGACCCCCGATCAAACCTGATCGGAAGCGCATGGATGATCGCCGGCATGGCACTGTTCGCGCTCGAGGATGCGCTTTTGAAAGGGGCCTCGGCACATTTGCCGATCTGGCAGATCCTGATCCTGTTTGGTGCCGGTGGCGCGATCATCTTTGCCGCCGTCGCCCTGCTGCGTGGCGCCAGCTTGTTGCATCGGGATGTGCTGTCACGGCCCATGAAAGTGCGCGTTCTGTTCGAAATCCTAGGACGGATGTTCTACGTGCTGGCAATCACGCTGACACCTCTGTCAGCGGCGACTGTGATCCTGCAGGCGACCCCTCTGGTCGTAGTGGCAGGTGCCGCGTTGTTTTTCGGCGAAACTGTCGGCTGGCGACGGTGGAGCGCGATTCTGGTTGGTCTGATTGGCGTCGTGGTCATCATTCAACCAACCGGAGACAGCTTCTCGGCCCTGTCGATCCTGGCTGTTCTGGGTATGCTTGGCTTCGCCGGGCGTGATCTGGCCAGCCGCGCCGCCCCCGCGACACTGGGGACCGAGGTCTTGGGCTTCTACGGCTTCCTCTGCATTATCGTCGCCGGTCTGGCCTATCAGTTCTGGGAAGGGGTGCCGATGGCTCCGCTGGACCTGAACACTAGCCTGCACGTGGGCGGAGCGATCCTGATGGGCACTGCCGCCTATGCCTCGCTCATGAAAGCCATGCGAACGGGTGAGGTCTCGGCCGTTACGCCGTTCCGCTATTCCCGCCTACTGTTTGGCGTCGGGCTGGGCGTGGTGATGTTTGGCGAGACGTTGGATCAGACCATGTGGATCGGCAGCGCACTGATCGTGGCCTCGGGGCTGTATATCCTGTGGCGCGGCCGAAGGGCCTAGCCCTTGTCGTGGAAGAAATCATAAACCTTCTGCGCCAACCCGGCCGAGATCCCTTCGACCGCTTTCAGATCCGCAAGATTGGCCCGGCTGACCGCCTTGGCACTGCCGAAATGAGCGAGCAGTGCACGTTTGCGAGCGGCCCCTACACCGGGGATTTCATCCAATGGTGTCGCGCCCACGGCCTTGGCCCGTTTCGCGCGGTGGGTACCGATGGCAAATCGGTGCGCCTCATCCCTCAAGCGCTGAATGAAATACAGCACGGGGTCGTTACGCTTCAGGGCAAAAGCACGCTGACCGATCCGGTGGAATTCCTCTTTGCCGTGATCCCGATCAACGCCCTTGGCGACGCCGACCATCGGGATGTCTTCGACGCCATGCTCGACCATGATCTCATGCACGGCACTCACCTGCCCGGCCCCGCCGTCGATCAGCAAGAGATCGGGCCACATGCCCTTTTCACGATCCGGGTCTTCCTTTTGCAGGCGGGTGAAGCGGCGGGTCAGAACCTCTTTCATCATCCCGAAGTCATCGCCGGGCGTCAGATCGTCACCGCGAATGTTGAATTTGCGATAGGCGTTTTTCATGAAGCCTTCGGGGCCAGCGACGATCATGCCGCCGACCGCATTGGTGCCCTGAATGTGAGAGTTATCGTAGACCTCAATCCGATCCGGAGGCGCGTCGAGATCAAACGCCTCAGCCACACCGCGCAGCAATTTGGCCTGCGTGGCACTTTCCGACATGCGGCGGGCAAGCGACTCACGCGCGTTGCGCAGGGCCCCGGCGACCAGTTCCTGTTTCTCACCGCGCTGGGGCACGAGGATTTCAACCTTGCGCCCGGCTTTCTCAGTCAGCGCCTGCTCCATCAGATCCGCGTTTTCGATCCCGTCCGACAGGATCAGTTGACGCGGTGGTTCCTTGTTGTCGTAGAACTGGCCGAGGAACGCCTCCATCACCTCAGCCGGGGACACATCCGCACCGACCCGAGGGTAGAAATCCTTATTCCCCCAGTTCTGGTTCGCGCGGATGAAGAACACCTGCACACAGGCCTGCCCGCTATCCATATAAAGGCCAATCACATCCGCCTCGGTCACGCCGCGCGGATTAATGCCTTGACTGGTTTGAACCTGCGTCAGCGCACGAATACGATCCCGCAGGCCGGCGGCACGTTCGAACTCCATCGCCTCCGAGGCGGCCATCATCTGTTCGGCCAACTCCTCCTGCACCTTGGTGGACCGGCCCGAGAGGAAGCGTTCGGCATCCTTGACGCTTTCGCGGTAGTCACCCTCGGAAATCAAACCGACACATGGTCCCGAACACCGCTTGATCTGATAGAGAAGACAGGGGCGCGTGCGGCTGTCGAACATGGAATCCGAGCAATTGCGCAGAAGGAATGCTTTTTGCAGCTGGTTCAGCGTCCGGTTCACTGCACCTGCGCTGGCAAATGGGCCGAAATACGCGCCCTTCTCTTTCTTGGCACCGCGATGCTTTTTGATCTGAGGATAAGCATGATCCTTGGCGACCAGAATGTTCGGGAAACTCTTGTCGTCGCGCAGCAGCACGTTGTACTTGGGCTTGAGCTGCTTGATCAGGTTCTGCTCCAGCAGCAGCGCCTCGGTCTCGGTCCTTGTGGTCAGGAACATCATCGAGGCGGTCGAGGCGATCATTTTCTCGATCCGTCCCGAATGCCCCGGGCGCGTGTAGTTCGACACCCGCGCTTTAAGGTTCCGCGCCTTGCCTACATACAAAACCCGACTGTCCGCATCCAACATCCGATACACACCGGGCGAGCTGTCCAGCGTTTTCACATAGCGCTGGATGCAGGCATAACCGGTGGGCTGAAGCTCGGGTGTCGATTCGTCCTGGGTTGTCATGGGCCTGAGATATGATTCTCTGTCTATGGCTGCAATCTTGGGCGCTTCAGTTCAAGAGAAAACAAATCCACGGTTTCTGTGGATAAGTATGAAGATAAGTTTCCGTGAGCGTAGAATCTTCCTTGTTTCCTTGCTTGTTCGTCAATTTGCACAAAAAACAGGCATATACTTAAGTGATTGTTTTTTATCGATATTTTTTTACACGCTTAGCAAGTGTATGAAAAATAAGACGTTTTTGTAACGGCTAAGTAACGCCAATGAGAGCGGTGCAAAACTTGCAACGGATTTACTTATTCTACGCCCAGCACATCCGGCGTTTGCCATCCCAAATGCTGCCCACCATCCACGCACAAAAGCTGCCCAGTGACAGCATGCGCGTCCAGAAAATAGCCCAGTGCTGCGGTGATATCTGACGGGTTCGAGCCCCGCTCCAGCACTGTGTTGGCGCGCTGGGTTTTGAAGTGCTGTTCGCTCTGACGATGTCCCTGCATGGTCGGTCCGGGACCGATGGCGTTGACGCGGATTGCGGGTGTCAGCGCTTGGGCAGCCGTGCGCGTCAGGGCCCACAGGCCCATCTTGGCGATGGTGTAGCTCATGAATTCGGGCGTCAGTTTCCGCACCCGCATATCGACCATGTTGACGATCAAGCCAGAGGCCTGCGGCTCTCCCTGCGCATCCGTCTCAGGTTGCAAGCCCTGTTCGGCCATAGCCTGAGTCAGAACGAAGGGCGCGCGCAGGTTGCTGTCGAGGTGCCGGTCCCAGCTTTTGCGCGTGGCCGTATGGATATTGTCATACTCAAAAACCGACGCGTTGTTGACCAGACAAGTGATCGGCCCACCCAGAGCCTCAGCCGCGCGAGGCAGCAGGGCGGTCACCTGCGCCTCATCCAGAAGATCGGCCTGTAGCGCCACAGCTTTGCGGCCCAGCGCCTGAACTTCTGCAACCGTCTCAGCCGCGGGCTGTTCCGAGGTCGCATAGTGTACGGCGACATCATACCCGCGCCCTGCCAGATAAAGGGCCATGGCTCGGCCCAAGCGGATGCCGGCTCCGGTTACTAGCGCTCGGGACATGGATACCTCTTTCCGTCAGATCACATCAGCAATGTGGTGACATAAAGCGCATAAAGGAAAGTCAACACCAGACCCCAGATCCGCGAAATATCCTGTTTGAAGAACACAAACGGGATCAGCAGCAGCGAGGCGCCCAGCATGACCCACAGGTCGAATTCAAGGAATTCCGGGTCGACCGGGATGTTTCCGAACCACGTGGCAATACCGACGATTGCCAGCAGGTTGAACATGTTCGAGCCGATCACGTTGCCGAGCGCAACGTCCGCCTGACGCCGTAGCGCCGCCATAACGGTCGTTGCCAGTTCAGGCAGAGACGTTCCGACAGCCACAAGTGTCAAACCGATCACCGTTTCGGTGATCCCGTACATCAGGGCGATTTCGGTGGCGTTTTCGACCAATAGATGCGCGCCCATGGGCAGACCGATCAGGCCAAGGACCACGTAGATCGATATCTTCCAATAGGGCATGTTCGGATCGGCCTCTTCCAAACCGTCCAGCTCTTCGTCGTCGCCACATGCCCCGGCTGCATCGGCGCAGGCTTTGCGATGAGCCTTGGCTTCGCGAAACGCGTTCCACAACACAAGCCCAAGGGCAGCCAGCAGAATGGCGCCGCTGATCAGATTGAATACCCCGCAGAAGGCCAGGCCGATGAAGAGGACGCTCGCCAACAGCATGAAGACATAGTTCTTGCGGCTATCGCATTCGCTGGTGTGCAGCGTTGCCAACAAGGCAGGCAAGCCCAGAACCAAAAGGATATTCGCGGTGTTGGAGCCGACGACGTTACCCAATGCGATGCCCGGTGCGTTCTCCTTCACCGCGCTGATCGCAATCAGCAACTCAGGTGCCGAAGTGCCAAAGGCAACGATCGTCAGGCTGACGATCAAGGCGGGGACACCCAGCCGCAGGCTTAGGTTCACCGCACCGCGTACAAGTGCATCGCCTGCCAGCAACAGGATCACCAATCCGAGGCCGGAGAGCAGCCATGCCGTCATGTCCGGCCTCCTTTTTCACAGGCACAGGGGCCTTTGCCGATCTTGAACCGACCGCAACGCGGACATTTGGCAGAACTCAACCGGTTTTGGCCCGGAAAGCGCAGCTTGCCGAACATCGCCAAAACCCCCATGGCGACCAGAAACAGAGTGACGATCTTGATGATCACGTTACAGACCGAAACGCGCGAAGGCCGCCCGCTCCTCTAGCCCCGCTACGGCGTCCTGCGCCAGCGCGGCCCCGAAACGTGACCATATTGGTTTGCGCACGCCGTAGCGGCGGAACTTCACCTTGTCGCCGAAACGCTCCTGCATCTTGGGTTTCAGATGGGCGATGCCTTCGATCAAGCCCAGTTCCCGCGCGCGTCGCGCCAGCCAGATTTCACCAGTGAACAGATCAGCATCCGCATCCAGCTTGTCCCCACGACGGGTTTTGACATGGGTGATGAAATTCTCGTGGATGTCTTCCAGCAGGCGTTCCAGCCGCGCGACATCCTCTTCCTTTTCCGGGCGGAACGGGTCGAGCATGGATTTAGATTTCCCGGCCGTATGAACGCGCCGCTCAAAACCTTGTTTCACCAGAAACTCATGTGCGCCGAACCCGGCCGAGATCACCCCGATCGACCCGAGGACGGAGCTGTCATCGGCCCAGATCTCATCCGCTGCCGCCGCCAGCCAATACCCACCCGAGGCCGCAACGTCTTCGACAAAGGCCACGACCGGTATCTCAAGCTCGTCCGACAGCCGCCGGATACGCGCGCCGATCAGAGAGCTTTGCACAGGCGACCCGCCGGGCGAGTTGACCTCGAGCGCGACGGCCGCAGGCTTGCCTTTGCGAAAGGCCTTTTCCAGAACAGGTGCCAGCGAGGTATCATTCAACGCGCCGCGCCCGGCCATGCCGATGGCACCGGACAGGCGAACGATGGCCACGACGGGCGGTTTTTTGACAAAAGGCAGGCTGAGTTTCATGGGTGCCGATGTAGAGTGCCCCCATCGGCGAAACAAGGGACTCGCCGAACGCAAAACGCGGCGTTAGACAATTTCCTCACACCGATGGGCAAAAATGCAACGCCATAAAGCGTTTTGCGTTTTAGCTGAGACAATGCCACCGAGATGCGTGTTCGACCGCAGGGAGAGGCAGCGCATTTCCGTTCAAATCAAACGCAAAGCGATCTAGCTGCGGATACGCCAGCCGGTTTTGAAGATCCACCAGATGATCGCAAGGCACAGTCCAGTGAAAGCCACGATGGCCAAAAGACTGAACACGATCGGTACATCCGCAAGCCCATAGAACGACCAGCGGAAGCCTGAAATCAGATAGACCACAGGGTTGAACAAGGTGATCGTCTGCCACAGCGGCGGCAGCATCGAGATCGAATAGAACGTGCCCCCCAGAAAGATCAGTGGCGTGACAACCAGCTGCGGCACCAGCGACATCTGCTCAAAATTGCTGGCCCATATCCCGATTATGAACCCCAAAAGCGAAAAGCTGAGGCAAGACAGCACCAAAAACGTGGCCATCGCCAGCGGATGCTCGATCCGGATGTCGACAAAGAATGTCGCCGTCACAAGGATCACCAGACCGACGAACAGCGCCTTGGTGGCGGCCGCGCCTACGTAACCTATGACAATCTCGATGAAATTGACTGGGGCGGAGAGCAACTCATAGATCGTGCCCAGAAACTTGGGAAAATAGATCCCGAACGACGCGTTCGAGATCGCGAGCGTGACCACCGACAACATGATCAGCCCGGGCACGATGAATGCCCCGTATGATACGCCCTCCACCTCTTGAATCCGGCTGCCGATGGCCGTGCCGAAGACCACAAAATACAGTGAGGTCGACAGGACCGGCGACAGAAAGCTCTGAGCCAGAGTGCGGAAGAAGCGGGCCATCTCAAACCGGTAGATGGCGGCAATGGCGGTCCAGTTCATGCGGCCTCTCCCGACACCAGATTGACGAATATCTCTTCCAGACTGGATTGTCTTGTCTGCACATCCCTCAGAACCAGCCCCGATTGGGCCACGTCATTCAGCAGCGTTGTGATCCCGGTCCGATCCGCATTGGTGTCATAGGTATAGATCAGCGCATCGCCATTGCCGTTCAGAACCAGATTATGCGCAGCCAACCCGTCCGGTATGGCCGAGATCGGCTCGGTCAGCATGACCTCGATCTGTTTCTTACCCATCTGCGCCATCAGAGTATCCTTGTCCTGCACCAGCAGCAGCTCACCCTTGTCGATGACGCCCACACGGTCGGCGATGGCTTCGGCCTCTTCGATGTAGTGCGTGGTCAAAATGATGGTGACGCCCGCCTGCTTGAGCTCGGCGACGATCTCCCACATATCCTTGCGCAGTTCGACATCGACACCGGCTGTCGGCTCATCCAGAAACAGAATGCGCGGTTCATGGGCCAAAGCCTTGGCGATCAGAACCCGGCGCTTCATGCCCCCGGACAGTTCTTTGATCGCGTTCTTGCGTTTGTCCCAAAGCGACAGTTTGCGCAGGATCTCTTCGATCCGCGCGCTGTCATTGCCATAGCCAAACAACCCGCGGGAAAACCGGACGGTATTGTAGACCTTCTCGAACGGCTCCAGCGCGATCTCCTGCGGCACCAACCCGATCATCTTTCGGGCGGCGCGGAACTCGGCCTGGATATCGTGCCCACCGACCGAGACACTGCCCGAGGTCGGCGTGGTGATCCCGCAAATGGTCGAGATAAGCGTTGTCTTCCCCGCCCCGTTCGGCCCGAGCAGAGCAAGGATTTCACCTTCCTCAATGTCCAGCGACACGCCTTTCAGCGCCTCAAACCCGTCCGCATAGGATTTGCGCAAATCATTGATCGACAAAATGGTAGTCATGCCTGTTTCCCCGTTCTGGCAGAGACCCTATCGTTTCGCCTCCCGGTGGAACAGGCCAATTTCGCACAGAGCTCTGCGCAGAATTGCTGTAGGGTCTGGGGAACGCTGCACATACCGGAGAGATCCATGCTGAACGGAATACGCATTATCGAGCTCGAAGGCCTGGGCCCCGGCCCTTTCGCCGCCATGTTGCTGGCTGATCTCGGCGCGGATGTGATCACCATCCACCGCAAGGGCGGCGGCGTGACACCCGGCATGCCGGAACGCTCTGTGCTTGACCGGGGCAAACGGTCCGTTGCGCTTGATCTCAAGGATGCAACCGACTTGAACACCGCCAAGGAACTCATCACCACCGCCGACGCACTGATCGAAGGCTTCCGCCCCGGCGTGATGGAGAAACTGGGACTGGGGCCTGACATATGCCATGCGCTGAACCCCAAACTGGTCTACGGCCGCATGACCGGCTGGGGACAGGACAGCCCTTTGTCACACACCGCCGGGCATGACCTGAACTACATCGCCCTTTCGGGCGCGCTTTGGTACGCGGCGCAACCTGAAACACCGCCGCAAACCCCAGCTACTCTCGTCGGAGACATTGGCGGCGGGGCGATGTATCTGGTCACAGGCCTCCTTGCCGGTTTGCTCAACGCCCAGCGCACCGGTCAGGGCACCGTCGTCGATGCGGCCATCTACGATGGTTCGGCGCATATGATGAACCTGCTGATGAGCATGCGCCAAACCGGCAACCTGTCAGAAACGCGCGGCCAAAGCCTGCTTGACGGTCCACATTGGAGCCGCACCTACCGCTGCGCCGATAATGGCTTTGTGACGGTCCAGTGCCTTGAGCCAAAATTCTATGCCGAATTCCTGAACATTCTGGACCTGTCACAAACCCCCGACTTGCAGGAGCAATTCAACCCAAAGCTCTGGCCGGACCAAACGAAGAAACTGACAGACCTGTTCCTGAGCAAACCCCGAGACCACTGGGCCGCGCTGTTTCACGAAACCAATGCCTGCGTCGCCCCAGTCCTTGATCCGGTCGAGGCACAAAACCACCCCATGAACACCGTCCGCCAAACCTGGCAAACCGTGGATGGCACCTTGCAAGCCGCCGCCGCGCCCCGTTTCTCGACCACGCAATGGAGTGCCAAACCCAGCCCGGCCCGAGGCGAACACACCCAAGACATTCTGGACGAACTCTCCGACCAGACCCGATCCGCCCCTTCATCTGGCGAAAAACATCCCGGGGGATGAATTGGCCGAAGGCCAAGAAGGGGGCTGGCCCCCTTCCTTTTACCGCCCGCGCACCGTGTCGATCATCAACTGCACGTTCTCAGGATCCGCATCCGGCGTAATCCCGTGGCCGAGGTTGAAGATATGCGGTCCTTTGGAGAACGCCTCAACAACCCGCCGCGTCTCATCAACCAGCGCCTGACCGCCCGTCACCATATGGGACGAGGCCAGGTTCCCCTGCACACAGCCATCCACCTGCACATGCGCCGCCGCCCAGTCAGGCGCGACCGAGTTGTCCAACGCTACACAATCCACACCAGTTGCCTTGGCGAACCCGACATAGCCCTCTCCCGCCTCGCGCGGGAAGCCAATGACCGGAATACCGGGATGACGCGCCTTGATGGCCTGAGTGATCACACGGCACGGCTCAACCGCGTATTTCTGGAACGCGTCGCCTTTCAACGACCCGGCCCAGCTGTCAAAGATCTTGACCACCTCGGCCCCGGCCTCGATCTGAGCCGACAGATACTCGATCGTCGCCAGTGTGATCCGCTCCAACAGAGCCTCGAACAGGGCGTTATTCTCCTCGCGCAGCGCATGCGCTGGACCCTGATCAGGCGTGCCACGCCCTGCGATCATATAGGTCGCGACAGTCCACGGCGCGCCTGCAAATCCGATCAATGTCGTCTCGGACGGCAGTTCCTTCGACAGGATACGCACAGTTTCATAGACCGGGGACAGGGTCTCATGAATGTCCTCAACCGGCTTCAACACGTCAAAGTCGGATTGCTGCGTGATCGTCGAAAGGCGCGGGCCTTCACCTGTCACAAACCACAAGTCCGCACCCAGCGCTTGAGGAACCAGAAGGATGTCAGCAAACAGGATCGCCGCGTCGAACCCATAGCGGCGAATGGGCTGCAGCGTGACCTCGGCCGCCAGTTCAGGATTGTAGCACAGCGACAGGAAATCCCCGGCCTGCGCGCGTGTTGCGCGATATTCCGGCAGATACCGCCCGGCTTGACGCATCATCCAGATCGGCGGAGTGTCCTGAACCTCTCCGGCCAGTGCCCGCAGCAATTTCTTCGTCTCAGCCATCATCGCCCTCAATCTTGCGTTTCGTCCACGGGTCGGCGCTCAGTGGCAATTTGTCAAGCACCGCCCCCATTGTCAGGGCAAAGTGACGCGACTAAAGCTGGTGTCCATGACATTGACTCTGCCCACCCCCGCATCGCCGCTGAAAATTGGCACCCGAGGCTCTCCGCTGGCTTTGGCACAAGCTTATGAGACCCGCCAGAGGCTGCGCAATGCTTTTGGGTTGAGCGATGAGGCGTTTGAGATCGTCGTGATCAAAACCACCGGCGACAACCGCGCCATGATCGATGCAGATCGCCCGTTGAAAGAGATCGGCAACAAGGGCCTCTTCACCAAGGAAATCGAAGAGGCGATGCTGCGCGGCGATATCGACATCGCCGTCCATTCCACCAAGGATATGCCGGTTGAACAGCCCGCTGGGCTAGTGCTGGATACGTTTCTGCCGCGCGAGGATGTCCGCGATGCGTTCATTTCCCCGCAATTCACCTCGATCCACAACCTACCTGAAGGCGCCGTTGTCGGCACCTCATCCCTGCGGCGTCGGGCACAATTGCTGAACCGTCGCCCAGACCTGAATGTGGTCGAATTTCGCGGCAATGTTCAGACCCGCCTGAAGAAACTGACGGACGGTGTGGCCGATTGTACCTTTCTGGCCATGGCGGGCATCCGCAGACTGGGGATGGAGGACATCCCCGCCACCGCCATTTCAACCGACGATATTTTACCCGCCATCGCACAAGGCGCGATCGGCATTGAGCGCCGAGAAACAGACAGCCGGGCCGCCGAACTGCTTGAAGCGATTCATCACGCTGAAACCGGTCAACGTCTGACAGCGGAGCGTGCGCTACTGGCCGGGTTGGACGGGTCTTGCGAGACCCCCATCGCCGGGCTTTGCGAAATCGAGAGCGGCCAAATGCGGCTGCGGGGCGAAGTTCTGCGCCCCGACGGGTCCGAGGCCATTGCGGAAAACACAACGGGCGCAATTGAAGACGCCACCGAGATGGGCCGGGAAATGGCCGACACTCTGCTGCGTCAGGCAGGCCCCGGTTTCTTCGATTGGAAAAAATCCTAAATAATTTTAGCCAAAGTGAACTTGTTCACTGTGGCATTCCGAAAAGACAGGCATTAATAGGCCATACCGGTTGCAAGACTGGATAGCCTCGAAAGTATCGAAAGTTTTCAGATTGTTGGTGTTTTAACAAGTATTCGAGGGGGCGAGGCTACGCCCAGACTGCAATAGGTGAACGGGTCGCTGTCAATTTCGACAGCGGCCCGTTTTCTTTTGATTAGCCGAGTACCGCGACCGCTCGCTTCACCGCTTCGCGCGTTTGCTCCAGATCGGCCTCTGTCACGGCAAGAGACGGGTAGAGTTTGCCCGGCGATTTGAAAATCCCGTTCTCCCGTAGAACATCATTGTAGAGCTCGTTCCGTTTGGGGTCGTCGTGTCTAGCGCTGCGGTAGTCGCGGCAGGGGGTTTCGGTGAAATAGACGTCAAACAGCGTTTCGTCGCCGCAGATCTGATGAGGAATACCCGCTTTGGTTAGCTCATCCACCTGCATCTGCTGCAAGGCCGCGCCTGTTGCGCGCAGCTGCTCATATGTCCCCTCGCGCTGCAGAATCTCCATCGTTTTCAACCCAGCGACTGAGGCTACGGGGTTGCCGGACAGAGTGCCCAGCTGCATCAGCCATCCGGTCTCACCCACCTGCGATTTGTCGAAATGCTTCATGATCTCAGCGCTTGCGCCCAGCGCAGCAAGAGGAAAACCGCCGCCGGTGATTTTACCCAGAGTGCAGATATCGGGCGTCACACCATACCGTTCCTGCGCCCCGCCATAGGCCAGACGGAATCCGGTGACGATCTCATCAAAGATCAGCAGCACATTGTATTTGTCGCACAGCGCGCGCAGACCCTGCAGATATCCCGGCATCGGAGGAATGATACGCTGCAAAGGCTCTGCCATGATCGCGGCGATATCGTCATGTTCGTTCATTAGGGTCTCGACGGCCTCAAGGTCATTGAAAGGCGCGATCAGCATCTGTTCGGCGACGCCTGAAGGAATACCAGCACTGTCAGGCACGGCTTGCGGGAAATTCACCTCACGGCTGGGGGCGAGGCTCATCTGCGCCTCGGCGCTCATGCCGTGATAGCCGCCTTCGAATTTCAGGATCTTGTCCCGCCCGGTATAGGCGCGGGCCAGACGAATCGCGTACATATCAGCCTCGCCGCCCGAAGCGACAAAGCGCACCTGTTCACAGCAGGGCACGGCGTCAATGATCGCCTCGGCTAGTTCGACACCTTTGCTGTTATTGGCAAAGAAGGTCATGCCCTTGGGCAGTTGCTCCATAACGGCCTCAAGCACTTCGGGGTGGCCATGACCCAAAAGCATCGGGCCGGAGCCGATCAGGTAGTCGATGTATTCGTTGCCATCCTCATCCCAGACGCGGCTGCCTTCGCCGCGTGAGATCATGATGCCGGGGTCGAAATTGCCGAAGCCACCCGCAGGCAGAGCCGCCTTGGCGCGGTCGATCCATTCGGATTGAGTGTTGATCTTGAGCATATCACGCGATCTCCATCGTCAAGAAAATCAGAGTCTGTAAACGGCCGCCGGGGCGCCCAGAGCGTCTTCGTCGGGATGCACACCAAGGCCGGGCGTGTCGGGCAGATGCAGATGGCCGTCCACGTTGCGCGGGCCGCGCCCGCCTGCGATGTCGACGGTGATCATGTCCTGACAGGCCCAGACGGCGTGGCAATTGTCATCTGGGATGGTGGCGGCCAGATGCAGCGCCTCGGTATCGGCCAGCACGGTTCCTCCGGTCGCCATGACGAACATGTCGATCCCATGGGCTAGCGCGATGTCCCGCATCCGCGCGGCCTTGGTCAGCCCACCGACCCGGTTCAGCTTGATCCCGAATATCTCGGCCAGACCATCCCGTGCAATCCGGGCGGCATCCTGCAAGGTGACAAGAGACTCGTCCACCGAGACGGGTGACGCATGTTTCGCCGAAATCGCTGCGATGTCATCCAGCGTCTCTCCCGGCTGCTCGAACATCACATTCAGGTCCTCACAGGCGCTCATCACCCTCAGGGCCTGCTGCCGGGTCCAGCCCCGGTTAACGTCATAGAGGACAATCTCACCCGGACGGCGGAGGCTTTCCACATCCCGAACACGAGCGATGTCTCTCTCCACATCGCCGCCGATCTTGACCGAATGCGCGATGTAACCCCGGCTTCGAAAACGTTCGATGACTTCGCGCGTTTCTTCAACGGTCTTTGCCCCGACGGACGAGGCAATCGGGCGCGGTGTGCGGGAGCCTCCGCCCATCAGATCAGCAATCGATAGGCCCGCCGCCTGACCGGCGATATCCCAACACGCCATATCAATCGGGCTTTTGGCATAGAGGTGACCGGGCAGTGCGAGGTCCATCGCGCGCTCGACCTCCAGCACCTTGCGGGGATCAAGACCCAGAATGAACGGAGCCATGGTTTCGACCCCCGCCCGGATACCCGGCCCATGCGCGGGCACATAGGTGTGGCCCCAGGGCGTGCCTTCGCCCCATCCAGTCAGGCCCGCATCCGTTTCAACCTTCACAATCGTTGCGTCGAGATTTTCAAACTTCAGCCGACCACCAGACAGCCAATAGGGATGCTCCAGCGGCAGATCGACCTGAAAAACCGATAGTCGAGTGATCTTCATTTCAGTTCCACTTCGACAAAGGACATGGGCTGGTCCCCCGCGTTGATCACATTGTGTTCGACCCCTTGGTCCCGGCGGTAGGATGTTCCGGCAGGCACTGTCACCTCATTGACCGTTCCATCAGGCAATTCCAAACGCATGTGGCAATCGGTGACGGCGGTGATCACATAGTCCATCGCATGGCGGTGCCAGCCGGTTTCAGCGCCGGGGGCAAAGTCAAACCGAGTCACTCGTACGCGCGCGTCGTCAATCATCTGGGTTGCTTTGGCTTGGTCTCTCACAGGCGGAACTCCTCTACCGGTGCGCCGAGGCTTTCAAAATCCGGCGTCACCCCCAACCCAGGCGTATCCGAAGCATAGAGCTTGCCATTCCGAGACTCCGGGCCGCCAATTCCGGTCGACCGAATGTTGTAGTTCATCAGGTCAGTCGTGTTCTGAAGATACTCGGGCGGGGTCGATGCCGCAAAATGCGCCACGACCGCGCTTGTGATTTCACCTCCCCAGGTGTCTTCGCTGACCACGGGTATACGGTTTTCGACCAGATAGTCCCGCACCCGCCGCGCCTTGCTGAGCCCACCGAGGTTCGAGATTTTCAGACAGCAGATCTCGGCCCCACGGTCGGCGACAATCCGTTGCGCCATGTGGATACCCGTCACGCATTCATCCAGCTTCATCGGCTGTTCGGCGACACGGCGGACCTGCTGACATTCTTCATAGGTGCGGCAGGGCTGTTCGAGGATGAAATCCAGATCCCGCGTCGCGCGCGCCACCCGGATTGCATTGTCGACGCGCCAGCCCTGATTGGCATCCGCCATCGCTTTTTCGCCCGGCTGCAGCAAAGGAACCGTGGTGCGAATACGGTCAATATCGGTGACCCAGTCTCCCCCGACCTTGATCTGAAATTGTCGGTAGCCTTGATCGCGATAGGCATTCATCTCGGCCACGGTCTCATCTACCGCTTTTTGCGGCGCGACCCGGTACATGGGCGCGCCATCGGTCAGCTTTCCACCCAGCAGCATCCAGACTGGCTGATCACAGGCCCGCCCGAGGATATCCCAGCAAGCCGCATCGAACGGAGCCTTCGCGTAGCCATGCCCCTGCACCAGATGATCCATCAATTGCTCGATCCGGCCAACCTGACGGGGGTCTTCCCCCAGCAAGTGCGGCGCGACCAGTCGTGCCAGCGCGACAACGCCTTCGGAATGCGCGACCATGTAGTTCTCGCCGCAGGGCGTGAACTCACCACAACCCTGCAAGCCTGCATCCGTGTCGATGACCACGACCGAGGCCGTGGCCGTCTCGATGGCATTCCCCGCGCCCCAGACATAGGCCCCGCCGACATAGGGCAGCCCGGTTTGAAACACGCGGATCCGGGTGATCTTCATGCTGCATTCATTCTGGGCAGATCGCCCATCCCTTCGCCGCGCCAAAGCACAAAGGTCAGGATCGGCTGATCCGTCGTGGTCATCGCGTGGCTTTGCCAACTTTCATGACTGCGGGTCTGACCCTCGGCTACAAACGCCTCATCCCCATCGACTTTGAACAGAGCACCCCCAGCCAGCGTCAGGTAAAGCTCCTCCGCCTGATGGCTGTGCCAGTCATAGGCCAGACCCGGCCCCCAATAGCCGACATAACCGCGCAGCTGGGTTGAATGAAAATGACCGGTCGGGCCGAACAATTCGTAGTAGCCATAGCGGCTGAGGAACTCGGCACCGACCTCCTCCACCGTGTAGGTGTGTTTCCACTGGGCCAAATGCGCAGTCGCCTTGATCGCCTCGACCAAAGCCTGCGTCACAGCACTTCCTGGAAGGGTCAACTCGCGCACCTGATCCGCAGCAGGGATATGGTTCGGCTCAAGTTCTACCGCCGACAGGTCAGACGGCCACGCGCCAAAGGCGGACAGATCAGGGTGCGTTTGATGCACCAAATACGCGGCCTGCAGCACATCATCCAAGGTCATGGGATCACCACGATATTGCCGGTGTGTTGCTTGGCAATGAACGCAGCTTGCGCTTCCCGAAGCTCCTCAAGCGGATAGGTGGCTGCCAAGGCCGGTTTGATCTCACCCGCTTCAAGGTACTTCACAAGGTTCTGCATGACCTGCGGGTCAATCACAGTTGAGCCTGTGAAGGTCAGATCGCGCAGGTAGAACGTACGCAGGTCAAATTCGACCATCGGGCCAGCGATGGCACCCGAACAGGTGTAGCGCCCACCTCGTTCCAGAATGTCGATCAGCTTCGCCCAGTAGGGACCACCGACCACGTCGGCCACCACGGTGATCTTCTGATCGCCCAGCGCAGCACGCAGATTTTCCGGCGCACGCGGCAGGATCATATCTGGACCCAGAGCGGCAACATCGGCGTGTTTCGCCTCGGACGCCAACGCGATCACCCGCGCGCCACGCCGCTTGGCCAGCTGCACAAGTGCGCCACCAACACCACCAGAGGCTCCCGGCACCAGAACCGTGTCTTTGTCCGTGACATTTGCCCGGGTCAGCATGCCCTCGGCCGTGGAATAGGAACAGGAGAAGGTCGCCAGTTCGGCATCCGACAGGTTTGATGTGATCGGCACCGCGTTGACGGCCAGCGTCGTTGCGTATTCAGCAAAACCGCCATCCCGTTCGGACCCGTAGTAGCCCGTTTTATCCATGTTTTCTGGATCGTCCGGGTCGCGCAGCCAGCCATCGGTGATCACCCTTTGGCCAACGCGCGCAGCATCCACGCCCGCACCGACGGCAACGATTTCACCGCAAATATCGGCACCCTGAATGCGCGGGAAAGTGATGGGCGCGCCGCCCCAGGTTGGGTCATCCTCGCCCACCTCTTCAAACGCACCGCCCGTGGTCGCATCTGTGACGGTCTTGGAGTACCAGCCCGAGCGTGTGTTCACATCCGTGTTGTTCAGCCCGCAGGCGGCAACCTTGATCAACACCTCACCCGCAGCGGGCTCCGGGCGGGGCCAGTTTTCATGCAGCACCATCTGCTCCAACCCGCCGTGACCCATGGTCACCATCGCCTTCATTGTGTCAGGCAAACTCATCCAGTAGTCTCCTCAAATGCGCCGCAGGTCGGCAGAGGTGTTTCGGGGGCCACATACCGGCGTTTTCGACCATCTTGGTGCGCCCAGTGTGCGAATCTGCTCGACAGGCTAATTTCACAAGTGTACCACGGTCAACAATGAATGACACAAATGTATCATCAATCGTTCTCGACCGTCTGGCCGAGGAATGGGAGGCCCTGACACCCGAGGCCCAAAAGGCCGCGCGCTATGTGTTGGAGAACCCCACAGATGTCGGTGTCTCGACCGTGCGTGAAATTGCCGAAGCCGCCAATGTCAAACCCAACACCTTTGTCCGCATGGCGCGACAAGTCGGCTTTGAAGGCTACGAGGATTTTCGCGCCCCGTTCCGACAGGCGATCCGACAAGGATCGGTCTCATTTCCTGACCGCGCCCGGTGGCTTCAGGACATCGGCAAGTCCGGCGAGTTGGGCGGGCTTTACGCCGACATGATCGGCGCAGCGATCCGCAATATCGAAGAGACCTTTGCCAGGATCGACGCCAAACAACTGCAGGCAGCCGCCGAAGATATCTGGAATTGCCGCCAGATCTTTACGCTGGGCGTCGGGGTAAACAACTCGAACGCCCGCAACTTCACCTATCTCGCCTCGACCGGCATGAAGCAGTTTCATGCCATCCCCCGTTCGGGCTCAACCCCGGTGGATGATCTGGCCTGGGCGGATGAACAGGACGTGCTGATTGCGATCACCTGCCACCCCTATCGGACCGAAGTGATCGAGGCGATCAAGCTGGCGCGCCAGCAGGGTATGACGGTCGTTGGCATCTCGGACAGCCCGGCCAGCCCAGTAATCCTGAACGCACAGCACGGGTTTGTTCTGTCTGCGGACACGCCACAATTCTTCCCCTCGTCGGTCTCGACAATTGCTTTGCTTGAGACGCTTCTGTCCTTCGTGATCGCTGTTTCCAGTGATGAGATCGTCGATCGGGTTGCGCGGTTCCACCAGCGCAGGCATGAGCTTGGTCTCTATGCGGAAGAGCCCGAATAGTCACACCTGACCCCGCTCTAAAAACCTGTCATGAAATCGCCACATGGGCGCGACAAACACGGGTCGCGTGCCCGCCGTGGTCAATCCATGCGCGAAGCGCATTCTGCCGATTGCATGCATGACGAGAGTGAACTAACGATAGCCCAATGCGTTTTTTGACGGCCTTATTTCTATCGTTTCTTTTCTGCGCTCCCACACTGGTGACAGCGCAAGAGAAAGCGCTTTCCCCAACCGAGCTTAGCCCCTCGGGGCAGGACTATCTAAAGGCCGTTCGCTATCGCGGGATTGACACGGATGTAGTGTATTTTGACCCCACCCAACCGGCACCTCCGCTGGACACCAAATTCTCACCCACACCTGACGAAGAGTCTCAAACCGTCTCGCTTGATACCAACTGGACGATGGGGATCGTCTCGGCACTGGTTCTGGCCGTGTTGGCATGGATCCTGTACCTCAGCGTGGGCCGAACGTCAGTTTCTTTCCGGTCAGGGGCGGGCAACGCAAAGCGCGCCGGAAAGCCGTCAGTGGACACGGCAGAGACGGATGAGGAATTGCCCGATCTGGACACCATTCTAAGGCAGGAGGATCGCAACCAGGCCGTCGTTGGATTGGCGCAACTGGTCCTGACCCGTTGCCTCAGCGCCAATGAGGTTTTGTTCAAGCGCAGCTGGACCCATCGCGAGGCGCTGCGCAGCCTACCGCAGAGCCTCTGGTACATCCCCGATTTACGTGCGCTGGTGCTGGAAAGTGAACGGGTGCATTTCGGCCACCGCTCCATCAGCGATCCCGACTTCAACGCGCTGCTGGCACGCATCTGCCCCATCCTGCGCGAGGTTCGCGCATGAGCGATACCGCCAATATTGCAGCACCCGAGCGGGTCCGGGTCGACTGGATCATCTTTGGCATCATCGGCGCGCTGTGCATCGGCATATTCCTTTATGTGATGGCGGGTCGACAATATGCGCTGCGCGACTCCTCGACTGGGTTCGACGGGCTAGAGCTGTGGCTGCGCGATCAAGGCCACACCGCGCAAACCTTTACCGGAGGCTGGCCGCTGGACCGCAGCACCATCGGCCTTTTGATCCAGCCCATCTATGACACTCAGCCGGGCAAAGACCGCGCACGCGCGCAGACCAAAGACGAACTGCTGCTGCAACCGGATGAGTTCGATCAGACTCTGGACGTGATCCGCGACAAGGCGCTCTCGACTCCAAGCCTTGTGATCTTGCCCAAATGGCGCTCGGGCCTGAGGCTGACCGGGTTGGGGCACCCTATTCTATTGTCCCCCGAAGAAGGGACCGAGGCGGTTCTGCATGGGATCGTTGGTTCGAATGTCGGCACAATCCGCTCGGCCCGAGTTCCGTTCACTGACTTTGACGTGGCCTCTGACGATGCGCTGACCGCCCGCCTCTACGCGGCGCAGGTCTTTGACGGACAAGGCTGCGAGCCGCTGGTGGGCCGTCAGGGCGCTATGGTTCTGGGCCTTTGCCCACTGCCGGGCGATGGTGAGCAGCAGAAGGTCCATGTTCTGTCCGACCCGGATTTGTTGAACAACCATGGGCTGGTTCTGGGCGACAATGCCCGGATCGCGGCGCAAGTGCTGCCCGAGATCGCGGGCGAGAAGCGGATCATCATCGACTATAGCGACCGCAACTGGCTGACTGACCCGCAACAGCAAGTCGCACGCGAACGCACCTGGGACGACCTGAAACGCCTGTTCGAACCACCTTTCCTGACCCTGTGGATCGGCGCAGGTCTTCTACTGGCCCTCGCGGTCTGGCGCGGCGGGGTGCGCAGCGGGCCGGTTGCTGATCTGTCGCTGGGTCTCGGGTCAGGCAAACGAACTGCCAATCGGGTCCGTGCGCGGCTGATGCGGATGACCGATCAGGACGGGGCACTGCTGTCGGATTTCATCGACACCCGCCTGCGCGCGCGCGCGGCGTCGGTGTTCGGTACCTCGCACGCCCTGCGCGGCACGCCTGAAGACGCGTACCTCACCTATATTCGCGCCCGAAAACCGGACCTGACCGCAAAACTGGAAGATCTGATCGCATCTATCCGCGCACTTCCCCCGCATCTGGGGCCGGAACATGCCATTCCCTATGTGGATCAATTTGAGTTGATACTGGAGCAACTTGCCGATGAAGCTTGATGAATTGTTTTCCCATGCCGAAAGCCTCAGGGCTGAGATCGGTAAAGTTGTGCAAGGCCAGGAAGAGGCGGTCGATCTACTGCTGACGGCGCTGTTTGCGCGCGGCCACGTGCTGCTTGAGGGGCCTCCGGGCACCGCCAAGACGCTGCTGGCGCGCAGCTTTGCAGGGGCACTGAACCTTGAGTTCGGGCGCATTCAGTTCACGCCTGACCTGATGCCCGGCGACGTTCTGGGCACCTCAATCTACAATTTCCAAACCAGCGAGTTTGTTCTGACCAAAGGCCCCGTCTTCAGCCAGATCCTGCTGGCCGATGAGATCAACCGCGCGCCGCCCAAGACCCAAGCCGCCTTGCTGCAGGCGATGAACGAACGCATGGTGACCATCGACGGCACCGACCATTCGCTGGGGTCCGAGTTCATCGTTGTTGCCACCCAGAACCCGATTGAACAACAAGGCACTTACCCGCTGCCAGAGGCGCAGTTGGACCGTTTCCTGTTCAAGGTAAACCTGAGCTTCCCGCCCAAGGATGTTGAACTGTCGATCCTGCGCAAACACGCCAATGCACCGCTGGATCCCCTGGGAGCAACGCAAACAGTGCGCCCTCTGCTGGATGCCCCGACGATGGCAACGGCCCGGCAGTTGATTGATGAGATCGTGCTGGATGACGATATTCTCGCCTACATTCTGCGTCTTGTGCGCGCCACACGGGAAAGCGCGGATATCGCCTTTGGGGCCTCGACCCGCGCTGCGGATGCCATCGCCGGGGCGACCCGTGCAACGGCTGCGCTGAACGGGCGCGATTTTGCCATTCCTGATGACGTCAAAACACTGATCATCCACGCGCTGCAACACCGCATCGTTCTGTCCCCCGCCGCCGAAATCGAAGGCCGCGGGCCTCAGCAGGTATTGGAGAACATCCTCAACCAGATCGAGGCCCCCCGCTGATCCGTCCCTCGCGCATATTGCTGGTGGCGGCCTGCGTGGCGCTTGGCCTGTCACTGGTCGCCGTTGTCATGGGCGAAGCAACCCGCACCGTAGCCGGGGTGCCGTGGGTGGTTCTGTGCGTGCTGGCCGTAGGTGACCTGCTACTGTCCTGGCCGCGCCGCCGTTCTGTCTCGGTCGAGCCGCTGGGTGATATCTTCGTGGGCGAACAGGATGAGATCGCCTTGACTGTAACCCCTGTGACCTCGGGCATGACCGGGCAAGTACACTGGCCCGAAGGGATCGAAGGACCTGCCCGGTTCGACCTGTCCAGCGGTCAGGTGAGTATTCCGTTTCGCGCCATTCGCCGGGGAAAATGGCGCCTCTCGCATCTATGGCTCAGCTGGTCTTCCAGGTTCAAACTGTTAGAATTCGTCCCGAAACTCGCCTTTGGTCTTGAACTGGCCGTCGTACCCAACATCCGCCGGGTGCAATCGGGTGAGATTTCGACGACGGTTCAATCGCGGCTGTTCGGCGTAAAGGAAAACCGCGCCATCGGCGAGGGCACCGAATTTCACCAATTGCGGGATTTCGTCCCCGGCATGGATGCGAACTCAATCGACTGGAAGCGGTCCGCGCGGCATCGGTCTTTGGTCGCCAAAGAGGTTCGGGCCGAGCGCAACCACCATGTCATCGTCGCCTTGGACAACGGCTATCAGATGCGCGAGGAGATTGCGGGCCTGCCCAAGATCGACCATGCCATCACCGCGGCACTTGCTACCGCCTGGGCCGCAGCCATCGGGGGGGATCTGGTCGGGCTCTATGCCTATGACGCCAAGCCGCGCATGTTCCTACCCCCCGAACCGGGCCGCGCGGCGTTCACCCGACTGCGCAGCCGCACGGCCGAGCTGCAATATGAAAGCGTCGAGACCAACCACACCCTCGCTATGACCGAGCTGAACGGGCGCACCCCGAAGCGCAGTCTGATCATCGTGTTTTCGGATTTCGTCGATACCACCTCAGCCGAATTGATGGTCGAGAACATCAACGCGCTGGCCAAGCGGCACCTGATCGTTTTCGTCACCCTGCGTGATCCGATCCTCGAGGCGCAGGTCAACACGGCCCCACAGGACATGAACGACGTGGCCGAGACCGTCTCGACCGGGCAGCTTCTGCGCGAACGTCGCCTTGTGCTGGAACGGCTGCAACAGATCGGTGTGACAGTGATTGACGCCGAACCTGGCGAGATCTCGGCGCGATTGATCTCGACCTATCTGGAAATCAAAGCGCGAGAGATGATCTGATGTCTGATGCTGATCTGATCCGCTCGACCCGGTTCCGGCAGGAACGCGAAAGCGACTGGAGACGCTTGTCCGATCTCGTTGACAAGGCCGAAGGTCAGGGCCTGCACCGCATGAGCTTTCAAGAGGCGCGTGATCTGGCCGACCTCTACCGGCAGGCCACAACATCACTATCCATCGCGCGCGAAATCTCATTGGATCGCGGGTTGCTGGAGTATCTCGAGGCGCTGACAAGCCGCGCCTATCTGAGTGTCTACGCTCCGCAACAGCGGCTGGGCGGGATCATCCGCAAGTTCCTGACCAGCGGTGGGCCACAAGCGATGCGGTCCTCCTGGCGCGTCACCCTTCTGGGGTTTCTTTGCATGGCGGCTGGCGCTATCGCCGGGTATTTCTTCTACTTCGACAATCCCGAATGGTTCTTTGTCTTCATGCCCACCGAACTGGCCGGAGGGCGCGGGCCGGACGCCAGCACGGACTACCTGCGCTCGGTCATTTACGGAGAAGAGGACGGCTCCGGTCTGGGGGCTTTCGCCACTTACCTGTTCTCGCACAACACGCGCATCGCGATCTTTGTATTCGGATTGGGGGCGTTCCTATGTGCGCCAACGGTTCTTTTGCTGTTCTATAACGGATTGATTTTGGGCGTTTTTTACGCACTACACATTGATCGGGGATTGGGCTGGGACCTGTTTGGCTGGCTGTCGGTCCACGGCGTGACCGAGCTGTCGGCGATTTGCATCGCAGGCGCGGGCGGTTTGAAACTGGGCCTTGCCGTACTGTTCCCCGGCCAGCTCACACGCCGCGCGGCATTGCGGGCCGCCGGGCATGACGCAGTGAAACTGGCGCTGATCGCCGCCATGATGCTGGTGGTTGCTGCGCTGCTGGAAGGCTTCGGCCGGCAGTTGGTACAGGACCGCACCACGCGCATCGCCATCGGCTGGGGGATCGGCGCGCTGTGGTTGCTGTGGTTCTGCATGGGCGGAAGGAAGCGGTCATGACGCAACCCAAGCTCGACCGCCTACTGCCCCCCGAAGGTGTGCCGCTCTATTTCCGGGTTGCGGGTGTGGGCGTGCGTATGGCCGCCCAATTCGCTGATATCTTGATCACCGGGGTGGGTGCCATCGCCCTCTTCTTGCTTTTGCTGGCCATCGACGTTGTCCCGCCCGAGGCGCTGGTGGCCGTTGCTGCGATGCTGTTCTTCATCATCCGCATCCCCTACTACGCTGCGTCCGAGCTGGTGTGGAACGGCCAGACCATCGGTAAGCGCATGATGAAGATCAAGGTTGTCTCGGCAGATGGTCAAGCGCTGACGACGCAATCGCTTGTCGTTCGCAACCTGATGAAAGAGGCCGAGATTTTCCTGCCTGGCACGCTGGTTCTGACCCTGAATGCCGAGGCTCTGATCCCGTCTCTGATCTCGCTGGCCTGGATACTGGGCGTGGTTGCGGTGCCGGTGTTCAACAAGCGCAGCCAGCGGTTGGGGGACATTATCGCAGGCACCTATGTGATCCACCTGCCTAAGCCGATCCTGCTACCCGATATGTCCAAAGCGATCAAACCCGCCACCGCGACCCAGCCCCGGTTCCAGTTTCTGACCCATCAGCTGGAACATTACGGCGCGTTCGAGTTGCAGACCCTCGAAGGGTTTCTGCGCGGCGCAGCACGCGCGACCGGGCCCGAGGCACACAAACGGAAAAAGGAAATCATGGCCGCAATTGTCGAGCAGGTCCGGCGCAAGATCGACTATGCCGATGCGGTACGACCAGAAGACCAGCTTGCCTTTCTCGAGGCCTTCTACAAAGCACAACGCGCCTTTCTGGAACAGCGCCAGTTGTTTGGCGACAAACGCGCCGATAAATTCCACGCCGAGGCAGAGAAACAAGGCTAACCACGCCTGTTGCAGATTTACCCAAGCGAGAAGCAGAAAAACGAAACTCGTCTTGAGGATGAACCCGTTCTAAAGGCTCTATCAGAGACAGAACACAAAAGTAGTTTGGAACAAAAAATGACAGATACAGCCAACTCCGAATACCCCGAGGCTCACATGCCTCTTGGCGTCGGCGCCATTGTCGGCGAGACGTTTTCGATCTTTTTCAAAAAGATCCACCTTGTGCTTCTGCTGGGATTCATTCCGGCGCTGATCGAAGTCATAGTGAACAACTATGCGGTGGGGCAGTCTCTCGATGACATTGGCACCGCCGGTTTCGACAATACCGCCTTCTATTCTGGTGTGATCGTGTCGGCTCTGATCACATTGCTCGCATATGCCGTCACCACGGCCGTGATAATACAGTTCGCCTATGACGCAAAATTGGGGCGCGCGGCGCGTATTGGCAGTTATTTCTCGGCGGCTGTCGTCAACCTGCCTGCCATTGCAGTTCTGTCGATCGTAACCACGATCTTGTATTTTATCGGACTTGTTTTTCTGGTCGTGCCGGGTATCTGGATCTACGCCGTATTCTCCGTCATCGTACCGGCCATTGTGATCGACAGGGCCGGGTTCGGCGCGATGGGACGCAGCGCGACTCTGACCAAGAACTACCGTTGGCCCATCATCGGCGCGCTGATCCTGATGGGTCTATGTATTGTGCTGGTCGTCATGGTAGTAACATTTGTTTTCGCAGCTGCGTTCGGGTTCTCCGGAATTGCTGATCCAACAGCATCTTTGGGTCCATGGGCCTTCTTCGAGGCCGCACTCAACGCGATTGCCTATGGTTGGCTCAGCATCACCATCGCTCTGATCTTTGCCCGCCTAAAAGAGATCAAGGAAGGCGTCAGCGTCTCGGATCTGGTGGACGTGTTCAAGTAAGTCCACGCCCCGCAGTCTGGTCACAGGGCTGCGGGCATCCGCGCGTCTCTGCGTGACATTTTCGCGTACATTTCACAGGCCAATCACACCAACATGTCCGCAACGGCTGGCGGCGCGTGCTTTGCTGCTGTATCACTCCGGTGGTAATGCAGGACGGCGGGGTCATATCTTCACAACAACAGGGCGATCTGGGGCAGCGGCGCCAGGTCTCGGTCCTGTTTGCGGATATGGTTGGCTATACGTCGATCGTCTCGAAACTGGACGAAGAACAAGCGTTGGAGTTTGTGCGTCTGGTCTACGACACCCTCTCGGGTGCGGTATCACAGCATGGCGGCACGGTCCGCGATTTTGCCGGGGACAGCATCATGGCGCTGTTCGGCATCCCTGACGCGCTAGAGGACCCGGCCGAACGGGCCTGCCGCGCCGCCGACGCCATTCATCACGCTTTCCGCGCATCCGCCCAAAAGATCGAGGCCCGCTTTGGTGTGCGCCCTCAGATGCGAGTCGGCATCAGTTCCGGCACGGTTCTGATGGCCGCCGTACAGGGCGCGGACGGGCCTGCAACAGCGGTGGGAAGCACGGTCAACATGGCCTCGCGCATCGAAAACCTGGCACCCTCGGGTGGTACGCTGATCTGCGACAAGACCCGCAGCCTTGTCGAATGGGTGACTGAGCTGCGCTTTGATGGGGAACATCAGCTCAAAGGTCTCGCTGCCCCTCAGAAACTGTGGCAACTACAATCCGTACGGGCCGATGCCTCGCGATTTGATGCCTCAGTCGCGCGTGGTCTCAGTACCTATGTGGGGCGCGACAGCGAACTGACTCAATTGGCCGATGCGCTGGCTCAGGCGCGCAACGGCGTTTCGGTGGTGGATCTGGTGGCGGAACCAGGCTTGGGCAAAACCCGGCTTGTGTTCGAATTCCTAAACCGCCTGCCCCGCGGTCAGATTGACGTCCTGACTGGCTATTGTTTTGCGGATCGGCAGCAGGTTCCCTTCCTACCAATCATCGAGATTGTCCGAACCGGTTTCCGCATCAAGGATCAGGACAACCCAACCCGCATCGCCTACAAGATCGAAACCGGCCTGAAGGCTTGGGAGTGCTTTTCTCAACAGAACCTAGGCCTGCTGATGAACCTGCTTGGCCTGACGCCCCCTCCGGACGCATTGGACGGGCTTGACGGCGTTCTCATTGGCCTTCGCACCCGTGAATTACTGCCTGAACTGCTTAAGGCGCGATGCGCCAAGCAGCCCGTGATCCTGTTCATCGAAGACAGCCACTGGATCGATAGCGCCTCGGAGGAGTTGCTGCAGGGCATCGTCAACCGGTCGGACCTGACCAACCTGCTGCTGATCCAGACGCACCGCCCGGAATACACACCTGCGTGGCGCGACGACGACAAGGTTCGGACCATCGCACTGAAACCGCTGGTGACCGAAGATTTCGCCAACCTGGCGCGCAACCGACTGGGCGTAACCACTCTGCCTGCGGGGCTGGACAAGCAACTGGCCGAACGTGCCGGTGGTAACCCTCTGTTTGGCGAAGAAATCCTGACCTACATGTTGGAGCAAGGCAGCCTTCGGGTCGACGCGGCCGAGGCGCATCTGGATATCGACATGGCGCAAGCCGACCTGCCGGCCAGCATGCTGAACCTGCTGACCGCCCGCGTTGACCGCCTGTCGACCGAGGATCGGGACCTGCTGCAAGCCGCCGCCGTAATTGGGCGACGGTTTGATCCGGGTCTGCTCTCACAACTGGCCAAAGACCCTGCTGAAACCGGTGACGCCCTGCAGCGACTTCAGGCTCAGGACGTGTTGTATCGCGACGAAAACTCCTCGGACTACGTGTTCAAGCATGTTCTGCTGCGCGATGCCGTTTATCAGAGCCTTGTCGCCACCCGCCGCGCGGGCCTGCATCTGGAAGTGGCTGAGTGTCTGGTCCTGCGCAACGCAAACCGCCTGCAGGAAGTGGCCGAAATGTTGGCCTACCACTACGGCCAGACGGACCAGACCGACAAAGCGTTTCGATATACGGCGATGGCCGGGGACAAGTCTCTGGGCGTCTATTCGCTGGATGAGGCCAACAATTACTACACGGCAGCCTACGCCCTCTATGAAAGCGACCCGGACTGCGCCTCAAAGCCCGAATTCGCCGCGTTTCTGGCCAGCTTTGCGCTGTGTTCGAACATCTCGCTCAGGGTCAAAACGATCATTGACCTTGCCGGGTCCGTACGCCCCATCCTTGAGCAGGTGGGCGACAGCTCTCATCACGCGCTGTTCCTGCACCACTACGTGTCCTGTCTTGTCTGTAATGGCAAATACCGCGAGGCCCACTGGGTGCAACAGGATCTTACCGCCATGGCCGAACGTCTGGGCGATCCGGCCTCACGGGCCTATGCCATGGTGAATGAGCTTTCGGTGTCGATCTATTTCTCCCCGATTTCAAACGCCGAATTCGAAGCCAAAGCGCGCGTGATCGAGGCCGAGCTGGAAAAGATCGACGACGCCTATATCCAGAACTTCTACCTCGCCACCATAGGTTGGAACGAACTGACCCGCGGACGGGTCGCCCGCGCGCACGCCACTGCAGACAAGATGATTGCGCTGGGCAAAAAGACCAACGACCCAAGGGCTTTGGGCTATGGCACAGCGATGAAAGCCCTGATCGCCATGGTCGCCGATGACCACGAAAAGGCGCTGGCCATCGCGGAAGAGGCGCACAAGGCTTCAAAAGTCGAGTTCGAACGCGCCATCGCCGAGGCCGCCCGCGTATCCGCCATGGTGCCTACGGAAACACCCGGCGCGATCGAAATCATTGAGGCCCATATTGCCAATTGCAATGAACACGGCTGGACCCTGTTCACCATGGGCCCGGCAACGATGCTCGGGGTAGCCTACGCTCTGAAGGGACGCATCGCTGACGGGCTACGGCAGATCGAGCGTGCCGTTCAAAAACGCACGGACGAAGGCACTAAAGTGTCGGCCGATTGGGCGCGTCTGTTCCTATGCGAAATGTATCTTGCCATCCTGACCGGTGAGGGTGGTGCGTCAGCTGGCGTCTTTCTTCGGAACTTCCGCTCAATCCTTTGGGTGCTGTTCTTTGGCGAAAAGAAACTGGTTGCGATGCTGGACGAGGTCCGCAGCAACCCTCAATTCGACGACAAAGGACACTATATCGCCCGCTGTGACATGATCCTTGGGTTGCTCTACAAAGCCCGCAAGAAGAAGCAACTGGCCGTACAACACTTGAGCAAAGCCCGCGTCATCGTTGAAACCGCGGGCCAATCCCCGATGCTGTCCCGGATCGACACGGCACTGGCCGAACTGGCCTAACCGTCTATTTCTAAATCTAAAAACTTGAGACAATGGTGGAGATGGAGTCTGCCAATCGGAAAAGAACAAGGAGACATGCCAGATGGCGCCAGGAAACAACATTTTCGCGATTGATTTTGATGCAGTCCTTTCAGCGGTAAAGGAGTCCAATGGTGATTTAATTGACAGGCATAAAGCGTTGATTGAAGCCAAAGATCGGATGCCTGAAAACCTTTCGTCAAAATATGATTTTCAAAAGGCCAAACGATTTGCTGAACATCTGAAAAGCCACGCGGCTCAATGCCGATCAACGCGCCTAAGCGATACGAAGCCATTGAGAGATCTTCTGAAACTGGTTGAAAGTTTCTTCAAGGATATGGAGACCGACGCAAACTCGACGCAACAGTCGGTCAGCAAAGCACTCGGTGAAGCTGCCCACAATTTTGGGCAATCGGAAAAGCCTGCACAAACTCAAGAGCGGCAAACGAAGTCGTTTCTCATCGACTCCAACACAGGCGAGATACTTGGAAGCGCCAGTCCGGCCTCTCAACATGACTCATATTATCTCGAAGAGATTGATTTAAAATGGGAAATCGACAAAGTTGACCCGACCACTTTGGACTTAGAGGCGCTCCGAGAGCATTTTTCAACGGCGGCTCTTTTGACTGCCGCGCGCAAACACTTGAAAGCAAACGGCCCGAATTCTCTGACTGGCGTAACCTACAAAAAGGTCGTGGTGATTTAGACGAAAGACCTCCCGTGGAACGCTGTCGCTGATTCTGGCAAAACCCATCGATCATGAACTTAGACAGTGTATTTACTTCGATATTACTTGCACCTCCATGTTCCGTCGACTTGCGTTGGCCATTCACCTTGCGTTCCATGGTATCCAAGAGTTGCTTCCAGAATACCACGGTCTTCTGCTCTTCCATAGGTATTGAGTCGGTTGTTTGGGCCAACATATACAGTTGGCAAATTCGATTTCGGCAAATCGGCAGAGGTTTCTCCTGCAAGCTACACTAGTTCAACCCCGCACTGCGCTTTAGAGAAGCTATAGAGTGCCGCAAACAATCCAGGAGCTAACGGCCTCAATGAGCTTGCGGAAAATCACATATTTTTCAATGTATTGCGTTTGTTTTTCTTACGCGTGGTGGCGGACGCGAAGTCAGTACAACTATACCCGCAAACTCCTGTTAAGAATAAAATAAATTTAGTTATAGAGAAAAGGGGGCACTATTCATCCCACACAAAGCTCAATATCGAGCAAGGCATAGCATAAGGTGTCATGTTACAGTACGTTGGTTAAACACTATGGCAGACACGCACGTGGATTGCAGCAAACGACTACTTAGATCCCAATGCAGTCACCTGACAAAACAGTGACCCTTTAGTTGGTTGGTAGTCGTAAATTTCCTTGTTGGTAACTGCTTGCGATCAAAATAAAGCGAGAGATCGCCTCTGAATTTCTTCTTTGATTTTGGGCGGCGAAATACCAGAAAAACTACGCACAAGCTCGCACCTCGACCTAAGTTTCCCTTGCTTACTCAAGCTTATCCAAAAATTTGTAGTCTGTTGGCGGATCGTCGCAAATACCTGGCCCGCACTCCAATAGAGCTGAGCCTGCGTTGGCGGCTCCCAAAGCTAAGATCAACATGAACGCGGTTTTGGCCAACTTGCTTCCACCGAACCGTTCCGATGCCCTAACGTCCGCGGCTAGATCATATTGCTTTTCAAAGACAAGCATCACCGCGGTCCCGAGTATTATCAATCCGAAGGCTATGCCGGCCCAAGTGTAAAAATGCAGACCAAGAACCGGAGACCCATAGTGCCCGGTGCCAGGCACTATGTGCAGTAGGATTTGGCGGATCGAAACGCTGATACCGAATATTGCTGCCACAAGGACGATTCCGTAGTTTCTTGCACGCGTGCCCCATAACAGATTTAGCCCTAGCCCAAACCCCACGGCCACGAAACCGACACGCTGCAATAGACATAGCGGACAGGGTAATTCGTAGAGAACTAGTTGAAAATAGAATGCAAGAACCAACACGAGGCAGACAGCCAGGGCACCAAGCGCGTTCATATTTCGGGCAAATTCAGGTGACATGGAACGATCTCACAGTTGGATTGAAAGCGGCGTTGTTGCATGAAATTTAAGCCAATAAACGCTCGCCAAAAGCGTAACTACGAAGAGGGCGTATGAAAGTCGGACGAGTTTATAGTAAGCGAGTCCCAAAGCGCATGTGAACAACGCAAATAGTAATGCAATCATATTGATCCCTTTGACTTTTTAGCCTTGCCGAGACTAGCAGGTACTGAGGACACCGTTTCCTTTTCGAAAATCGGTCTAAGCACCTTATCAAGTCTCAAATGGTCTTCCATCTTGTTTGCGATACTTCGCCCTCCGGGATTTGACTCTAAGCCTCTGGATCCTCCGAAGATATCCCGAGCTGGGCTAGTTCTTCCCAAACACCATCAGGGATGGACCACTCTGCCCATTCCATCGCCTGTTGAACATGCTGAGGCCATGTCACTCCGCAAATCGTCGAAGTGATGTCGTCATTTTTCAAAGAGTGTTGCAACGCGACCGCCCCGACTGGGACATCGTAGTGACCGCATACCTCTTCAACAGCACGTATTGGCGCAAGTACATCATCATCTGCAGGTCGATAGACATAAAATCGATGGATCGCGCTGCCTCGGGCAAGTGCACCTCCGGAATAAGGAGCTGCGTTCAATATCGAAACGCCTCGTGATTTCGCAAGTTCTATCAGAGGTGCCGCGTTGTCGTTTACCAGCGTATGCCGATTGTGTGTCAGGACCACGTCAAAATCCCAACCCTCCAAAATTGGCATCATCAAGTCGATACGTCCCGCTGCGATTCCGACCGCCTTTGCTAGACCTTCCTCCTTGATACGAAACAACTCTTCAATCGCGCCACCTAGTCCTTTGACCTCAGATAGGTCATTTGCATATTCGACATCATGGACGTGGAGTATATCGACGCTGTCGACGCTTAGGGCCGAAAGACTTTCCTCGAATGACCTACGTGCCTGAGATGCATCAAAGGCACCGGTTTCCATATCCCGGTCGACTTTGGTGGAAAGCACCAGCCCTTCCGGCCAACCGCCAAGCTCACGAATGACTTTTCCTATGCGCTCTTCACTTCGCCCCATGGCATAGCAACGGGATGTGTCCAAGAACGCATTTGGCTGCGAAAGAATTGCCCGAATTGTATCAATCGCGCGGTCTTCCTCAACTTCATACCCATAGATTTCCGGAATACTTCCCAACCCTGTCGATCCAAACCCGACGCGAGGAACCCGTATCCCTGTCTTACCAATTTCGCGTAGCTCCGTCATGCCAACCTCCCAATTGGTTCCGGACGTTCATAGATGTTGCGCGAGTAGTTTGTTGAAAACAAGTCAGACGTGTCGGCGAAGTTACTCACTGGCCTAAACGTAGTCGTCCAAGCCTCAAATCCGCGGTGCTTTTTCGTGAATGGCAGAAATGTCCTCAAAGTAGACGTTGAGCAGATTTCACTGAATGACCGCTCCGAGCCCACTCTGACCGATGCTGCGCGATGCCACAATTGCAGCGATGCGCTGAAAGCTGACTTTTCAATTATTAGCGGGCGGCCCAGAACCGACCTGAAGCGCCTGGGCCCATACCTGGGGTCGCAGCGTGTTTCCAAGACGTTCGCTGCAACCCGAAAAATTCGCCTATACACACAGGAAAGGAAAACGAATACGTGGCTCGCCAGATAGATATCGACCTAAAGTTGGATTGGATTGCGCAAGATCCTCAGCTTACAAATTTGTAAACTTCGCCGCATCTTCCAGCAAAGCGCGGCTCCCATGTTGTTCTCATCGGGAGGCAATAAAGCCTTCAAGCAACAAACGATGGAGAGAAAACATGGACAAGAAAAACGCAGCGCTCGGCGCACTGGCAGGCCTGGTTCTTACAGGAGCTGTCGTCGGTTCGGTATCGGCACAAAGCACCGCAGAGGCGACGGGGCTCACTATGCAGCAGGCCATTGAAATCGCGCTTCAGGAAGTGTCCGGTGAGGTCCAGGAAGCGGAACTCGAAAACGAAGACGGGAAGAAAATCTATGAGGTCGAAATCCTGGATGCTGATGGTCAAGAGTTCGAAGTCGAGATTGCCGCCGACACCGGTGCAGTAATTGAGGTTGAGGCTGAAGATGAAGACGATGATGACGACAACGATGACGATGAGGCATAGGTCGCGGCCAAGCTGCGAATGATTGGCCAATTCGGAGGCCGCTCACTAGAGTGGCCTCCGAATGCGTGACGGTAAGGGTTCACATGCGAATTTTGTTTCTGGAAGATGACAGCCAACTTGGGTCTTGGGTCACCAACGGCCTGCGCGAGGAAGGTCATGTCATCGACCATTTCGCGGATGGCAAAGACGCTTTGATGGCGGCTATGACTCAGGAGTACGATCTTCTAATTCTGGACCGCATGGTCCCGGGTCTCGATGGGTTGGCGGTTCTGAAATCCTTGCGTGCGTCGAAGAATAGCACCCCCGCTCTTTTTCTAACGGCTTTGGGTGAGGTCGACGCCCGAGTCGAAGGCTTTGATGCTGGCGGTGACGACTATCTGACGAAACCTTTCGCCTTTGCCGAACTCTCTGCCCGTGTGGGCGCTTTGGGTCGCCGACGTGAAGGCGTGGAGACGAGGCAGGCAGAAGCCACAGTCTTGCGCCATGGGGATTTAAGCCTCGATCTTCTGGCGCGAACCTGCAAACGACAGGATCAACAGATTGAGCTATTGGCCAAGGAGTTCAAACTTCTGGAATACTTGATGCGAAGACCGGGACGATTGGTGACACGCACGATGCTGCTGGAACAGGTCTGGGATATGAGTTTTGACCCGACCACAAGTGTCGTAGAGACCCATATCAGCCGTTTGCGCACCAAAATCGACAAGCCGTTTGATACACCGCTGATCCGAACCCGGCGTGGGGAAGGCTATGTCTTTGGCCGGTAATCTGACCTGGCTTCGCCGCTCCTCGACCTTGCGGTTGGCGCTGATATTGTCAGCCATCTTCGCGCTTTGCATGGCTACCGCTGCCTACATCACGATTACGGTAGGCTCAGATGTGTTTGAACGTCGTATCGATACCACGCTGGATGCGCTGGCAAAGGCCTCGGCCCTTGAGGGTGCGCGCGGCGACCGGTTTGGCGTCATCTTACGTCACCCAGATGATCTCGAAGACCTGCCAATTGCTTTTCAGCGTGTGGTTGCGCGCGGCGGGGGGACGGTGGAGCTGTCCGATGATTTTCGGGAATCCGAAGCTTGGCGCGTTCTTGTAGATACTGACAGTCAAGGCGCGCCGGTCATGGCGGCTGTTCCGCTTGATGACGCGGAGGATGCGTTTGAACTCTTAGGCGGTGTTCTGTGGACCACGATGTTGACAATAATTGTTCTGACATTGGTGGTAGGGTTTGTCACCGGTATCGTCGCCCAGCGACGTCTCAAGCGGATCAACAGCACGCTTTCGGCGTTGGCCTCTGGCGACCTCAGCGCGCGCACGGAGATCACGCGGAACAAGGATGACCTCGACGACATGGCACGTCAGGTGGATTTGACTGCGGTAGAGTTGGAGCGGCTGGTCGCCCAGACCCGCCATCTCAGCGCGAATTTGGCGCATGATCTGCGCACCCCCTTAGCCCGCCTGCGGTCTCGACTTGAAAGCTTGCCTGAAGGAGAGGAACGCGGTGCAGCCCTGGAAGAAGCAGAGCGTTTGTCCGGCATTTTCGATACGATCATGCGGGTCGCTCGGATTGAGGCCGCCCAAGGCACAGATGGTTTCGAAACGGTTGATTTGGCGGACTTGATGACCGATCTATCGGTGACCTTTGGCCCAGTGGTTGAGGACGCAGGCAAAGTGCTGCAATGTGATGCGAGTGACGCTGAAACTGTTTTCGCTGATCGTCAGATGCTTGTTCAGGCAGTTGCAAACCTGATACAGAACGCGATGCGCTATGGCGGGGATAAGATCAATCTGGCAGCACGTGGTCGCACCATCAGTGTCGCCGACAACGGTCCCGGTGTGGCGCTAGAGAAATACGCCGAGATCATCAAGCCCATGGTCCGTCTTGACGCAACACGGCAGAGCGAGGGTACGGGTTTAGGCCTCGCCCTCGTCCGTGCGGTTGCAGATCGCCATGGTGCAGAACTTATCTTGTCGCAAACCGATCCTCACGGGCTGACGGTGACGCTGAAGTTTGCAAATTTGTAAGTTTTGACCCAAGCGCACGTAAAGCCCGAACCACATATCAGTTTCATCAACACAACAAATGAAACTGGAGATTAGGACATGAAAACGTATCTGAACAAGGTGACCTCTGCTGCTGCTGGTGTCGGCCTCTTTCTTGTGGCCTGTGTCGTAGCGAGCCTTGGCCTGTCCTTTATGGTCATCTTGGCGATGTTTGCACTGGCCATTGTCGGCCTAGGAGTCTTGGCTACTCCGCTTTTGGCGTTGCTTCAATTCTCAGAGCGCAAGGAAGTCGAGGCGGTTGCCAAGTAAACCGACTGCCTGCGGATGCGCCTGATTGGGGGCACATAGTGCCGCGTGCTGTTCATTGGGGCTTTCAGGTTGGGCATGCCCGCTTCGGGCTGCCACCCGTCACCGATGAAAGATGAAGGAAACAGCAACTTCGAGCATCGTTGTCCGACGTCGTAAGCGGCACGAAACAGCCGCATCGCCGCCCAAATTTTCAACTTTCTAAGCAAGCATTGATGCGAGGTTATCAAGCGCCTTCTTGTAGCTACATCCAAAAGCGCCCTTTAACCGCACGTCCAAGTTTTTGTAGCATCACTTTATGCGCCTATCGAATGCAGGTGTTCTTGCGACAATTCTGAACGCAATCATTGACGAACCCACGCTGTGATTTCGTCCCTCATAAATTCTACAAAGGCCTTCACGCGAGGATTTCGATACGCTGACGGCAAATGGACACTTTGGATTGGAAACGTTCGGGTATGGATTGCGGCGAACAACTTGAGCAATCGTCCGGTTTAGACGCACATCATTGTCGTTTTAATCGGCCGTTTGTCAAAACTTGCTAAGTGTTTCCAGTATCAAATTCCGTGTAGCGTTGTCGTTGTTGAATATCCTGTCAGCGAGAAATTCAGACGGAAAATCGGGCCACGTTTTGCGCATTTCAGCAATGAGTCGTTGTGCTTCTTCCGTGTTTCCCAACTGATCTTGCGCAACGGCTTGGAATAAGAGCGAAGGAGCACTAACCGGTGCTCCGGCAGCTGGCGCCCCCTGAAAGGCTTCGACAACACTCTCGTAATTCCTAAGCATGAGTTGCGACACGCCCCAGATATTTCTCGCACCAAACCTACCGGATCCTGATCTGGGTCTCTCCGGGTTGCTGACTTCGGCAGCAAGTTCCGGGGCATTGGCAACTATGGCAGTGATACCAACAAGATCGAGAATATGGCCATCCTCCGGCCCCAGTTCGACGGACATTCTGGCGTATTTTAAAGCCTCGTTTGGCTGGCTATTGACAGCCGACACCCAACCATTTGCGCCATTTGCCCACGCATCAGCAGGAGACAATTCAAGGGCCTTTTCAGATAATTCCGAAGCTTGGCCTAAGAGATCGTCTCTTTGCGCTTCATCCGGGGACAGCATGGCCAGGGTCGCCAAAACCTGTGCCGATCCCGCATAGCCATCGGAGAGTGCGGGGTCGAGCTCGGCTGCATGCTGGAACATTCCCAGCGCTATTTGCTGGCGTTTGACGTCAAAAACGGGAAAAAACATACCCCGGGCTTGATCCGCAAGGTTCGCCGCCTGAAGTCTTGTCAAAGATTGCTCACCAAGTGCTGCACGTTCAGCTTGTTCAATGGATTGAGCCGTTGGTGGTACTTCTGTGTTTTTTTGGCTCGTCCAGATGCCAAGCATAGCGACTACTGCGAGGACCCCCAATCCAACTGGCAGCAGCCGCAGCGAACGCCGACGCCCGCCCGGCTCATCGCCGTTCCTTGCATTTGACACGCCGTCTTCAATTGTAGGCTCGTATGAAAACCGCGGCTTGTATCCGCCGGGATCAACAAAAATGCGAACCCCTTCGCCGTCCCATTGATCTTCGTAAAATTCGCGCAATAGCCGACGCAGCCGCCTTGCTTCGACGCGAACGAGGTTTTGGCCGCCACTGCCATCAATGCGCCGCCCATAGACCTCTACGGCAATGGCTTTGCCTCGGATCTGGGGACCACGACCCGCGATAGCTTCCTCGACTACGTATGTAAGAAATTGTTGGAGACGGGGTGAAGCTTGAAGCTCGTCGCTCGATACAACGCGCTCAAGCGCCTCCCGGACAAGATCCGGCGATGGCTGCTCAACATGTTGATCTATCGGCAATTCATTGGCTTTGTTCAAGGCAAACTCACCCCCAACTCACGGTGACTCACTTGGCCTGCTCGGTCAACCACACTCATCTCGATGTGAGAATAGATAGTGGGAGCCGGGAATTATCCAGTGGCTGTGGACCTGACAGAAGAGATTCCAGAGCTGTTCGATGCGCTGTCAGGGCGTATCGAAACGGATGCGTTGCTCAAAGAGGTCGTCGAAGACCTGAAGAAAGCTTCCGAGCTGATGGATGATGTATCGATCACAGCCTCAGAGCGCGCGGAATGGGCCCACATACAATCTGAACTCGTGAACGAACTTCGCCGGATGGTGAAGCGCGATCCTCGCAACATTTCCAATTGAGGGCATGGCCATGACAAAAGAAGACAACGGCAAAGATCTGAAAAACGAACCGAACCAGCAATCTGACGACATCGAAAACCCTTCCCGGCGACACGTTATGCAGGGGCTGGCAGCAGGTGCGGTCGCAACCGGTGTCGTTAGCTACGGTACTGGAGCTGCTCAGGCGCACCCCGGAGATGGACCACTAGGCGAAAGCCTAAAGAACCCTTACGGCGGCAGACCTGCGGGCGGTATCACGCTGCCGGAGTATTTCCGCCCCACAAAATACATGACTGGTTCGAACGCGAACTACTTCCCGCTGTCCGAAGAGCTCGGCCCCGACGAAATGCGGATTTCATTCTGCGGTTCCACCCCATTTCCTCCGAGAGAAGATCAGGCTGGCACCTGTATTATGGTCGAGTTGGGTAACGGAAAGAGGTTCTTCTTCGACTTCGGATCCGGTTGTGTCCGCAACATTATCGGGATGCAGGTTCCGGGTCAGTTGATCAACGACATCTTCATAACGCACCTGCATGTCGATCATTATGCCGACATCCCTTACATCTACCCGTTCCGGGCTTGGTCTGGTGGATACACACCGCTTCGCATTCACGGTCCATCAGGTCGGACACCCGAGCTTGGCACGGCCGGAATGGTTAAAGGCATGCAGCAAATGCTCAAATGGCATCTGGAGGCCTTTGATGTATTCCCGATTGGGGACGGCTATGAGATTGAAGTCAACGAATTCGATTTCCGCCAGGAAGGTGGCATCGTTTATGACGAAGATGGCGTGACTGTTCGGTCCTGGCCTCGTAGCCACGCCAAGGACGGAGCTGTGGGGTATCGGCTGGATTGGAATGGCCTGAGCTTTGTTTGGACCGGCGATGGCCGCCCTGATGAACTGAGCCTTGAATACGGAAAAGGCGTCGATGTGTTTGTGACCGAAATGTCCGGACAGGATATCGGTCAGTTGATGACCTACAAATACGGTTTGCCGCAAGAGCTGTTCAACTACACGATCGATACGCACCATACTTCGCACTATGCGGTCGGTAAGATGATGGCTGAGGCGCGCCCAAGGCTTGCAATGGTAACCCACTATACGCAAGACGAGGATATCGATGCTGAGATGTTGGCGGGAATCCGAGCGCACTATGATGGGTTGTTCGCCTGGGGTTTGGATGTCGCCGTCGTCAACGTCACAAAGGATGCAATCTGGTATCGGAAGGCGACTCTTCCCGGAAAGTCTGGATCTGTCGCCCCCTTCCGCGAATTGGGCAAGATGGAAGCAGAAGGCAAAATCACGTTGCCGGACGAAATCAAGCCGCCAGCGCCTCGATCATCACGTGCCGAACAGCAAGATCAGAAGTACCGAGACATGGAGATCGATCCCAAAGAATACTACCCAGCTGATGTATTCCGGGCTCCTGATCCAGAATGGCCCAGCGATTTCGTCATCAAAGTTGATGACGTCATCCCGAACCGAAAAAAGAAAGCGGAGTAACGACATGATCGAATTTGGGTCGTCATCCGCAATCCCCGTAACGATCCTTACCGGCTTTCTAGGAGCCGGTAAGACAACGCTTCTGAACCGCATCCTCACCGGCAATCACGGATTGCGAGTGGCAGTCCTGGTGAATGACTTTGGATCCATCAACGTCGATGCCGACTTGGTGGTCGGCCTCGAAGATGATGTGATGAGTCTAGCGAATGGCTGCGTGTGCTGCTCGATCCGAGACGACCTGATCGAAACGGTAGAGACCGTTCTCGCCCGGCCTGAGAAACCGGAATACATCGTCCTTGAAGCAAGTGGAGTGTCGGACCCGTCATCAATTGCGATGACATTCACAGATCAGAAGTTTCGGGACATGATCCGCTTGGACAGTCTTATGTGTCTTGTCGACGCGGAACAGCTATTTTCTGCGCCGGAACAAATGGAACTGAAGCTCCGTCAAATCGCGTTCTCGGATATGGTTATTTTGAACAAGGTTGATCTTGTCGATAGGGCCACTGTTCAGAAGGTGCACGATTGGCTCGGGTCTCGCTTTCGTCGTTATCGTTTGGTCGAAGCTGTCAATGCAAACGTCCCTCTGGACATACTTCTTTCAGTCGGCCGCTTTGCCTCAGAACAACTAGAAACAGAAGTACCTGACCATCATGAACATGGCCCCGGCTGCGGCTGTCACCACGCTAATCATTCAGACAGCTTTTCGACAACCATGATGAAAGCGGAACGCCCGATAAGCCTGTCCTCTCTCCGCAGCGCTATTCGGACGCTTCCCGGTGATGTCTATCGTCTCAAGGGTTTTGTCTTCAGTGAGGAAGATCCGGATCATCGTATTCTTGTCCAGGTCGTCGGTAAACGCATGGACATCGCGCGGGATGAAGTGTGGGGTGAGCGCAAACCCGAAACCAGGCTTGTTGCAATTGGTGCACCAGGAGCCCTTTCAGAGCACACTCTTTCAGATACGCTACTTGTGTCTGTATAGTGGCCCAATCGGCCGAACCTGGTCTTGTGCGTCTTTAGTAAGCTCAGATGCTTCGGTTCCTGACCCAATGAATTCAGTGGAGTATCTGATATGCTAATCGTTCTGGCGCTGTATTTTGGCCTGGCATGGTTGGTGTTTTCAAAACTCCGCCTGCTGCCTTGGAACGCGGTTTCAAAGACCTTCATCTATGGCGGTGGTGTCGTGATTGCATTAGTGGTTATCGGCGCGCTGAACCATACGACACCAAGCGGTACGGTTTCGGTCCAAGGCGCGGTGATCAGCATTGCCCCAAATGTTGCAGGACCAGTGACAGAAGTCGCGGCAGAGCCCAATGAGCTGGTATCAAAGGGGGATGTTCTTTTCCGGATAGATGATACGGAATTCGCAGCCGAGGTCGCTCGACTTGAAGCGTCGCTGGCCTCAGCGCAATCTGAGGCGGATCAACTGGGTCACGACCTTGAGGCGGCTGAGGCTGACATTGCCTCACTGTCCGCGCAACTGGATTTTGGCGTGGCGCGTCGCGATGACATTATCCGTCTCACCGAACGGGGAGCGTCCACTGAGTTCCAGCTTCAGGAAGCCGTTTCAACGATAGAGCAACTTGAGGCGGGCTTGCGCGCCGCAAACGCGCGGAAGGCGGGTCTTGAAAGGCGTATTGCCGCCCAAGTGGATGGGGTCGATGTTGGCGTTGCCGAGGTAGAGAATTTGCTGATCCAAGCGCGTTGGGCGTTGGAGCAAACAGTTGTACGAGCACCTGCAGATGGCATGGTTACAGGCCTGACCCTGCGCCCGGGGAACCGGGTTTCGACTCTGCAAGGGGCAATCAATTTTGTTGTACCGGGCGACAGGGTTCTGGTTGCGACACTTCCTTTGAGTAGCCTGCAAAACATATCCGTTGGCGACACTATTCGAGTTGCACTGCGTAGTATGCCTGGAGCGGAGTTTGATACCACGATTTCGGACATACCACCCGCTACCAGCGAAGGGGCGTTGGATGCCAGAAGTGGGCTTCCTTCACTGCGTGAGTTGATTGGCGCGGCGGACTTCATTGTTGTTGCAGAAATCCCGGGTGATCTGAGTGCAAAGGTGACCAAATTGGGTGCATCAGGTACGGGCTTGGTTATCACCGAGGAAGCGGGCGCAATTTCGGTGTTGGCAGAAATTTTATTCTGGGTCACCAAGAAACTGAATTACCTTTGATTTAACTGAATTGCGCAAGGAACGACCTATGTCGCTACCTGCAAAATCATACTTTTGCTTTGAGCTTCACTAACTGAGCCGTTCGCACCTCGCGACACCTATCAAATCAGGTGGGGTCATGATCCTGAGCACCCATCTCTTGCCGGGGCCGCGTGGCTGCTTGTGGTAGCGCATGTCTTCGCTCGCGTCCTTCTTGTGGTCCAATTTGGACAACAGCTCTTTGGACATCGCGATCAAATCTCCGCGTCATCAATAAATTAAATGTAGTGGCGGAGACGAAGGGATTCGAACCCTCGAGACGGTTTCCCGCCTACTCCCTTAGCAGGGGAGCGCCTTCGACCACTCGGCCACGTCTCCGTCGACGCGTATACAACCCTATTCACCATGCCCACAAGGCTAAAAACGATGGGAGATTGAATTTTGTGGGAATGCCGCAGAAAGTGCAAACCAAGCAGAACAAAGCGTGATTGCGCGCACGTAAGAGGCAAGATTTTGGCAACAAATATTCAAGTTTTGTTCTTCGCTTCTGTCTACGCAGCCATATTCCACTGACCAGCATGTCCAGCGGTCAATCAGGTCTCCTTCTCTGTTGGTTGTTCGTAGATGACCCGCACAGGATATCTCAGACTGTTCCTTATTTACCCCATCTGCGACGGATGTGTGTCGACACACTTTCTGCCTTTTAGACCGAGGCAATTAGAGTCTGAGATCTGTCAATCAAATTTCTCAAAAGTTCTGAAAGAACGCGGATAGATTGATGTTCGGGCCATGTGTTCAACAACCAGTCATGGTCATCCAGAGTCATCCCAAACATGCGCGCGTCAATCCCCAGTTCCTGCGCATAGTCAGCTTTCAGGCTTTGAATGATACTAGGAACCTGTTCAATGCTGGGACCGTCGACACGAACGACCAGACAACGGCTCACCAATGGTCGAGGAAGCTTGCTCAAGTCGTTTGCTGTGAACAGCCAACAGATGTGGGACGCATTCACGTTTGTGGCCAGAAAGCGTTCGTAGAACGTCTGAGCTTCTGTATTTTCGAGGAGCCCGAGAAGTTCTGCCCAAACACTTCCATTGTGGCTTGGCAACGCTTTGTCCAACTCGTCGATCATGATGAGCGGGTTGAGCGCTCCTGCACTGCAAACCGCCTTTGTAATGACACTGGGCATTGCAGTTGACCAGCCGGCGCTTACACCAAAAATGTTTGCGTCAGCATGACCCGCAACGCTTCTGATAGTCACGTCAATATTCAAGGCCTCTGCGATCTCACGGCACAATCTGGTTTTTCCAACGCCGGGTTCGCCGGCGAGGATGATAGGCCGCATTTGCAACCGATCATTTCCAAACTGCCAGTGCCGATAGAGCTGATCATACACCAAGCCAATTGCTGCTTCGGCGTTGGGAAACCGAGTCTTCAAGCTTGTGAGGTTTTCCAAGTTTTGCCTGGTCAGGATGTAGAAATGTTTGGGACGAAAGGCATCCAGCACTCCACCTTCTTTAGCTGCTCTCTCGATGGTTTTGGGCAGTTCTGAGAGGGGTTGCAGCGCATACCTAGCTTCCTGTTTCCTCCGTTTCTTTGCAGCCCTCTCAAGACCTCTCAGATGCAGTTTCTCCGCTGCGATCATGAGGGCCTCTTCGTCATTCTTTGGCGAGCGGTCTGTGATGGCCGATTGAAGCACCGAAATCGGGAGAAATTTCAAGCAAGCCTTCCCCGCATTCCGGAAAGCTTCGACATCATTGAATGCTGCAATCCAGTTTGCCATGTACTTCGAACCAGGCTCGCTCCGAAAACTTGCCCATTCGTCGTGATACTTGGCGGATTCCTCGAAAGCCCAGGGTGCTTCTTTGCGAGCGGACTTGAGGCAAGCCGCTTGCAGTTCCCAAAGCTCGGAACTAGCCAGAATGGCGCTCTTTAACTCTGCAAGATCATTGAATTCTAGGGCTGAAAGCCAATTCAAAAGTTGGCTCTTTGCAAGGTTTCCAGCATTTGCCCATTCGTCTAGGGTCTCGCTCACGACCGGACAGATTTCGTTTGCTTGCGTGTCGTTGGATGAGGGTTTGGCGGGTGGCTTTTTGTCGGTAAATCGCATTCTAATCTCGTCAAGGCAAAGTTTATTGGCTTGAGAGAGCGGCTAAATTCAGCGGTATATGACTTGTCGGAATGTGGAACAGTCGCCAAGCATTCAACAGCTTCTCTCAAGAGGGCAGATGTGAGAGAGCCCGTATAACGCTGGAGGAGGGGCCAAGAATGCTGTTCATAGATTAAATCTAATCTTCCTTGCCGGCATTCTCAATACAGCCTGGAAGAAATACGTAACATTCATGTATTTAGGAGCTCTGACAGTAGATCTCTTTGCTGCCGTATCCCGAAGATTACGTTCAGGACATCCTGCCGGGCATCACATGGCGCCGAGTGGAAGTAAGCCCAGTTTTTGCACTCTATAGCGGATAAATGGTCCACTTTTGCCTTCATCCTGGATCTCACCGAACTTTCGTGACAGCATCCCACATGATGGGCGTTTGGTGATGAGTGACACTCAAAGGGCTGTGCCCTGAATGCCAGCCAGTCGGCAAACGTTCTCGGATCAATTTGCCAGTGTCCCAGGTCATTTTTGTAGGCGCGAACGGAACCCCTCTTGATCGCCTTCAATATCGGGTTCTTGGTTGTTCCACTTTCTAGCTTGGCTTCTGTCATCGTCAGGTAGGTCATCTGCTTCTCCTTTTAATTGTCCTTGGAAATAATCAGGAAAATGAGCGGGAGAACGCATAGAGCAATAGGGTCGATGGGCCAAACGTGTTAGTTTCCGGCGACGAAGTTGCAAGAACTGACGGCCCATAAGAGACATTCGTCGCAATCCTCGACGCCGCAGTGCAGCTTCACTGAACCGGCCGTTCGCTGCGAGTGCAGAATCTAGCGACGGCTGAACTCACAGTCTGCGGACATTGCTGCCCTTGACAGGAAGAGCCTAAATGTCGGCTAACCGCGGTCTCTCTAGGCTGGGCGTATTCCATTCAATGGCGAACATCTGCTTTTCTTACCTTTCTCGATTTTGCAGATGACAAAGCTCCGTCGCTGCTGGTATCTGGATAAAGGCGTGCGCATCACAAATTGGAGAACCGTCAATGAACTGCGCAGGTTGGCTCATTGGCTGAGAATGGGCACTGGCACCCCAAGACTTATCCGGTCACGCAATTGCTCATTCGGAGTTGAGAATGTCAGGTTTCGCACAGACAACCCCATCGGTTCTTGGAAACGCGAACGCACCTTGGGTGTTGGACGGTAGAGCGGTCGCCGAAAACCTCGGCGTGAACCCTGAGACGGGATTGAATCCGGACGAGGTGGCCAAGCGGCTTTCAACACACGGTACAAACCGCTTGGAAGAGACTGCAACAGTTCCGCCATGGAAGATGCTCCTGCGGCAATTCGCAAGCCCGCTGCTGATCATCCTGATAGCAGGTGCTCTTGTCTCGGCCTATACGGGGCATTGGGTTGATGCGATTGCGATATTCGCGATCGCCGTCTTTAACGCCTTCATCTCCTTCTGGCAGGAATATAAGGCCGAGCAGTCCTTGGCAGCCCTGCGGGAGATGTCTGCACCGCAGGCCTTCGTGCGCCGCGGCGGCGAGATCGTCGAGGTACCGGCGGCGGATCTCGTGCCGGGCGATATTCTGCGAGTAAAAGCCGGTGACATTCTGGCCGCCGACATTCGCTTTGTCACCGCCAGCCGGATGCAGGTCGACGAAGCCGCGTTGACGGGAGAATCCGAACCGGTCGACAAACATGCCGATCCGATCGAGGACGAAGACGTCGTTTTGGCCGATCGTCTGAATATGGGCTTCATGAGCACGCAGGTCACTGGCGGCGCTGGTGAAGGCATTGTCGTGGGCACCGGAATGGAGACCGAGGTCGGTCACATCGCTGCCCTCATGTCCTCTGCGAAAGAGCCAAAAACCCCGCTGCAACTCAAGATCGAGGGCCTTTCCAAGGTGCTGATCATGGCGGCCCTGATCGTGGTCGCCATCGTGATCGGCATTGGCGTGGTCAATGGAATGGATGCGGCTGAGATGCTGAACACGGCAATCTCGCTGTCGGTCGCGGCGATCCCGGAGGGCCTGCCGACAGTAGTCACCATCGTTCTGACGCTGGGATCACAAAACATGATTGCCAGCAACGCCTTGGCGCGACGGCTTTCCTCTGTAGAAACGCTCGGCGCGACCTCGGTGATCTGTTCAGACAAGACCGGCACGCTCACGCAGAACCAAATGCAGGTGATGCAATGCTGGGCCGGTGGCAAGGACTGGGAAGTGACCGGCGAGGGGTTCGATCCGCATGGCGAGTTCCGTTCCGAAGACGGCAGCGTGGCCGAGATCGAGGCCGAAACGGATCTTCGGCAGATGCTGGCCGTCTCCGCCTATTGCAACGATGCGCGTATGGTCGAGGCTGACGGGCGCCCGGCGATCCAGGGCAACCCGACTGAGGGCGCTCTGGTCGTGGCCGCGGCCAAGGTCGGGATTTCCCGCGAGAAGTTGACAGAAGCGCGGGTCGAGGCGCTTCGGCAATTCCCCTTCGATTCAACGCGCAAGATGATGTCTGTCTTCGCTCGATTGCCGGATGGGCGCACTGTACTCGGCGCCAAGGGGGCGCCTGATGTGATCCTGTCAAGGGCGAGCCATGTCCGCATGGCCGGGGAAACGCTTGAGATCTCCCCGGCTTTGCGGGAAGAGATCGAGGCGGTGATCGACAGTTTCGGCGAGAAGGCGCTCCGGACCCTCGCCGTGGCTTATCGGGAGGTGGCAGAAGAGGATCTGGACCATGCCGATCCCGAGCAGCGGATCGTACTGCTTGGCATTCACGGCATCATGGACCCGCCGCGCAGCGAAGTACCCATCGCCGTTTCGGAGGCAACCGGGGCCGGCATCCGAACGGTGATGATCACCGGCGACCACGCCGTGACCGCCCAAGCGATTGCGGAACAGATCGGCATTCGCACCAGCGACGCGCAGACGGTTCATACCGGGGTCGAGCTCGACCAGATGAGCGATCAGGATTTGAAAGAGATGGTGCAGCACGCGGCCGTCTTTGCCCGGGTGACCCCGGAGCACAAGCTGCGCATCGTCAATGCCATGCAGGAGAATGGCGAGGTGGCGGCAATGACCGGGGATGGCGTCAACGACGCGCCCGCTCTGCGAGCGGCGGATATTGGTGTCGCCATGGGCATCACCGGCACGCAGGTCGCCAAGGACAGCGCTGCCCTCGTGCTGCTCGATGACAATTTCTCCACCATCGTGACGGCAGTCCGCGAAGGCCGGCGCATCTTCGACAATCTTTTGAAATTCATTCGGCAGGCGCTCACCGCCAACGTGGCCGAGGTCTCAACGATCCTGTTCGCCTTCCTACTGATGGGGGCAGACCCGCTCCTGCCGATCACACCGCTGATGATCCTCTGGGTGAATCTTGTATCGGATGGGCTACCGGCTCTGACACTCGGCTTCGAGAAAGCGGAACCCGACCTGATGCAGCGCCCACCGCGCCCGCGCGACGATAATCTGTTCGGCGGCGGAATGAAGGAGCGGATCCTGATCCGGGGAACGCTGCTCGGCCTGCTGACCTTTTATGTCTTCCAGGAGTTTCTCGAACGAGGCGCCTCCTTGGAACACGCCCAGACAGCAGCGTTCATGACACTGATCTTTGCCCAGATCTGGCATATTTTCGACGCCCGAACGACCTCCACGCTCTACCGCAAGTCGCCGCTCGGCAACCGCACCTTGCTTGGAGCGGTGAGCATTTCCATATTGCTGTCTCTTCTCGCCATTTATACCGGCGCTGGACATTTCGTGCTTGGAACAGTTTCCCTGCCTCTGTCGCATTTGCTCGGAGTGTTCTTCATCGCCGCACTGCCCACGCTTCTGTTGTCTGCACTGAAGGAAATGTTCGGACTGAAATGGCTCTGACGCTACCTTTGCTTAGAACGGCACTGAAGGTGCTAGAATGGACATCCTGAAGCACCCATTCGTTGTCAACTTCTTGGCAGAGGGTCTGCATTGTGCCTGGCCAGCATTCCGCCCACAAGGATGTCAGAGGAAGTTAAATTTTATGGCCTGATAACCCATACGCACGATCTAGTGACGCGCGGCGCGCAGTGTCGACCCCGGTGTCCCATAGAAGGCATTACAATCAACAAAGCCTATTCTTCGGGCCTAGTGAAACTGTGTTTCGCCCGCCTCTAGCGATACTGTCGTACCTTTTTCACCGCGAACGGCTGCAGGAACATCGGCTAGGGCGCAAATGATCGCACGACCGCCCGAGGATCGCACAAAGTCTTGTGCCGCCTGAACCTTGGGGCCCATTGACCCGGCGGGGAAGTCGTACTCATCCAATGAATCCGGAGTGATCGATCTAATTCCTGTTTGTTCAGGCGTTCCCCAGTTCAGGAACACGGCTTCTGCATCTGTAGCGATGACAAAGAAATCTGCGCCAAGGTTCTGCGCCAGAAGGCACGAGGCGAAATCCTTGTCGATGACGGCTTCGACCCCGACCAGTTTCCTTTCAGCGCCTGCCTCGTACATCGTCGGGATGCCGCCTCCGCCAGCAGCGATCACGGTCGCGCCCTTTTCCAGGATCCAACGGATCGGTTCGACCTGAAAGATACGTTTCGGGCGCGGCGAGGGCACCACGCGCCGCCAGTACTCGCCATCCGGTTTCACCGTCCAGCCCTTGTCAGCCGCCTCTTTCTTGGCGTCCGCTTCGGAATAAACCTGCCCGATGAACTTGGTTGGGTTGTCGAAGGCCGGGTCGCTTGGGTCTACCTCGATCATGGTCAACAGGGTGGCGATATGATGCTCGAAAGGCAGAATGTTACCAAGCTCCTGCTCGATCATGTAGCCGATCATGCCCATCGTTTCGCCGACCAAAACGTCCAGCGGGTACTCCTCGACATCCGTATACATAATCTCTTGCAGGGCCAGCATCCCGACCTGCGGGCCATTGCCATGAGTGATGACGGTTTCGTGCGCTTCGCAGAGCGGGGCGAGGGCTTCGGCGGCAATCTTCGCGTTCTTGCGCTGATTGTCCGCTGTCATCGCCTCCCCCCGTTTGAGAAGCGCGTTGCCGCCAAGTGCTACAACAACGCGTCCCATGGTTCAGGCTCCCAATGTCGCGACGAGGATCGCCTTGATCGTGTGCATCCGGTTTTCGGCTTGCTCGAACGCGATGTTCATATCGCTTTCGAAGACCTCCTCGGTCACTTCCATCTCGGTGATGCCAAATTGTTCGTGAATGTCCTGACCGACCTTGGTCTCCAGATTGTGGAAGGCGGGCAGGCAGTGCATGAACTTGACAGCCGGATTTCCGGTTTTCTTCATCAGATCCATGTTGACCTGATAAGGGCTCAGCAGCTTGATCCGCTCAGCCCAGACCTCTTTTGGCTCACCCATCGACACCCAGACATCGGTATGAATGAAATCCGCGCCCTCTACGGCCGAGGTATCGTCGGTGATGGTCACACGTGCGCCGGTCTTTTCAGCCCGCTCCATCGCCAATGCGCGCACATCGTCATGGGGCTGGGTTTCTTTCGGCGAGATCATCCGGACGTCGCAGCCCATGATCGCGCCCAACATCAGCAGCGAGTTGCCCATGTTCGACCGACAGTCGCCCGAGTAGGCATAGACAATGTCCTTGCGGGGCTTGTCAGCGTGCTCGATCATGGTCTGCATATCGGCAAGCATTTGGGTCGGATGCCAGTCATCCGTCAGGCCGTTATAGACCGGAACACCGGCATACTCTGACAGCGTTTCAACCATGTCCTGACCCGCGCCGCGGAATTCGATCCCGTCGAACATGCGGCCCAATACGCGGGCTGTGTCCTTCATCGACTCCTTGTGCCCGATTTGCGAGCCCGATGGATCGAGATACGTAATGTTCGCACCCTGATCGTAGGCGGCCACTTCAAAGGCGCAACGGGTGCGCGTCGAAGTTTTTTCGAAGATAAGGCAGATGTTCTTGCCGGTCAGCGACGGCTGTTCGGCGCGGGCATATTTCGCGCGTTTCAGATCGCGGGCCAGATCCAGCAGGTACAGCATTTCACGCTGGCTGAAATCGGCGATTTTCAGATAGCTACGGCCTTTGAGATTGAATGCCATTTTGTCTCTCCCTAACAAAAATCAGTGGGCGCAGGGGACTGCACCCATGGTAAATTCAATAGGCGGGGTCGCGGTCGATCGGGCAGGTCATGCAGTGGCCACCACCGCGACCGCGTCCCAATTCCTGACCCGAGATTTCGATCACCTCGACGCCGGCTGCGCGCATCTTGCCGTTCGTAAACGTGTTGCGCGCATAGCCAACGACCACACCGGGCGAGAGGGCCACGACGTTATTGCCGTCATCCCACTGTTCGCGCTCGGCCTGGAACTCGTTGCCGCCGGTCGAAATGACCTCAAGCGAGTTCAATCCCAGGGCTTCTTTGTAGACGTCGAACAGGTGTCCTTTTTCCACGTGAATATCCAAGTCCCCGCGGTCACCCGGGCGGATCGAGATACAGGTGATCTGGTCCGCAACTTCCGAGAATGCAGTGACTTTGTCATGGTCAAGGCAAGTGAAGACGGTATCCAGATGCATGGCCGCGCGGCTTTTTGGCATCGCACAGGCGACGACACGTTCAGCACCGCCTTTCCTGAACAGCGCTTCGGCAACCTGGGCGACGGCCTGCCTGGTTGTGCGTTCGCCCATTCCTATGAAGACAGTACCGTTGCCCACCGGTTGAACGTCGCCACCCTCGACCGACGCCAGGCCGAAATCGTCGTCGCTGTCGCCCCACCAGAACTCGAACTCGGCGTCCTTGAACATCTTATGGTGGCGATACACCGTACGCATGATCAGGGTTTCCGGTTTACGAGCAGGCCAGAACATCGGGTTCGTCGTCACGCCATCGAAAATCCAGCAGGAGGGGTCGCGCTGGAACTGCGCATTGGGGATGGCGGGAAGGATAAAGTCGCCCAGAGAAACCAGATCACCGAACTGTTCGTCGATCATACCCTTGGGCAGGTCTGCGAAGATGATGCCGCCAAGCATATGGCGAGCAAGCAGCTTGGCGTCCATCTCGTCCAACCAAGCACGCATTTCTACGGAAAAGCCCAAGCCGACCATGTTGGGCGTGATCAGACGGTCCAGAAGGAAGGCGCGCGCTGCGGGGTCGTCTGCGATGGCTTGAGCCAGCAGATCCTGAATGTCGTAGACCTCGACCCCGCGTTCTCGCATCAGGGAACAGAATTCTGCGTGGTCCTTGCGGGCCTGCTCGACCCAGATCACGTCATCGAACAAAAGCTCTTCGCAATTTCGTGGTGTCAGACGATCATGCGCCAGTGAAGGGCGCGAGACGATCACCTTGTTGAGCTTTCCGATCTCGGAATGAACGCCGAGCTTCATGGCAACTCTCCTTTCGAACTATCCGTTTTTTGAATGTCTTCAACGTCATTGGCCTGGCTCCAGCGGACCCAGACATGGATGGGAACGCCCAAAAGCAGCAAGACAGAGCCAACCAAAACGGTTTCCGCACCCGAACCGACAAAGGCCCACACGGAATAAATGAACCCAAGGGCGCCCAGAACAACGACCTTCACCAATTCTGGGCCATGCAGGACTTGCCCACCTTTTAGCCGGATCATGATCTCGGCCACGGAACAGATGGCATAGGGCAACAGGCTTGCGACAACAGCAAGTAGAATAACAAAGTTGAATGCGGCGACCAGCCCTTGAGCATAGTTCATTATGATCAGAACGGAGGCCAGGGCGTTCGACAATATCAGAGCGTTAGCAGGCGTTCCGAATTTGGATTTCCGGCCTAGGGCTGCAGGAAAAACGCGGTCCAAAGCAGCGCCATAGGGGACCTGGCCACTGAGCAGTGTGAAACCGTTCAGAGTTCCGAAGGTAGATATCACCGCACCTACGGCCACGAGTATACCACCAACGGTGCCAAACATAACTTCGCCGACCGCTGCCAGCGGTGCGGCAGAAATAGCCAGCAACTCGGCAGGAATGACGCCCATCGAAACGGCGGTCACCGCTATATAGACGCTGGCCGCGATAATCACGCCGATGACCGTGGCGCGCGGGATGGTCTTTTCCGGCTCGATAACGTCGCCAGATGGAACGGTCGCAGACTCGAGGCCCAAATAGGCCCAGAGCGTCAGGGCTGCCGCAGCCGAGATCGCCGTAAAGGCCGTCGTACCGCTTTGGTTAACCGGGATGAAGTTCTCTGTTTCGATCCAGAAGATACCCAACGTGCCAATCAGGATCAGAGGCGCGAGTTTGAGCACGGTGGTCACGATCTGAACCAAACCGGCCCCTTCAACGCCTCGGATATTTACCAAAGTAAGCGTCCAAATCGCGACCAACGCGGTCGATAGGCCGTACATTGGCACTTCGATGATAATTGGAAACAGGAACCCCAGATAACCCACCAACGCGACAGCAACAGCTGCGTTCCCGGTCCAAAGCGCGATCCAATACCCCCAGGCAATAATGAAGCCTGCAAAGTCTCCGAATGCTTCTTGCGAATAGGCGTAGGGGCCACCGGGTTTCGAAACGACGCGTGACAGCCTTCCGAAAATGATCGCGAGAACAAGCGCCCCTGCCGAAGTCAGAATCCACCCACCAATTGCGATTGGCCCAAACGGTGCAAGTGACGCTGGTAGAAGGAACACTCCCGACCCGATCATGTTTCCAACAACCAAAGCGATACAGGCCGTCAGCCCTAGGGCACCCGATGTCGAAGTCGTCTCTGGAGCGGAGCGATCGGTCATTGCGACGGCTCAGTTCGATGTTGTGTCTGAAGTCTCGGTTGCCGGCCCGTCGATCCCCGGATCAGTTATGGCCCCAACGGTAAGTGCGGCGCAGATGATCACGGCTAGAATTACGAGCAGCGGGAAAACAAAGCGCAGCCACCGGTCATATGACACACGACCAATGGCTAGCCCTCCCATGACGACGGCAAATGTCGGGTTGAACAGGTTCACCCATCCGTTTGCTGACTGATACGCTGTAACCACCAGGTCACGACCGACGCCCGCAAAGTCTGCCAGTGGTGCCATGATCGGCATCGAAAGCGTGGCCAGCCCTGACGAGGACGGCACCAGGAATGACATCAAGATCTGAATGCCAAACATCGCGTTGATAAAAGCAAACTCGCTCAGCCCCGAGACAAACCCCTCGGCTCCGGCGAGGATTGTGTCGGTGATTTTGCCCGCGTCCATAATGACGACAACACCGCGCGCGACGCCAATGATCAGGGCAACGCCCAGCAAATCGCGCGCGCCATCAACGAAGGTTTCCACAAAGGTCCCTTCGTCCATTCTGGACCCTTCATCCGTTTTCCCGACCCACCAAACGATGATGGACATCACCAGGAAGAGACCGGACATCTCGGCCATCCACCACCCCAGCGCGACAACACCATAGATCATGATGGCGAAGGTAATCCCGAAAAGAACCAGAATGATCGAACGCGTCTTGGTCATCTCGGGGAACGTATCATCGCCTTCCGAACCCTTTAGGAAATGCGCCCGGTTTTCCTCGGCCTGATCGGCCACTACGGACAATGACGGGTCGGCTTTCACGCGTGATGCGTATCGCATGACGAATGCGATGCCCGCAGCAAGACAAAGGACAAGGATAATGAACCTAAGAACGATCCCGTTCGTGAACGGAATACCCGCACCTTGCGAGGCAACAACTGTCGCAAATGCGTTGAAGGTTGAGCCCAGGGTCCCAATGCCTGCGCCCAGCATGATCACCGCAACCCCGGTCAAGGAGTCGTACCCTGCCCGAATAAAAACCGGAATGATCAGAGCGTAGAACGCGAGGGATTCTTCGGCCATGCCATAGCTTGTCCCGCCAAAGGCAAAGGCGATCATCAGGATTGGGATCATCAGGATTTCCCGCCCTGCCAACCTGTGCAGCAACCAACCGATGCCGGCGTCGATAGCTCCTGTCTTGGTGACAACCATCAGGAAACCGCCGATGACTAAAACAAACAAAGCGACATCAATCGCCGCGCTGGATGAACTTCCCAGAAGACCAGGATCGTACATACCTGCAATCGGGGCAAGGATAACTGCCGTAAGTCCTTGGGGGTTCGGCTCGACTTCGTGGTAGGTGCCCGGGACAGGCGCTTCGCTGCCCAGAGCTTCGTTCATCTGACGGTCGTACTCACCGGCCGGAATAACCCACGTAAGGGCGGCCACGACGGCAATCAGTATGAACAGAATGGTAAAGGCGGTAGGAAATTTGAACTTGGACATATGAAACTCGCGCTGGGTGAAGCTGAGAAACTGGGCAGTCAAATATTTGAATATTTATGTCTCAACTTAGTACCAACGCGGTGACTTGTCACTTTCGTAAAACGTGAGGTTGTCGAACACATTGAACAATGTCTGCCATGGGCTCTTCGCGGCCATCGGAGCCAGTGCAGCATATGGACTTCCACATTGGCTTGCGCAGTTAAGGGGCGGCCCATTCCTGCCGTCCGTTTTGGATGTCGGATGCTGCGGTGTGACGCGTCAGAGCGGACCTTCGCCGCCGGTGCAAAACCTTGCGCAGGCTAATCTACAGTTCGCAGGACAAAGCAGACACTCACGTGGAATGACGCTTTGAGAATGTGCGCCGTAGCCGCCTCGCGATGAGACGTACTTGCATGAAACGACTTCACACGTGCGGCTCGCCCTGTGACGGATCAACTCTCTTCGTTCGGCCTAGTTCGGAACAATCTTCACGCCGTTTATACTGACTTCAGGCGTTTCTTCGGGCACCAAAGCGACCTTCAATTTCTTTCCAGTTGACCGATCGATGATCGATATCGCGCTTCCCTGTTCCGCAAAGTGCGCGTCCCCCCAAGCCATCAAAGCAAGTAGGGGCAGACCAAAGCTCACACCGATGTCTGTAAGCGCATATCCGTATCTGGTTCGAGAATTGCCTTCTCGGTAGGGAATACGCTTGAGCATCTTGGCGTCGACCAGACGCTTGAGGCGGTCCGTCAGGACAGATCGCGGTATGCCGATATCCGCGCGGAAGTCATCATACCTCATCACACCGTAAAATGCCTCGCGCATAATCAGAATTGTCCATCGATCTGACATGATGTCGGTCGCCAGAGCCGCCCCGCATTTTTCTATGGGGACGGGGGATTGTCGACGATACATGCTATCTGGGTTTGACATTCGGTTTCAGCTCCTATATTTGCATCCTGAGTTCACAATAGGGTTTCAGCTTATGTCTGCAATATCGTTGATTCTTACTGCGAAGATCGTGGTGACAGTTGTTCTGGTGTCGGGGCCGTTCTTGCTGTTGCCGCGGCACCGGCTTGAGACCATGACCGGCGTCTCCGCTGCGTCCGCGACCCTTTTCCGGCTTTACGGAATGGCCGCTACAGCCTTGCTCGTTGGCTACGGCGCAGGGCTTTGGCAAAGCGCGGATGGGGTGTTTCCCTGGGCGGCAGTCCTGATGGGTATCGTGTCCAATGTTGGTGCTGCGGGAATTCTCGCCTTTGCTCCGGCCGCATCGTCTCGGGCTTTTGCCGCCATTTTTGGGACGATTGGTCTTCTTCTTATCTGGGCAGCACTGAGTCCAACGGCTGCCATTCAACAGGTTCTCTCCGGATAGCGAAGATAGAGCTTCTATCGAGCAAACCGCGTCCAAAACCAGATGGTTCAAACCTGCGGTCACTGGCCGCCGTCCTCCCTTCTCCAGACCAAAGAAAGACTACACCTATGCGATCTGTCGACACTCACATCCAACTCTCGGCCCTTTGGCTGTTCATTCTGCTCAACATCATCTTTCGCGATCTCCACCAGTTCGTGATGCCCGGGTTCCTCGAAACCATCATGACAGGCCAATTCAACGGCATGGAGATCACGCCGGAATTGATGTTGATCGGTGGCATCGTTGTCTCGGTGCCAATTTCAATGGTGCCGCTGTCACTGCTCTTGAAACGTCGCTTTGCCCGACCACTCACGTTCGTCGCAGCACTGATCACGTCGGCCACCATGATCCCACCCGCGCCCATTGATTTGGATGACGCCTACCACCTGGCACTTCAACTCATCGCGATGTCGGCAATCGTTTTCATGGCTTGGCAATGGAAGCCGACACTGAACACCGGTGCTGCGCACCACGCATAACCCCAACCAAGAATGGAAAATCCATGACTGACACGAATCCTCCGCTCACGCACGAGAAAAACCAATCGGAGATATTCGGCCACCTCGGCCACACCCATGCATTGATGGCCAATCGTGGCCTAGATCATGCCCTGTCGGTGCTGATCGAGCTTCGGGCGTCTCAAATCAATCAATGCGCCTACTGTGTGGCCATGCATCTCAACCAAGCACGCAAAGCAGGTGTTGCACAAATAAAGCTGGATACGCTCGTTGTCTGGCGCGAGGTGGACCATTTCTCGCCGGCCGAACAAGCGGTCCTCGCCTGGACCGAAGCGCTGACATACCTCGATCGGGACAGGGATCTGTCGGACCTCCGGCGGGAATTGCGAAAGCACTACTCCGATGAGGAGATCTCGGTCATCACAGCTGACATCGGCATGATCAATCTTTGGAACCGAGTTCAGAAGTCAAGGCACTGACGGAAGCTTGCCCGGCAACCGTTACCAAGTAGGTGAGACCCGGTAATCTGGGCTTCACCCTCAACCCGACCGGAAATGTGCTGTGCATGATCTGGGAAGGCCGCAAATTGACGCCAAAGGAGGCGACCGTGACCAACGACATCACATTCGCAAGGCTCACCGAAGTTGAGCTGGCCGAGATTGTAGATCACATGTCCGACCCTCGGGTCGCTGAGCATATGCCGCTTTTGACGTCTGCGTGGGATACAAAGGTCGCGGCCGGGTTTGTGGCCAAAAAAGAGCAATGCTGGGCGCGTGACGAGCTTGGCCACTGGGCTATTATGGCATACGGCCAATATGTCGGATGGGGTGGTTTTCAGAAGGAAGGCGAGGAGTGGGACTTCGGGTTGGTCCTGAAACCTAGCGCGTTCGGTCTTGGACGGCACATTGCAATGAAGGCAATTGATTTCGCGATGGCGGACGACCGCATTCCATTTGTGACCTTTCTGTTGCCACCGTCCCGCAAAAACCTGGGAGCGCTCGGCAGACTGGGTGCAAAGCCGGTTGGCCAAATCGAGTACGATGGCGAGAAGTTCCTCAAATTCCGTCTTGAGACAGTATGACAGCATTGTCCGATCTGTAGCTAACCGACGGCTTCAGAATATGTTGTAGGTTCGGCCCATTCCGGCCATTCGCCGACCGATCAAGATGCTGCGCTCGCAGCCCGTATTCCGGTCATTCGCTGCATGTGCAAAACCTAACTTCTGGCTAGCTCACATATCGCGGACACAATCGATGGCTTTCGGCCTATGTTAGCCGCCACTTGCCGAGACCCTAACTCTGTGCTTGCTCGAGCTCACACATCGATGAACAACCTCCGGACAGGGGCACGACTTCGTGCGACGCTGGTCTTCTCTAAGATCGGCGACGGCAAGACCTATAGGTTCGAAACCGATATTCCGCTGGTTGGGAAGACGTGCCCAGGCTGTACTAACAATATGCAACTCCGGTGGGTAAGATCCTCGCGCTCACATTGCAGGCTGAGCGGTCTCGTCCTCTGCCATTCCTTTAAAGACGTGCTCCGTTTCCAGATCCATCGGGAAGTAGAGTTCGATCTTCAACGAGCCGAGCGCAACATCTTCGGGCGTTCCGAATTGGGCGATTGTCGCGAACAGGGACAGCTTTTGATCGCCCTGAACGACGATCGTCGGAATAACCGGTGTTCGGGCGGGGTCAATCGGTTTCGGGGCCTTCTCAAGTTGCGCAATGACGGGACCAAACTCCGGGATGCCGCCTTCAGCTGCGCTCTCAGTTCGGAGGCGCTTCGCGGCGTGATGGGCGACCTCGGGCCAGTTCTCCACCACGGACGGAAGCGCGTCCGACACCATGAGGTCCAGCAGGCTGTCGCCGACGCCGATTCCGAAGGATGAGAAAAGTGCCAGTGCGGCAGGGTTGGCCATGCGGATCGTCCAGAGGCGATCAACGGCGAGGCCGGGCATAGGCATGTGATTGGCAAGCGTCGTTTCAATCGCGGCGCGAACCGGGTCCATCTCTTCGGCGGTCCAATCCGCAGACCGATATCGCGCGGCAAAACCGGCGGCCGTCAGCATTTCGTTCCGGGCCTCAAGTGGAACTTCCAGCGTTTCACCAAGCCGCACGACCATTTCGCGACTTGGCCGCGCACGGCCGGTTTCGAGAAACGACAGATGGCGAGAGGAAATGCCCGCCTCGTTTGCCAGGTCGAGTTGCGAGAAGCGCCGTAGGTTTCGCCAATGGCGCAATGTGTTGGGGAAGGTTTGCATGTCCGGAAGGTATACGCCGCATCCTGAGCTGTCACTTACCTCCAAAGTAATTGCTGAGGTCCCTCGTGCTTCATAGCAATGGGGCGAAATACATATGGAGATTGCAAGACATGTTCGGCCACGCAGCACATAAGTTCTGGATGAAATTCTCGGGCGTCGCGCTCATAGGGTTCGGGATATTGGGTTTTTTCGGCACGATGCCGGCGACCAACGAGCCGTTGCGATGGGGCCTCGACTTGCTGTCGTGGCCGCTGGACGGCTTCCCGTCTTACGAGTCGCGCGAGATATGGTTCTTGTCCGCGCTGTCCGGTGGCTTCCTCACGGGCTGGGGCGTGACGATGTTCTGTGTGTCGCTCTGGCTCTACGACCTCGACGGCGAGCGCAGCCGCAAGACCGTCTTTGCGGGGCTGCTCGGCTGGTTCCTTGTAGACAGCTCCGGGTCGATCACCTCGGGCAATTGGGAGAACGCGGTCTGGAACATCCTCGTTCTGGTGATACTGGTCGGTCCGATGTGGCGACCGGCTCAAAGCACCGCTTGACGAGAAAGGATACCACCATGGCACAATTTCGCCTGCTTCTCATTGCGATCACGGTTGTGATCATCGTGTTCACAATCGCCGCTGTTGCGAACGACGGATGGAACCTCTTGCCGCACTTCTTCGGCCCGATCTTCGCGCTCACGTGGCAAGGTCAGTTCAACATGGACTTCACGACCTACTTGATCTTATCGGGTGTCTGGATGGCCTGGCGCGGTGGCTTCACCGGCGGCAGTATTGGATTGGGTCTCCTCGCACCACCGTTAGGCATTCTCTTCTTAGCGCCTTACCTGATTTACTTGATTGGAAAATCCGGCGGAGATCCCAAGAGACTCCTCCTGGGTATTCACGTCGATTGAGTTGTGTGAATATGTGCTGCCATTGCCTGCCCGTTTTTTAGACATAACGAAGCTCGCGATACTGATCGTTCATCATCAGTCCTCTTTGCTTGCGGAATGGAAATTCCGCACCAATCATATGCCATGCCGCGCTTGATCTGCGCGGCACGGTCTATTCTCCCGCGCACATCCACGCGATCGCTTTCAAAGAACTTCACCGCCATAGATCTCAGCAAGGTTCTCGGCGCTGCCTTCCATGAACATTGGCATCATTTTCGACATCATCCAGCCCTGCATACTCTTGGTTTCGAAGTAGCGCCGCATATGCATGATTGAGCCACCTTCGGCTGGCGTTACGATCACGACCCCTCGGTGGCCTTCAAATGCATCAGGTGCCCAAAGTGGCTTCGCGATCATGGAAGACTCTGGATCAAGGTACACGATTTCGTCTGTTTCGCCTTCTTTGTAAGATACAAGAGAGCCGACACCAAAGTCTCCAGCATCTCTGGCTGAATTGTCGATCACAACATTTTCCGGTGGGGGGGACACCCACTTGCCGTAGTCTTCGAACGCCGCGACAATCACCATCGCTTCAGTCGGTGTCATTGGCAGGAACACCTTGACCTCAGCGCCGAGCGGTTTGTCGGTGAAGTCTCGAACATCCAATTCTCCAAACACGTGAGTTTCGGGCGAAAGGCCAACGCTCGTGTCGCTTCTCAGAGCCGGGCTGAAACTGAGAAAGCCAAATGCCCCAACGATGGCGATCACGACGAGGCCGCCAACTATTTTGAGTATCTTCTTCATTTCGTTCTCCATCCTGAGCGTGGCGGCGACCCGCCACACCCGGCTTTAGATTTCATTGGATTATGCAGGCACGGCACCAGCTGCCGACGGCGAGCTATGCTTGACGCCTTTGCTGTCGATCTTTCCGCCGGTCTTGAGGTGATGCTCAAGGCTCTCCAGCATCAGCGACACGCGCTTTTTCATCATGGGCTTCATCATGAGATTTCCCATGATTGCGCCGAGGAACCCCATGCCGATTTCAATGTCCATTTCGACGATGACGTCGGTGTTCTTGCCACTTGGGCTAAGGCGGATGACGGACTTGCCGCCCTTCATGGGTTTGGGGGTCTCGCTGAGCGACATGTGGATGGCGCGACCCTCCTCTATCTTCGTGATTGTCTCGACGATGGACGTCTTGTCGACGAATTCGCAGCGGCGCTTGGCGCCGACACCCTCGTTGTTCGGGCTCAGCAGCGGGGACCGCACGACCCATGGCTGAAAGCGCCAGATGCCGCCCCAGTCGTTGAAAGCTGCCCAGACGTCTTCGGCCGATGCGTTCACGCGTTTTGTCATTTTTGCTTGCATTGTTCTGTTCCTTCTAGGTTTGAGGGTGAGGTGCGCGCGTTACGCGCTTACGCGGTACTTTCCGCGAGCTTGCTGCGGGACAGGGCATAGGCCGCCATCGGGGCATCGACCTCGGTTCCGACCAAGTGGTTGGTGTAATTAGAGAAGGTTTTGCACGCGATGGCGAGGATCACCCCGAAAACGTGCTGATTGGTGAAACCGGCAGTCAGAAAGCGGTCGACATCGTCTTTCTCGACCGCCCCGCGCAAGAGCGTCATCTTGCGGGTGAACTCGGACAAGGCACCAAGACGGATGTCAGCAGGTCTGTCACCTGTCCGCAGCGCCTCAAGCGCGTCCTTCGGTACGTCCGACATCATGTCCGCCAGCATGGAGTGAGCAGCGACACAGTAGTGGCAGCCGTTCGCCTGACTGATTGTCAGGAACACCGTCTCCTGCTCGGCAGGCGTGAACCCTGCGGTTTCACGGAATGCCGCATAGCTGCCACTGTAATGCTCCAGAAGTGCCGGCATGTTCGCCATGGCCGCGTACATATTCGGGACAAAGCCAAGCTGGGCGCGCGCGCCCAAAAGGATATCCGCTGCGGCACCTTTGGCAGTGTCGGGCGTCTTGAGTTCAACTGAGATGAGTGGTGACTTGGGCATGCCAGAAAATCCTTTGGATCTTGATGGAGCGAATGTGGCGTCGCGGCTTCACCCGTGCCATGTTCAATTTCGCACCGGCCAGTTCCAATAATGATGCGTGCCGGTCTGATATTGGTCCGTTAAAGTAACTGTGTTTGCCACGAAAGCAGGAGTGGTCCGATGCGGTATTTCAGATCGTTTGCAGTTGTGATTGCTCTGTTATCAGGAGGCTCCGCGCAGGCGGATGACGGCTGGACGGATCTGGATTTGTCGAGCGCGCGGCTGATCGCGGCGCAAACGGCAGCGCCAGCCGATGGTTCGCTTCAGGTGGGTGTCGACATTCGACTCAACGACGGCTGGAAAACCTATTGGAGAAGCCCAGGCGACGCGGGCTATCCGGTCACGGTCGATTGGTCGGGTTCAGACAACGCCGAACCAAACCAAATGCAATGGCCCGCACCGCATCGGTTTTCTCTCTTCGACCTAGATACCTTTGGCTACGGTGATCGCGTCGTCTTTCCGGTTAGTATAAATGTCCCGGACCCGACACAGCCCGTTCAATTGAACGCGGTGGTAGACTATCTGCTCTGCAAGGAAATTTGCGTCCCGCAGGTCGCCACGGTGTCGCTCACGCTCGAACCGGGCATGCCAACCGCTGGCCCGGATGCGCAGTTGATCGATCTCTACCAGTCTCAGGTTCCGGGCGATGGCTCGCAATCCGGTTTGTCTCTGGACGACGTCACACTCACGGACACTGGCAACGGGATCGCAGTGCTTGTTACCTCCGTTTTCCCCCTGACCTCTCCCGACGTAATCGTGGAGGGACCGGAGGATGTCCTGTTTTCCCGCCCTGCCATCGATCTGCGAGAGGATGGGTTAGGCTTCACCGCAACACTTGACGCCGAAACGTTTGAAGGTGCGCCTGCCGACCTCACGGGGAAAGACCTGACACTCACCATTGTGGATGGCACGCGGGGCCTCGAAGCTCACTTGGACACCGCAGCGCTCGTCCAGGCAACGGCCAGCATCTCAGTCTCCGCGTTTCTGGGCTTCGTCGCGATCGCCTTTGTCGGCGGTATGATCCTGAACCTGATGCCGTGCGTCTTGCCCGTACTTTCAATCAAGTTGCTCTCGGTGGTCTCTCATGGCGGCCACAGCTCGGCCCGGGTCCGCCTGTCGTTCCTGGCGTCTGCAATGGGCATCCTCGCGTCTTTCTGGGTCCTCGCGCTTGGCGCTGTCGCCCTGCGGTCGGTCGGCGTTGCGGTGGGCTGGGGCATTCAGTTCCAGAATCCCTATTTCCTTGTCTTCATGGCCATCATCGTCACGGTATTCGCTTACAATCTACTGGGCATGTTCGAAATTCCGCTGCCACAATGGATGTCCGGGGCCGCGCAGATTGGCAACTCCGACACGTTAAAGGGTCACTTCCTGACCGGCGTCTTCGCAACGCTGCTCGCCACACCGTGTTCCGCACCTTTCGTCGGGACGGCCATCGGGTTCGCGCTGTCATCGGGCACGTTCGAAATACTCACAATCTTTACCGCGCTCGGTGTCGGCCTTGCCGCGCCCTTCCTGCTGGTCGCTGTGTTCCCCCAGCTTGCGACGTCGATGCCCAAGCCTGGCAAGTGGATGCTGACAATGAAGAAGGCGCTTGGGCTTGCCTTAGCCGCAACGACCGTGTGGCTCCTCTTCGTCATCGCTGGCGTTTCCGGGCAAACCCTTGCAATCGTCGTGTCGGTGGGCCTTGTCGTGATGGGTGCAGCGCTTTGGACAGGCCGATCGGGCGAGGGTCGGGGCGGCGCAATCGGGGCAACACTTGCCATTGTCGCGCTGGCACTGATGTTCAGCCCCAGTGTCGTCACCGCGCCGCAGGCCGGAGCCTCTTCTGTTGCGACAGCTGATTTCGGCGTGTTCAGCGTCGCTGAGCGCGACCGTCTCGTCTCGGTGGGCGAGGTTGTCTTTGTCGATGTGACAGCGGACTGGTGCATCACGTGCCAGGTCAACAAACGCATTGCCCTCAGCGATAGCGATGTCCGAGCGGCATTGGAAGCGGAGGGGGTCGCGCCCCTGCAGGCCGACTGGACGCAGCGCGACGATAGCATTCTTTTTTACCTGACGAGCCATGGCCGCTACGGCATTCCGTTCAATGTGGTCTACGGGCCCGGCGCACCAGACGGGATTGTGCTGCCTGAGCTTTTGACCGCTGGAGCTGTGCTAGACGCCCTTCGGGAGGCGCGAGGCTAAGCGCCGCGCCCCTCGATGAGGTCAAGCTTGTCGGACACAACATCGTACAGATACTCGCGGAAACTGCGGAGTCGAACGCTGTCTCGCAGGTCTGGATGTGTCAGAACCCATAGGGACGTATGTGGCACTGGTCGTGCGTCGGGCACTCGCTGAAGCCCCGGATCAAGGTCGCCCATCATGCATGGAAGGAAGGCCATACCGAGGCCCCGTTTCGCAAATGCCATCTGGACAAACACGTCGTCGAAACTGCCCATAACCGGCATCGGCTCCAGCCCCGCCGAATGGACCCATTTCGGATATTCAACAACGTCGTCCCATCCCAGCCAGCGCCCATTTCGGTTGGGTCCCGAAAAGGTATGCGCCTCGATGTAATCGGTCGAAGCATAGGCGCAGGACGCCTGGGTCGCCAGGTTGCGCCCAACCAGATAGTCGGGCGGCGAATTACCTTGCGATGTAAAACGCATAGCAATGTCGGCTTCCCGCTTTGATAGATCAAGAAGGTCCTCGGTTATATCGAGTATCAGGTTAACGAGTGGGTTTTGCTCAACGAAGCTGGCGAGGTCGTCGGTCAGAACGCAAACGGCCATTGGTAGCGGAAGAGTAAAGCGCACGTCGCCGGAAAGCTCGCGGTCGCGCCCCGCGACCGACCGTTCAGCCGAATGCATTGTTTCTTCAATCGTTCGGGCAGAACCAAGCAGGTCTTCGCCCGCCGAGGTGATCAGTAGGCCGTCCGGCGTCCGGTCGAACAAGCGGGTCTTCAACGCAAATTCAAGCGCATCCATCCTGCGTGACACAGTGGAGTGCGCGACTTTTAGGCTCTCTGATGCACCGCGGATTGACCCCGCACGCGCGACGGCGAGAAAGACCTTCAAATCGTTCCAATCGACAGACACCGTTGAGATCACCTTTGGCCCAGAGACGATATTTTTCGTGTGTGGATGTCACACTCTTCAATACATAGCGAGCGTTCCATTTTTCGTCCAGTGCGGCCCTCAAACAGAACATGAGGTGCATTTTCGACTAGTGTAGATCTTGTGCGTAGGTACCCAACCAGGAGGATTCCAATGCGCCTGATTTCCAATCTCAAGACAACTGCCGCCGTTCTGGCCGTTGCCACAAGCCTCGCGGCTACCGCACCCGTTGCGGTCGCTCAAGATATGCCACCGCGTGTCGTCGGCGCAGTCATGGTCGATGAACTGACTATGGCGCCGTTGCAATTCGCAATCGAGGTCGAACTCACCGCCTCGCCCGCTGACGTTTTTGCCTTCGTCTCGGACAGCAACAACGTGGATGACATGATCGGCGCGGTGTCCGATATTTCCGTGTCCAGCGACGGCACGTCCCGCGATCTGACCCTGGCAGACGGCACGGTGGTGACCGAAACGATCCTCGTGAACGATGCAGGCAAATTGTCCTTTGCCTACAGCTTGCCCGGCGACAACCCATTGGGCTTGTCCAACCACCTTGCCGTGATGCAGGTACGCCCCGCTGAGGAACGCGACGGCGCAGTCCTGTCCTGGCAGCAGTATTTCGACGGCGAGGCCTCCGAGGAGGTGATGGCGCTTTATACCGACGGTGCAGTAAGCCTCACTGACCGATTTGGCGGCTATTCCAGCGGGATGCACAGCGGGATCGCTGACGTTACGTTGACCCACACCCGGATGTTCAATGTGTCGGCACAGGCCGTCTGGGCTGAAGTTGCCGAGAACTACGCTGGAGCCCACGAATGGTCGAGCGTGATCGAGTCTATCGAGTTCGAAGACACAGATGGAAAAATCGGCGACGTGCGCGCCTGCTTTATCCCCGGTCTTGGTGGCGCGACCCGTGAGATCATCACGCGCTACGACGAAGACAATCTCAGCTACGCGTACACAATCGAGGCAGGCATGCCGCCCTTCGTGACCTCCAACGAGGCCGAATGGAGCGTCAAACCGATTGATGAAAACTCGTCAGAAGTCACGGTGACCATCGATTTCGCGACCGCACCGGGCGTGCCGCCGCAGGCCATCGCGTTCGCGCGGACGAGCTTCTTCATGTTCGCGGGGTTCGGGATCGACGATCTCAAGTACTTCCTTGAGAATGGCACGCCCTACGCCCGTCGGTTCCCGTCTTAAAACTGATCGCCTAGAGGGTCGAACATGCGCAAAACAATTTCTTTTCTGCTAGCAGTCGGCTTGTCGATCCCCTTCGCAGCCGTGGCCCCAAAAGGGGCCGCGGCGCAATCTGACGCGGGCACCATCACGCTCGTTACAGATCAGGGTGAGATCGATGCACGGATCATCCGAGAGGCGGACGCGCCCGGTGCCGCGCTCATCGTTGGCCTCCATGGCTACGGCATGGACACCAGGCAGATTGAAACGCTCGTCAATATCGAACCGATCACAGACCACTCCTTTGTTGCATTGAGTGCGCCCGTGCCCGTAGAGGGCGGAGGCGGCGCCTGGTTCCCTCTCGACGATAGCTCAGGCTCAGTCGCGGTGGATCCCGGCGACGTGCGACTGGGCAGCGACCGGGTTGCGGACGCGACCCTCGCGCTTGTCGGCGAGACCGGAGCGGACCCGGCAAAAGTCTACATCGTCGGGTTCAGCCAAGGTGCGTCCATGGCGCTTGGTCTTGCTTTGACCCATCCCGACCTTGCGGCGGGGTACATCGCCTTCGCGGGTGGGTTGCCGCCCGAAGTCCGCGCCGAGGATTGGACAGTCGAAGACGGCGCTCCAGTTCTACTGGGCTACGGCACGCGTGATACGCGGTTTAGCACTGAGGAACTGGATGCAACAATCGCGGCGCTTTCGGATGCTGGATTATCCGTTCAACTGGAAACCTTCCCGGTCCCCCATGTCGTCAGCGGGGCCGGACGCCGCACCATTGCCGCCTGGATAGAAGACCGGATCGCGGGTGTGCCAGTGGCACAAACCCGACCGCTTCCCATTGCGGTTACGGCTGCGCCGGACGCTGGCGGTGAGCCGGATAACGTGATTGCCGAAGCTTTAGCCATGGCTGAGGCGCGCGGCGGCTATTTCGGAAACCCCGAAGGCGATCTGGTGATCTACAAGTTCTTCGACTTCAACTGCTCGATCTGCCGCATCGCGCACCGTCAGATGGACCGGTTCCTATCGCAGATGCCCGACAACACGCGGGTCGTCGCAGTGGATGTTCCGTTGATTGGTCCCGGATCGCGTGAAGCCGCGGCCTTGACCTTCTCGATCGCAAAACCGGAAGACTACAACCGCGCCTACCACGCGCTCATGGATGGCCGGGGCCAAATGACCGGCGCCCGCGCGCTCCGCGAGCTTGAAGATCTCGGGATCGCTGCCGGGATCGCAGATACCGAGGCTGCAATTGACGCATACCAGAACGACATGCGGGTCAACACAGCGGCGATGCGCGCGCTTGGTCTCGTGGGAACGCCGGGATTCTTCGTCCGCCTGCCAGATGGCCGCGAACAGATGTTCACCGGCTGGGACGCGCAGGCAATTGCGTCCTTCGTTGGCGTAACGCTGAATTGACACCAGACAGTTCCCGAAAGCTCCACAACTGATCGAAGTTGCCCAAGTGGTTCGCGGGCGTATGGGGCACAGAAGTGACCGGTTTGGACTCTATCGCTACCATCGGCCCTAACCAGCCGTTCATCGCGAGATACGTTGCCGCATTGCAGCTTCCCCAAAGCGGACGTTGATCGATTGCGCAGCATTTCCAACATTAGCGTACACTCATCGGACAAAACGAACTCGTGCAAGCGCAGCTTCAATTACTGCCACGCGACCTCACTTGCTCCGGCTCCGGCGCGTGGGCATCTATCAATCGTCGCGCTCCCGACTCCGTGCGACGTCCGACAAACCTCGGGCGAGCAGGTCGAATACGATCCGGATACGACGGCTGGTCTGTAACTCCCGATGGGTGACCAGCCAGATTGGAAACTCAAGCGAAGGGAAATCCGGCCAGACCTTCTCTATGCCAGGTTCAGCCTCGCCCAACGTTTCGGGCTGCATCGAGACGCCGTAGCCCGCTTTCACCAATTCCCATGCGACGACACCGCTCTCGCTCGACATCACGAAACTCTCGGCGCGAACGGGCACGCCCATGTTGTGCAGTGGGGCCATTAGCCGCTTGGGGTCGGCGTTGCCGACGAAATCGAGGGTGGCCAGATCGCGCGGCGTACGCGGGCGGCCCGCGCGATCGAGATAGCCGGTCGCGGCATAGAGATTGGCGCGAAAGTCGGCTAAGTGCCGTGCAATGAGGTCCGGCTGGTCCGGCCGGACGTGGCGTATCGCGATGTCCGCCTCGCGCTGCGTCAAATTCTGCATCTCACTCGACGCAAGAATGCGGACGCGGATGCCCGGCGCCGTCTGTCTCAACGGCTTGAGCACGCCCGGCAGGATCGCCGCCGACAAGAGGTCCGTACCCGTGACCGTGACCTCTCCGGTGACATCCTGAGATTTGCCGTCGGCCACCATCGAGATGAGCGTCGCAGCCTCGCCCATCGTGCGCATGTGATCAATCAGGTCGCGCCCTGCTTCCGTCAAGGTAAGACCACGGACGCTACGTTCTACCAGCGTGACGCCAAGTGCCTCCTCCAACGCACCGATCTGCCGTCCTATCGTCGGCTGCGTTGTCTTCAGCACGCGCGCCGCGCCGCTGAACGAGCCTTCCTCCGCTGTCGCGAGGAAGGCGCGTACTTGGTTCCAATCGAAGGAGATGGCCTGCCAGTTCATTCATGAGCGTATAGCAGGTGGACGGATTTAGGCAATCGACCTTTCATGAGCGCATGGATGATACCGACTGCGAAACGAGATCGGCCTGGTCTCGGCAATTGAAAGCGACACGATGCATTCCGCAGTTTCTTACGACTGGCGCATCCGCGTTGCTTCAAACCTGACGTGCAACACGCAAAGGAAACCGACATGACTGCCCAAGCCTTCTGGGACCGGCATGCGCCCAAGTACGCAAGAAAGCCCATCGCCGATGTCAGCGCCTACGAAGAAAAGCTGGAATGCGTCGCTGCGCTTCTTCGATCGACCGATCGCGTTCTTGAAATCGGCTGCGGGACAGGCGGCACGGCGAGCAAGATCGCGCCTGTCGTCGCTCATGTGACCGCAACCGACCTCTCTGTCGAGATGATCCGGATCGCCCGGTCACGATCAGGCGGAGATGCCGCGGGAACACCAGAGTTCCTTCAGGCGGAGGCGGCGCAAGAAATTCCTGGCCAACCATTCGAGGTCATTTGCGCGTTCAACCTGCTTCACCTGGTGGATGACATACCCACCGTGCTGGATGCAGCATTCCACCAAATGAAACCCGGCGGTCACCTCATATCAAAGACGGTTTGTCTGAAGGACGCGCCGCGTTGGATGCGAGCCATGGTTCGCCTGCTCATGGCCGTGCGGATCGCGCCTAATGTGATCATCTTGAGTCGCGCTGAATTGACCCGGCACTTGATCCAGGCCGGGTTCGAAATCGAGCAGACACGGTACTTCGGAAAGAACCGACTGAGCCCCTTTATCGTCGCGCGCAAGCCCACCTGAGGCAGACCGACACCCTTGTTCTGAGAGACCGAAGCATGCACTTTATCAGCCGTCGCGAATGGGCGTTCCTTGCCCTCGTGTTCCTCTACTCTTTCATTCCGGCAGTCGTCGGGCTGGTCCGGCTTCCGGAACTTCTCGGCGCTCCGGCGATCATCCCGCCGAACCCGCGTGCGGTGATCGATCCCCTCCCGATCACGTTGCATATCCTCGGTAGTTCAGTTTTCTGCCTTGTGGGGGCTGTGCAGTTCCTGCCGAGCCTGAGGCGCTACCGCGCCGCCCTGCACAGGACCCTCGGGCGGATCGTGGCGGCAGCGGGATGCGTCAGCGCACTCACCGGTCTCTGGATGACCGTGGCCTTTGCATTTCCCGGCGCCCTGCAGGGACCACTGCTTTACGCGGCAAGGGTCACGCTCAGCCTCGCGATGGTCGCCCTTATCGCATGGGCGATCGTCGCGATCCGGTCGCGAAACGTCGCCGCGCACCGTGCAGCGATGCTGCGCGCCTATGCCATCGGCCAAGGGGCCTCGACGCAGACCGCGCTCTTTCTGGTCGCGATGGCCCTCTTTGAAACCGAACCGCTGGGGTTTTCACGAGACCTCCTGATGGTTGGGGCGTGGGCCTTCAACCTTGCGATTGCGGAACTCCTAATCCGCCGCGCCTTTGCGGCGCGCACATCCGGTGCCGTGATCTGAACCCGACCGTGCTCCCGGCCTGATACCGGCAAACTCCAGAAACAAAGAAAGAAGAAACCGAAATGAGACGGCTCGATCGCCATATTCTTCTGTCGGCTCTGTGGCTGTTCATACTGCTCAACATCATCTTTCGCGACATTCACCAGTTTGTCCTCGCGTCCCATATCGAGATGCTGCTGACAGGCCATTACAACGGCATCGAGATCACTGAAGGGCTGATGCTTTTGGGCGGTTTCCTCGTCCAAGTGCCGATTGCGATGGTGCTCTTTTCGCTCCTGCTAACCCGCAGGATCGGCCGCCCTGTCACCTTTCTTGCAGCTATCGTCATGGCGGGTACGCTCCTTTCCTCGCCCCCCACCGACATGGATGACACCTTTCACCTCGTCATCGAGATCGTGGCCCTAGTGGCAATTCTCTGGACCGCATGGATGTGGCCCGAGCACGAACACACCGCGCCGCAATCCGACGCAAGTTCTTCGTAAAAAACGTGTGCGCACCGCGGACACTATGAATGAGCAATTGGACCAAAGAGATGTTGGCAGAAACGCCTATAAGCGATGCGGTTGATCTTTATGACAAACTCGCACCTCGTTATGACAAACTTCATCATCGCTGGCTGCGTCATGCAGGCGGTGAGGCGCAGGCCGCTCTGGAAGGCCTGGTGCGTGCACTTGCGACGCCGAATTCGAAGTTTTTGGATGCTGGCTGCGGCACCGGCAATCTGGCACGTGCATTGATTGCCGAGGGTATGCCCCCGAATTTGATAACCCTTCTCGACCCGTCCGCGGCCATGCTTGCGCGCTGCGCCGACATTCCTGTGCCAAAGATACAAGGACGGTTGGAGTCCTTGCCGTTTGAGGATGGCACCTTCGATCTTGTGACCTGTGCTTGGGCTTTGGAAACCGTCCCCGATCCCTATCTGGCTTTGACTGAGCTTTGCAGGGTTGTTCGAGCCGGCGGCGCACTTTGTCTCGCGTTTTGCGCGGATGAGCCTGCCCGTGGCCTTGCCGACGGCCTGATGCGCCAGGCGCTTTTGCTTCGCGGGACCGGCCGATTTATGTCCCGCTCCCGATTGATGCAGGCATTCGAGCGTTTCGAAAATTTTGAAGTGCGGGCAATTCCGAGCCATGGTCCGGCCTCGACCTTACTTGCAAGGCGGTCTGGCGCAGCAACCCAGGTGTCTTTGTAGCCGAGCTTAAAGTTGAAAATGACGCCCACAGAATTACAGAGATCAAGCATGATCGGATATGTTACCCTCGGAACCAACAACTTCGAGGCCGCGCTGAAATTCTACGACACCTTGTTTTCGAGCGTGGGCGCAAACCGCCTTTGGAAACACGGCGATATGGCCGCATGGGGCCGCTCAAGGGCCGAGCCTGCGTTATGCCTTGCTTGTCCATTCAATGGGGCACCGGCAAGCGTTGGAAACGGGGTGATGGTCGCTTTGAAAATGACCAACAGAAAAGCCGTCGATACGCTTCACGCCAAGTGCCTCGAACTTGGCGGAACAGATGAGGGACCCCCCGGCACACGCGGAGATCATGGTTTCTACGGAGGGTATTTCCGGGATCTGGATGGCAACAAACTGAATGCGTATGTCCCAGCGTGACAGCAGGCAAAGAGTTGGCTGTTGAAATATCGCGTCCAGCGGACAATGAGCGACGAGCACATCGAAAGACGCCGCAATGAGATCTGAAATAAAATTCGTCCGATTGTCGGAAATCGACCCAGCCGAAATCTTAGCGCACATGTCCGACCCTCGTGTCGCCGAGCATATGCCGCTTCTGAGATTTACTTGGAATGCCGAGACAGTGGCGCGGTTTGTCGCCAAAAAGGAAGAGTGTTGGCACCGTGACGGACTTGGACATTGGGCATTCTTGTCCGATGACCGATATGTCGGCTGGGGTGGATTTCAAAAAGAAGGAACCGAGTGGGATTTCGGACTGGTCTTGCGGCCCGACACGTTTGGCCTCGGGCCGCGCATCTCGCGAAAGGCGATCGACTTTGCAATTTCCGATGAACGCATCCCGTATGTGACCTTCCTTTTACCACCGTCACGCACGAACCTGCGGGCACTCGACAGACTTGGTGCTTGGCGGGTTGGCGAAGTCGACTATGACGGGGCGACCTTCCTCAAATTTCAACTTGCGACAGAATGACAGAATTGTCCGATTTCTGGCACATCGCCAGCTTCAGAGTGTGTCGTAACTCGCGACCCAGACCGGACATTCATCGCAGCCATTGGCGCCGCGGTGCGGTATCCCAAGAGCGGACCTTCATTCATAGCGTAGCATTATCGGGTCGTTATCTTGCAAGATCAGATTCATTTAACTCTAGCCGGTGCTCTTTACCGCCTACAGCAAGTGGGCGGGCGTCCATCGGAAGAGGCTTTTCTCATATTCAGTGATTGATTTCGAAAGCCATTTCACGAACAGCTTTGCCGCTGGTCGAACCGGACCGGGCAGCGTGACAAGGTAATAGCCGATCTGCGGTATTGGATCATCAAACAGTGCCACGAGTTGTCCGGACTTCAACTCGTCAGAGACAAAGGCCGGTACCGTCGCTCCGATCCCGTCACCTCGGCGGATGCCATCCAGCAGCATGTTGCCCGGCATGCGGACAACTCTCCGGTCGGCGTCGGGCGGAATTCCGACCTTTTCCAACCACAGGTCAAACTCGACTGACGCTTGTTCCTGAAGAAGAGTGAAATCAAGCAATTCTGCCGGATTCGTGAGCACCCGGTTTCCGATTAGTTCGCGGGACGCGACGACCGTCAGACAGCCTGGTAGCAGCATCTGCGAGACAAGCCCATTCCAGCGACCTGTTCCGTATCGGATGGCCATATCAATTCCGCCCGGCTTGAGGTCGACAGCCTGGATCGTTGAATCGATCCTCAATTCGATATTGGGGAATTCGTCAATAAACGTCGACAGACGCGGCATGAGGAACGCGCTTGAAAACATCGGAGTCGCGCTGACCACCAACGGTCGAACCGCCTCCGCACTCGATACGCTCTCGGTCACGGAGGCCATTTCAGCGAAGGCTTCAAGCAGGCCAGCCGACAGGAATTCACCTTGCGATGTCAGAGAAATGCCGTGCCGGGTGCGGGTGATAAGCCGGGTGCCGAGATGTTGTTCGAGCCCGCGGATTTGCTGGCTGACTGCAGAATGGGTCACGTTCAGTGCCTCTGCCGCCCGGGTCAGATTTCGAAACTTGGCAGCGGCGGCGAAGGCTCTGAGAGATGTCAACGAGGGAAGCGTGCGCCAATCCATAAGTTAGATCATCTAACAATATAGAAAAATTTACAACTATGTGATCCCCCGATGCCGGCGCATGCTGGAGCAGGAATTTATTGGCGGGCACAGGAGACTAACATCATGAAACTTGCTGTATTGGGACTGGGAAACATGGGGGCAGCGCTGGCGCATTGCCTGCTCAAGGCAGGCCACGATGTCAGCGTTTGGAACCGCACGTCGGAAAAGGCAGAGGTTTTTGCTGAGGCTGGCGCCACGATCTGCTCTTCACCGGATGATGCCATTGCGGCGTCTGATTTTGTCATCATCTGTATCAAGAGCCACAAGGAAACTGTTGAACTGGTCAACGGGCTGAGTGTTTCGCTAAAGGGTAAGACCATCTGCGACATGAGCACGGGCGATACTTCGGATGCCGATAGACTGGTCGCAATCCTGGAGAAACAGGGGACTGGCTACATGCTGGGCATGATCAATGCCTACCCTTCCGGCATTGGCGGTGACGAAACCACAATCCTCACGGTGGGCAGTGCCGGAACCTGGGACTGTTATGGCAACATCATCAGTGAATTGGGTGGAAAGTCCGCCCATGTTGGAGAGAAACCAGCGGCACTTGCCGCGCTCTTTGCCGGCCTCTTCGCGGTTCGGCAGGGGTTCATGTTTGGAATGATCTACGGTGCACTTGTCTGCCAGAAAGCGGGCATCCCGATGCAGGTTTATGCAGACCAACTCCCTGCCACGATCAAATTGGTCAATGACTACCATGATCTCTTTGCCAGAACTGTTCCGACCGAAGACTACGACAATGCCGAAGCCTCGTTGAAAGTCTACGCATTGGCGCAAGAGGATGCGCTGAAGACTTTCCAGTCTGTAAATGCTCCAGCCGAGTTCATCCGGTTGATGCATGACCGCACCAAGTCGGCTTGGGACGATGGTTATGGTGACAGACAACTGACCTCACTGGTTCAGCATATGACGGATGCCTGATGTGATGGGGCTCTGAGCAGGCATTTGCCGCATCATTCGACCCCCATGATATTCTTTCCTGTCAACGTCGGGTTGTCGTTGTGGGAGGGCGTGGCGGATCGGAGGATCAATCATGGAAATACCAAACTTGCCTGCCATTCGTGCGCTCAGACCCGCCTGGAACAAAGGCCGCATTGTCGGCCAGAAACGTCCGCTCAAACCGAAGCATGTTTGGGCGATCCGCGTTCGACTTGAATTGGCGAAAAACCATCGGGACCTCGCGCTATTCAATCTGGCCATCGACAGCAAGTTGCGAGGCTGCGACCTGGTCAAAATGAAAGTTGTGGACGTCATGGCGACTGGTCAGATCAAAGAACGAGCATCCGTCCTTCAGAGCAAAACCAATAAGCCAGTTCGTTTCGAGATCATGGAGGGAACGCGGACATCGCTAGAACGCTGGATGGAAGATCCGCTGATGGTCGGGTCCGAATTTCTCTGGCCAGGACGGTTTCATGAGCGGCTTCACATCTCGACACGGCAATATGCACGGATTGTCAGGGATTGGGTTACGTCCATTGGACTAGAGGCTACTGCATACGGCACGCATTCGATGCGCCGGACGAAGGTCACCCAGATATACAAGAAAACCGGCAATTTGAGAGCAGTTCAGCTTCTACTTGGCCACACCAAGATGGACAGTACCGTCCAGTATCTGGGCGTCGAATTGGAAGATGCGCTAGCCATCGCAGAAGCCATCGAAATCTAAAGGGCTGGGCCGCCCGATAAGGGCGGCCCAAACCGGACATCAAAATGTACAATCACATGCTGCGTTGCAGCTGATCAAGAGCCGACGTTCGTACTAATCTCAGATTTTGGTCAACCTGAAATTCGGCTAATCCTACAAATCGTGCTCGAGATCTCTCGACTATTTAATGCAGCTACGCTGCTCCAGGATTGGACTTCAGCGGCCACTCTCAATTCCCACTGTATGTGTTGCACTCATCTGTTTACTCCTGAAGCCGAGCGTCACAAACGTAGTCGCTTAGGCCGGAGAAAAGGTAGATTTATATTCAGATTGGATTGAGTGTTAGGGTGCAGTCACAACAATGCACCCGCACCTTCAAGCAAAGGTGCTCTTGGATTTTGGGGGATCGAGTGATCGAATTTTACAAATCTATCTTGAGAACAACGGGACATCGTCAGGTGGTCAACATCTTGCTGTCTCTGGCCATTGCCGCTCTGGCGGCGTTTCCACTGAACTACCAGAAGGAAATCGTGAACGGTCTGACCGAAAAGAACATAAGCCCCGGAGGCTTACTGTGGCTTGGTGCTGCTATGGGCGCGGTGATAACCCTGAGCCTCGCGCTGAAATGGGTGCTGGGGTATCTTTCGAGCGTCCTTGGCGAGGACATGATCCGCAAGCTGCGCAAGCGTATTTGCAATCTGTCTCGCGAAAACCCAGGGGGTTCCGAGAAAGTTGCCTATGGTGCCAAAGCAACAATGGTGTCGGCCGAAGCGGAACAAGTAGGAAAGTTCTCCGGTAGCGCCTTGTCTGAACCCATCGTACAAGCCGGAACCCTCGTTGTGATTGTTGGATATATTGCAGCCAATCAACCCTCTCTGGGGCTGATTGCAATCGGTATGATTATCCCTCAGGTGTTTATCGTTCTTCTCGTCCAGACGCGTGTAAACTCCCTTGTGTCAGACAGAGTTCACACATTACGCAAAGCCACAAACTGGCTTGTTGACCCTGATCGCTCGGCCACGGAGATCACTCCTAAATTTGACGAGATCTACGATACCCGCTCCCGGATATTCGTCTGGAAGCTGTCTTCGAAATTTGTACTCAGCGCCATTAACGGAGCCGGGACGGTGGGTGTTCTTGTCGTGGGCGGTTGGCAGGTCCTGGAAGGCAATACGGATGTCGGCACAGTCGTCGCCGCCACCGTAGGTTTGACACGTCTTCAGGGCCCAACGCGGCAGCTGATTGCCTTTTATCGACAGGTCAGTGCAACGGCTGTGAAGTTTGAACTGCTGCGGGAAGCAGGCGTGGATATGGCTGACGCGACCACCTGAAATTTGCACGCATGAATAGACGCCCTATCGTTTGAAGGGGGTAAAATAATGACGAATGAAGCCGGATTTGTGTTCGCTCTGATCGCCGTCGCGGGTGTGCTGATGGCAAGCAACCGTGTTCGCTATGACTTCGTTGCCTTGATAGTTGTTCTTGCGCTTGCCCTCAGCGGCACGCTGACGATTGGGGAGAGCCTATCGGGCTTTGGGAACAGCGTTGTGATCCTTGTCGCCTGCCTTCTTGTGCTGGGCGAAATGTTGGATAGAACCGGCGTTGCTCGCGCAGTTGGGGACGCCATCATGCGGCACGGTGGTCGTGGTGAAACTGGATTGCTGGTGCTCATAATGATCAGCACGGCGCTTCTGGGGAGCGTTATGAGCTCTACAGCCGTCGTCGCAATTTTCATACCGGTCATTCTGCGAATTGCTCAAGAAACGGCAAACGACAAGGCTCGTTTTTTGATGCCAATGTCCTATGCCGCGTTGATAAGTGGCATGCTGACCCTGATCGCCACGCCTCCGAACCTTGTCGTAAGTGATGAGTTGGTGGCGCAGGGATACCAACCTTTCGGTTTGTTTTCCTTTTTTCTGATCGGTGCGTCGGTTCTGGTTGTTGCAGTCCTGTTTGTTTTGTTTTGGGGTCGCTACCGGTTGAAGACCAAGTCTACCCCTGATGAGCAAGAGTTCGCAATTTCCGGAACGACGCTTGCAGGTATGTGGGAAACCTTTGGATTGGATGTACATTCCGCGACTTTCAGGGTCACTGGCAAGGTACTCTCAGAGGACGTTGACAAGCTGACGGGAAGTGGCACGGCAATACTCGTTCGACTGAGGCCTGGCGCCAAAGGAAAGTACCTTGCAGCCATGTTTCGTGAAGGTATGGAACTGCTACCGGGTGACATAGTTTTCATTCGAGGAGCCCAAGACGCACTGGCGGAGTTATCAACCAATGCGTTGTTTGCCAAAACTTTGGGTTTTCAGAAATCAAGCGCTGTTTGGATCGATCAGTTGGGTCTCGCGGATGTATTGATCCACCCCGAAGCTGCTGTGATTGGTCGACAAATGCATGATGCACCCGGGTTCGAAACCAAAGGGATTGAGATAGTTGGCCTGGTGAGAAACAGCGAGCCCGTCGAAAACCCCAATACTACAGTTTTGCAATCAGGCGATCGCCTTATGCTTGCCGGATCATGGGAAGACTTGGATCGTGCGGTTGAAAGGCATGATATGTTGGTGCTTCTGTCGTTCCCAAATGAGCGGACATCCGTCCCACCAGCAGCTAAGGGTTTTTGGGCTGCGATTGCCATCATGGTCACGATGGTTGCCCTGACGGTTTCAGAACTCGTCTCAATAACTACTGCAGTACTGATGGCCGCGGTAGCGGCAGTCTTGCTTCGCACTCTGTCCGCCGAAGACGCCTATCGCGCCGTAAAGCTTCCAAGCCTCGTTCTTATCGCCGGGATGTTGCCACTTGCTGACGCGCTGCAGGCTACGGGCGGATCGGACATAATCGTTGACCAACTGCTTTACCTTGTCGGAGAAGCCAGTCCGCGCGCAGTCATGGCGGCGATCTTTGTTTTAACGGCCCTATTGGGCTTAGTCCTATCCAATACTGCCTCTGCGGTACTTGTTGCGCCGATTGCTATTTCAGCCGCCGAAGCACTTGGGATTTCGCCATACCCAGTTGCGCTGTGTGTTCTGATCGCTGCATCCGCGTCTTTTTCGACTCCGATCTCAACACCTGTAGTCACATTGGTCGTTGCACCCGGGGGGTATAGTTTTGCTGACTTCCTCAAACTCGGTGTGCCGCTCACAATACTGACCGGCACTGTCGCGGTGATCATCGCTCCAATGCTGTTCCCTTATTAAAGGTTTCAGGCATCCTCTCCTCCCAAAGAACGAGAGATCAGGAAAACGATACGCAAAGAAATCGCTACAACAAGCAACTCAGCGGTTAGCGTCAAAAGTAGGGTCATGATGCTGACTGCATCGACCGCCGAAATCGTGTAGGGGCTGACACCAGTTTCAGCTGCGGATATCTGCAAGCCGACTTGAGGGTTGGCCAGCATTGTGACCAGAAGCGCAAATGCGGCTCCGAACAGTGACACGATTGTCAGAACAGCGCCGATCGTTCCGACCCAAACGCCGATCCACACGCGACTTTGAAGCCGGGCGGCTGACGGGTCATCTCCAGTCTCTTTCAGCTTTCGTCCCAAAGACAAATAATGCCAACACCAAAATGTGGTGAAAGCGGGCAGGATCAAACCCAAGAAGGACAACACGTTGCCCACGCCTGCGCCACCTCCGACAACGCCAAGGACAACGCTGCCCAGTACAACGACAATGATCAAAAAAACCAGCTGAACCCAGAAACCGATCTGGCCAAGCTTGACGAGCGCATCTGCGACGCGCCCGGTGTTTTCCCCATGCCAATTCGCGGATTCGCCTACCATATTGCAGTGCTCCCAACCTAAACCCTATGATTTCAAGAAGGTCGTCCACACTTTGGCTTGGCAACCGATCTCTATCAAAAATCACTGGCTATGCGCAGCGGCGAGCGCTTCGCGGAGTTTGTCTTCTTGTTCCTGCGATAGGGACGTCTGAAGTATCTTCGGGTCGTATTGTTCTATCTCGGCGATCACTTTGTCCGGTGTGGCCTTGGCGACAAGCAGAAACAGAGCCGATGAATTTGGCTGGATGGTCTCGCCCAGTTCTTTGATGAAATCATCATTGATGCCGTAGTCGGAAAGGGATCCGCCAAGCGCGCCCATTGCCGCCCCAGCCAAACCGCCCACGGCCATGCCCGCGAGTGGGTTGAGAACAAGAATACCAGCCAACATACCCACTATTGCACCGGTGCTCAGGCCGGTACTGGCGCCAATTCGGGTCATGTTCACTGACTGCTTAATGTGTATGTCTCCCTCTTCGGGCCGCACAACCACGCAGGCATCCAGCAGGTCGATCAATTCCTGTTTTTTGAGTTGTCGTAGTTTTGTCAAAACAGCATCTGCACTGTCGACACCATCAAATGAAAGAACAACAAGATCAGCCATCAAAGTCTCCTCGGGTGTTTTGGATTACATCGTCAAAATCGTATTGGAGTGTAAAAGTGGGTAACGCGGGTCCGAAAGGACCCGCGCAAAACATCATTCGATAACGACCTGACCAGTCACTGCCTGCAACGGCTCGGCCTCTGCTACCTCAGTTGGACCGGTACTTGTGCCAGGCAAAACTTCGAACAGAGGATCGAACTCAACCATGGCGCCAGCGAGTTTGATCAGAACGCTGACGTCACCATCAGCCGTCGCGCGACCGTCGGCCAGCAAATCCTCAAAATCAGCCTCTCCGGTCATAACAAGTTCCAGATCGGATCGGTTCAAGGTCAGAGTCAGATCTGGCTCATCGAAGGCGAAACCTTCGACATTTGTGAGTGTTGCCTTGGCCAGTTCGATCGCAAACATCTCACCATTGTCGGGCGTGCTGAGGTTCATCGTAAACTCGATGCCTTCGGCCTTGCGGCTGTCCATCTTGATCGCAAGGAAATCAAGGAAGAGCTCAGTCGACATCGCGCGTATCACCTCTGGGCTGGACGTGTCGGCCGTTTCACCGGTGGGGATGCCTGAGCGAAGTTCATAGGCACCGGACAGGAAGCTATTCCGCAGGCCCGGGTTCTCTTGCTGGTAGCCAAGCTGTTCGTAAACGTCGGCTAACAAATCTTTTACTTCCTGATCTGATGGATCCGACAGGAACAGTTTGTTCAGAATCTCGGACGCTTCGAAATATTGCCCTGCATTGTGCAGTTCCAAACCCTTGGCCATAATTGGATCTTTGCCGCCCATCATCTCGACGTAGAGCGGAGCGGAAGCTTCTGGTTCTAACGGTATCAGGGTCGCGGGATTGCAATCCCAGAATCCAAGGAACCGCTGAACAACGCCGCGCGAATTGTGCTGAGGTGAGCCGTGATAGCCACGTGTATGCCATGTCTGCTGCAAACCCTGTGACGGTTCATAGTGGTGATGTATCTGGTTAATCGTCACGCCCTGATTGGCCAGATGCAGGGTCTGGTTATTCATATGGGCATAAAGGTCGCGCTGATCTCTCAGAACCTGCTGCACGCGGTCATTGCCCCAGCGCGGCCAATGGTGCGAAGCGAACATGACGTCTGCCTCTTGCCCGAACAGGAACAGGGCACGAGAGATGTATTTTGACCATCGAAGGGCATCACGTACCGGCGCGCCGCGCAATGTATAAATGTTGTGCAACGTGGCCGTCACGTTTTCTGCCATCCACAGGGCCTTCATGTCTGGGATGTAAGTATTCATCTCAGACGGCGCTTCAGTGTTAGGTGTGTTCTGGAAGATCATCCGCACGCCGTCGACTTCGAACTCTTCGATGTCGTCCTCGACAATCCGGGTTGGCGCGATCAGGCCAGTGGCACCTGCTGAAACGCGCTTGCCGAGACCCTGATTGACGAACCCATGCGGGGCCACGGGCAACAACAGACCATATTGGTAAAATAGCCGGCGGTTCATTGCGTTGCCCGCGAACACGTTTTCGGAAATTGTGTGTTCCATGAAATCGCGCGGAGCAATGATTTCGACATTCCCGGAATCGACGTCCTCCTGCGAAACGATGCCGCGAACTCCTGCCCAGTGATCGCCATGGGAATGTGAATAGATCACGGCTGTAATCGGCAACCCTTCGCCTTTGTGTTCCGAGAACAATTCCCATGCGGCTCGCGCCGTTTCGGCCGAAACCAGTGGGTCAATGGCGATCCAACCCGTTTTGCCGCGCACGAATGAGATGTCGGACAAATCAAACCCGCGCACCTGATAGATGCCGGGTATTACCTCGTACAGACCATAGTTCTGATTCAGCTTGCTGATACGCATCAATGACGGGTGGATACTGTCGTACTCGTCTTGCTCGTCGATGAAATCAAATGCACCCCGGTCCCAGGCAACATTCCCCGCATCCGCCATGATCTGTGGCTCCGGCATCTGGGCAATGAAACCCTTGGCAACTTCGTCAAAGTCCTGAGTGTCTGAGAAAGGCAGTGTTTCTTTCGCTTCGGCCAGGATTTTGAGCGTGTGCTCGGACGGTGCTTTTCCTTTAGGGTGAAAGTGGCCTTCTAATGGCGCGGCTGTCGATGTGGTTTGTGCTGCTGCTTCTTCCGACAAAAAAGTAGGACTTACCGCAAACGCGGCCCCAATTGCTGGAACAGTTTTCATGAAGTCGCGCCGATTAGGTGCCATCGTATTTCCCCCCTATTGATAAAATTGTCTGAAAAGCAGTGCCTCACATCCTAACATTTAAATGTCATTGTGGAACGATTAAGATTTAGGCAGTCTTGCGCGGCTCATTATCCAGCATGGCTCGCGGATGTATTGAATACCTGAGTGTTTTCTGAAGATTGGGCCGTCTTCAGTGAGCACGGCAACAAAGGACGCGATCTAAAAATAGGTGGATCACAGATCAGGGGGAAACACGATGGCAGCTACCTGCAATGCCTCTCTGTCGAGGCGAGATTTTATCAATCTGGCCGCTGCTGCTTCTCTTTGTTGCATCTCAAGTTGTGCCCCGTTCGACCGCAGTAGTTCGATCGGCGACATAAATTCTGAGCTCACAGCCGCGTTGGAACGGATACCTTCTTATGATGGCTCAGATCTGGTTCAGGTCGCCCGGGAGATTGAGGCGAATTCAACACTGATGATCCAGGCGCACGCGGCCTTTATTGAAGAATTCTACCGGTTGTCCGCCAACCGCTCTGTAAAACGTTCCAAGTTGGTAGCTGTTTCAGACAGATATGACTCCGAACGCCGTTCGCAACGCGATAACCTGCTGGTATTGCAGGGGCAATTGCAGGCAGCAGTCCCGGAAGACTACTGGCCGGAAGTTGCTGAAATTTTGTACGAAAAGGCAGACTTAGTCGCTTTGGGAACCAGCTTGGAGTTATGATATGCCAGTAATTGCGACGATAACGGCGGTCACTTTCTTTTTGGACGGATCGTCTGATTTAGCACCATCATTTCTGGAGCCCAATACGCTGAGTCCCGCCTTGGATAAGGCTATTTCGCCCGCAGACAGCGATGTCCGGACCGCGGCCTTGAAAATTGTGAGCGACTTGGAAGTTGCCGTTGATCGGTTCCGTGCCGCGGTCGAAGGTTCTGCGGACAATGCCATTCTCGGTTCCACGGACAAATCAGCATCGGCATCGTCCACAAGAGCCATTTTTAGTGAACTGGATCGGGAAAGAGATCGGGCGATAAGCGCGGTAATCGACTCACGTGATCAACTCGTTTCGCTTTTGGATCAGGAGACCTGGTCGCGAGTATTCGATGGGTAATGTCTATTGATAAAGGGGGCAATGTCCACCCTGTCGTAGCTGCAACGCTATCCATAAAGTCGGCGAATACGTTTGTTTGGTGAATTGGAAGATGATGCATCCCATGAGGCGTGCTCAAAGTGCTTGCAGACGATGCCGCTACTTTTTGTCTTTTTCCTTTTTTTGGTCATTTGAGGGCGCTCGCCAAAATGAGGCCGCGCCCCAAATCACCAGAACAACCGTAACTATGCCACCCACAATAAATTCCATATCAAGATGATAGCCACACGAGCTTGTTGGCGCAACTTTTCAACACCGCGAAATAGACAAAGGGACGTTCAGCCTTCCCTTTCAATTTCGGACAAACCCTCTGCATTGTCCATTTTGGGTCAAGTTTTTAAGGGCGTTGCGGATACCAAAAAAGAACTACCTCTCAGACCGCTCGCTTGGACGTTCGGGTGTAAGGCTAAGTTTGGCTGCCTACAGGTAAGGGGAAAGTAGCCGGGCGAAACCGTTGCGCAATTTGGTCAAAAGCGGGAGATCATTGATCTCTTCGAGGCTGATTTCTCGAGCGCCAAGTGCTTTTGAGTCAAGTATGGCATGGAGTTCTTCCGACAGCTCTCGATGATAGCATTCAACATTGAACTCAAAATTCAATCGCAGGCTTCTGGGATCCCAATTTGTGCTTCCAACAAGAGCCCAAACGTCGTCCACGAGCATGAGTTTCGTGTGATCGAACGGTGGCTTGGTGAAGAAAACCCGGCAACCATGTTCCAAAATTTGCCCAATCTGCCCCATAGCTGCCCACTCGACAACCTTAACGTTGTTGTTGGATGGCAGGTAGATTTCGACCTTGATGCCACGGAGCGCCGCCACTGAAAGCGCTTCTATCAGCCGAGAATCTGGCAGGAAATAAGGGCTGACAATACGCACCCGTTCCCGCGCGGCCGACAGCGCTGCGAAAATGAGTTTGCTGAGCGTCTCGAAATCCTCGTCTGGTCCGTGCGAAATCCCCCGCGACCAGACTGTGCCATGGCGGGTAAGCTCTGGAAACCATGCCGGGCCGCTCAACTGCTCACCTGTAGTGAAGGCCCAGTCCGTGACAAACACTTGTTTGAAATGGCTTACAACCGGTCCCTCGAATTTGAAATGCAGGCATTGTGTCGGCGCCTCGGGATCGAGGTTCAGGCAATGCGCTTCACGAATATTGGTGCCGCCTGTGAAGCCAATGTAGCCATCCACAACAAGGATTTTTCTGTGATTTCTGAGGTTTGAAAAGCGGCGTGAGGAGAACCCGCTCGTAGGAAGAAAACTCGCGGCTTCAATGCCCACCTCTTCCAAACGAGTAACCATATTTTCTTTGCTGTAGCGCGCGCCAACGCAGTCGATAAGAACGCGCACTACCACGCCGCGATCCTTGGCGCGGACGAGCGCATTCAAGAAATCTTCTCCTGCTCGGTCGCTGTCAAAAATATAGCTCAACAATCCAACCGATAATTTGGCACTATCTATGGCAGCGATCATCTCCGGAAAGGCCTCATCACCATCTCGCAGGCAATCGACCGTGTTTCCCGGCAAGAGTGGCTTTGCGCTAAGAGCTTCCCCGGCACGGGCTAATCCGGCCAAGTGAGGTAGTTGGATATTAGCCTCTTCAAACAACACTCTCTCACTTTCCGAGAGAGAGAAACCTGGAATTCGGCGCATGGTGTCTGACAGGCCCATCCGTGTGCCAGCCCGGTTGATCCGATTGACGCCCAGTATGATGTACGCCAACGAGCCAACAAACGGCGCAAGCCAAGCAAGAGCTGACCAGCCAATCACCGCGCGCGTATCGCGCTTTCTCAGAACGGCATGCACAGTGACTCCGAAGGCTAAAGACACCTGCGCAAGCGCGACGAGAAATGCCCACAGGTAGACGAGGCTCAAAATACGATCCCCCAAATGCAGCTATACCACTTGAAGCCTCACACTATCTCTTTTGACTAACAAGGGTGCAGAAAGTTTGTTTTTGACATGCTTGGATCCAGCCGTTCTACCACTGGCGTCACGCTTGGCGCACCTCATAGGCCGTCTCCGAGCCTTACCAACGCCTGCTTAGCTCCATTCTGCGGACCTCGATGAACGGTGCAGCGAAGGTCTGCTTCCCGCCCATGTTTAGCGATCTAGGTCACGTGTCGGCGAGCGAATAAATGAACCACCGACGCTCATTTCGATTCTTCCCAGCAACCGCTTAATTTGTTTCAGAGTGGCCAAGAATTATTGAACCTTAACCAGACGATAGTAACTGGCTCTGGAAATGTTCAGCTGATCGATGATCTGCGCGACGGGGACGCCAGCTTCCTTAAGCGCCAATACCTTCTCTTTCTGTCTCTGGGCCGTTGGAGCACGGCCCTTGTATTTTCCATCTGCCTTGGCCCTCGCAATGCCTTCCCTCTGGCGTTCCAGCATGATTTCTCGCTCGAACTGAGCAACTGAGCCCAGAACATTCAGCATGAGCTTTCCTGTCGCAGTCGAGCTGTCCACACCCATGTCTACGATAACCAAGTCAGCGCCATTGGCTTCCACCACTTGCAAAAGCCTCCCCAGGTGCGTCACCGAACGCGCAAAACGGCACAGCTTGGTTACCACCAGCTTGTCGCCGTCACGAAGGCTTCGCAACGCTGCTTGCAATTCAGGACGATCTGAAAGGCTCGATACCTTTTCTGAAAAGATGAAATCCGATTGGACTCCATACTTCGTCAAAGCCTCAATCTGCGCTTCCAGTCCATAGCCCTGCTCCAAGGTGGATGTTCTTGCATACCCAATCAGCAACTGTCTTACTCCAATCTTAGGTCCTATTGAGATGTCGCTGTCTCAATGTCACGACAATGTATGCGAGACTGTTTTCACCAGAATTTACGCTGGGCGGTTTGCTGTCACATAACCAAGGTTGTGTGAGACAATCCTGGCGAACTCAGAAGTCATACCGACTTTCGAACAGGAGCCCTAACGCTATCGCCTACAAACCACTTTCCAAAGAATTGTTTAGTCGCCGTTGACGTTTGATTACCGTATCCAATCAAGGTATGGGACACGTATCCGACTGACCCCAGCAACAAGTTTAGAACCCCAGAACTTCAACTTGCTCCAAAATGATGTTTCAGGAGCGTAACTCTTAGAACTTGGCTTTGCCCGCCGGACACCCGATTTTCGCTCTTCCTTAATTTCCCGTAGTGCCGCTAGAATTTTGGGGGATACGATTACCGTGTAACTCTGTACATCTGCGTCCTTTATGAGCCGCATGATGTCATCTGTGATTGGAGCCAGAAACTCCTTCAGATCGTAGCACTTGCCCGTATTTCGCTCCCATGAACTACGGGCGATTCTGTTGGCTTCAAACAAACTGCCGGCAACACCTTCTCCCGCACCAATGTCAAAGCTGTCTTCACAAAAGTCCTGTACCATACCGAAAGCAAGCAAACGTCCCTCAGGAGAAGTTACCGGCCGACAAGCCCCACAGTAGATGTTTTTTCTAGGAGAGCTGGGTTTTTCGACAGTAGCTGTTTCGCCGGGGCTTGGTTTCTCAAGATCCTTCATTGTTCCTTTCTCAACCAAGGCCACATTAGACTGGCCTGTCCGCTCACATTTATGAAATACTGTTCGCCGGCCCTGGTCTTTGAGCTGCTTGAGTGTCGTCTTGAGTGCCCCTTCTGTCCTCGTGAGTCTCCTGCCTTTAGAAACATTTAGGAAGGCTTCAAACACCCTCATGTTCTCTGATTTGGCAATCTCATAGGCGGTCACGCTCGGCTTCGTGCCATATCGAATGAACCGTGCAACATCTCCGTCGGCAATGCGCTTTAGTTGGACCCCCGCCTTACTTTGCAGCCAAGGCGTGTTCTCGTGGATGAACGTCAATGCCTGCTTACGACATTGATCACCGAAGTCGAACGTCAAAAATATGTGGAAATGGAGATAAAAGGTCTCTGTCTTTGGTTCGAAGGGTGCTTCTAGCTGTGCGTATACAAATTCACCTAGTCCGGATTTCTTGAGGGCCTTCTTTAGCTTGTTCATTCGTTTGAATGCCAACGCCAAACCGGATTCATAGCCATCGATTGAGACTCGGCGTTCCAAGGCAGGAAATGTCAGAGCAGCAAACTGCGCCTGGCCTTTGACTTTGACCTCATAATGATACTGAAGATTGGCGGCAGTTTGTGTCGTATCAACTAAAGCAACGGACGGTAGCCGCTTGTCGTGCTTGTATGCGGAATAGCAGATCGCGAGATACTCGTTGTCGGGCAAGCCCAACAGGAGTTGTGCTGCTTTCTTCTTGCCGGGCCGGTATAGGTCGTGACCGACCTCGGCTGCCATTTCAGCCACCATGGCGGACATTTCCCGATACCTTGCTGAGCCTGGACCAAGTCGAAAGCCGCCATGATAGCCCACCTTTTTCCCTGCCATCCTTAGTGTTCTTGGCCGAAGCACTTCATGGCCATAAATCCGCTTCGCTTGCCTGCATTGCCGCTTGCGCTTCCGGTGATCACCTCTGCTCTGAGCACACTTTCTCTGTTCGCGGGATCTGCCCGCGTTGTTCTTCTTCACAACCTTTGCCCTTCAGCTCGATGGCCAAAGGTCGGTTGCCGTTTTCAGCTTATTTGACTCCGTGCCTCTGACCGCAATTTCCTGCGACCAGTGCTGCCTTCACGTCTGTTCAAGACGTGAATTTGCTTCCGCCGCTCGCAACAAAGGACATGGCACGAACGCGGTTTCAGACTTTTTAAAGGATTGGGAGTTTTGCGAAAATTTAAGAAACCTGCCGGCGGCAATGAGTCTGTATGCCGGCAGTTCTGGGAACGAGTGAAAAACTAAATTTCTGATCGTCCCCCCATTACGTCATCGAAAAGAAACCAAATTCCACAGGTTGGAACACATTTTTCACAAGCCTGTTCTGGCACCTATTTTCGGTTTGGATCAAAGCGACCAGCCGCTTGTTCCGCTTTCAAGCCCGCCTGAACAAGCGCTCTGATCGCGGCAGATCGTCCATAGATCTCGTTCTGATGTGTGTACTGGCGAACAAGCGCCAGCTCATCCTCAGTCATTAGTATTTGTAGCCTTTTGGGCGGTTCTTCTGAGAGTTTTTCCATGACCTTAAGTTAACACTATACACACAATGCGTCAAATGTTGACGCGCCAGTCGAATCATTATACACACTATACACACTTTTAAAATCAACAACCAAGGGAGGGAGCAATGCTCTCATTTCTCCACAAGTTCTTTCACAGCGCACACGAGGTCTGCGTTGTTCTGTATGTTTGCCATTTTGTTCTGACGTACGGACAGAAGATGTATCTGTTTTGATCTGTGAACGTCGGCGCAGGTACTCGTCTCTGCATCGCAGATGAAACATACATCACGCTTCCGTGACTCGCCCTATGGTAATGAAATTTTCCACTCAACCGAGGTCATATCGGAGGTGTCAACTTAAACTCCGGCAAAGAAACGCGCAGCCAATTCAAAACGCAGCAAAAATGTGTTTTGAGGCGCCCTCCTGACCCCAGCAGTTCAATCTGAAAAGTCAACCTGGAGTAGACGCAAGTTCATGTTTTGTAATAATAATTTTTCTTGACTGCATACCGAAAGTATCGATGAAGCGAGCAGAAGAAACTCAATCGGTGCTCGAATGATCGAAAATCAGCTAACAGGCAGTCGGTACATAGACCAAGGCAGAACACTTCCGATTGGGTTTTCACTCAGAGCCGTGGAGGATGCGCAGAGATGAACACAAGCCCAAACTGGATAGTACAACCAGCCGGCATGGATGACGCAGCCCGAGCTCTGGGGATTTCACGAAGAAGCCTGACAGACATTCTAGCAAAGCATCAATGTTACGAACGGCGCGGCAACAAAAAGGTGTTTTACCCGGAACACATTGAGGAACTGAGAGAGGCTTTAAAATGCCAAAGAAAGACTGGGAACCGAAGTGGACGGAGCAAGGTTGGGCGGTCTCGTTTTCAATCGAAGGGCGGCGGATTCGCCGACGCCTTGGCATCCGTGACAAAAGCCTCAAAGGCGTAGCTCGCGCTAAGGCCCAGCAACTTTATAAAGAGGAATGGGCGGCCCAATTAGCTATTCCTACAAACAAAGAGGTGCCATTTTGGGAGGCGGCAAAGGGCTACGTCGACGATGGTGGTGAAGCACGTTTCCTGCCAAAACTCATCGGGTATTTCGGCAAGTACACAACAATTGATCAAATTGGAGAGTTGGAAATCGTGAACTGTGCCATGGAGTTGTACCCCAACGCAGTTCCCGAAACTCGCAGACGCCAAGTGCGTGTACCGATCACCGCGGTAGTTCGCTGGGCCAGGGGAGAGCGGAAAAGGCCGTCCACAGATAACAAGCGAGTTCGCTGGCTCCATCCAGAAGAAGCTGAGGCGCTGTTGAAAGCCGCCGCCCAACTTACCCTGCCGCGCCACGACAAGCCCGAACTGTATACACTCAAGAAGATTGCTTTCCTTTTGGGGTCTGGGTGCCGAACAGGAGAGTGCTTTGCAGCGGACATTAATGATTGGAATCCAGCAACCTCTCAACAGTTTATTCCTGCTGAGGAGGACGGCGCAGGTAAAACTGTATCGAGTGAGCGCTTGGTACGGCTACCTAGCCGTGCTGTATGTTTAATGGGGGAGTTGCCCGAGTCGGGACGCATGTTCCGCACACCATATGGAAAACCGATCAAGTTGAGAAAGAATGGCGGCGGCCAAATGCAAGCGTCGTTTAACAAGGCCCGAGATGCGGCCGGCCTTGGAAAAGATGTGACACCACACGTTCTCCGGCATACTTGGGCAACTTGGTACTACGCTCAGACAAGAGACTTCGGTGGGCTCATGGACCTCGGGGGCTGGGCAAAGAGCGAAATGGCCAATCGTTATAGAAAGATTGCACCTGACGACTTAGCGGATCGCCTGCTTGAACATGGGTGGGACTTTCGGCAAAAATCTGGCAACATCGAACTAGATTCCCGCTTACGTATTGTAAAATAAGGGAATATTCTTACCAAGTTTTCCCTTAGCAGGGGAGCGCCTTCGACCACTCGGCCACGTCTCCGCCGACGGGTATATCCGTGCAAGCAACGGAAGTACAAGGCCATTTCTTCAAGGATTGGAATTTTTTACAGGCCCGCGTGAAGCTATTGAAATAGCGCGAAATAGCGCTGGTTGACTACGGGCACCGACCCGTTCAACCTGCGCAGTACAGTTAACGATCATGATGAAACCACAACAGAATCGAAGCTTTCGAGCGTAGCCGTTGCATGTAGACCAATTCAAACACCTTTAGATCACAAGGCGATCGCAGTATGCGGTCAGAATAGCCAAGTTATCCTAGGCGTTGCCGTAGCAAAATCTCATACGAGCCTGACGAGGTGAGGACGTTAAGCGGTTGATCCATAGGATCAATTGTAGTTTGAACGGGCTGTTTGGATTTTCTGACGCTGGTTGCGGGAGGGCGCAACCACCGTTGCCGGACGAAATTAAGATGTCAGATTTAGCGCGGAAGCGGACATTAAAAAAACTTCACTAGTGAACTTCCGAGATGCGGACAGATTAGCCGTTAAGAGTTTTTTATTCGAACGGCGGGTTTGGGCGCTTAGAGAATGTCGCAAAAAGCACCTAGTGCGGTAAACGTAAAATTTCTGATGGCGCAGTGCACCCTCACCAAAGCCGCCATATTTTAACCCCAGTCTTTTCCCAGGAGCAATACAACGCTTTAGTGGATTTTAGGCCTAGATAACTTAGCATCAAATCACTCCCGCCGTCTGATTTCGGCAAGGATTAGAGACTCATCTTTGCGCAGTGTTCGGTCTTGCGCGACTTTTAGTGCAGACCTCCAAGTCTGCATGGCCCTATCGCTATGACCGTTCAACCATTGATCCAGTCCTGACCAAAGACCTAACTGGGTTTCTCCGATGATAAATGTCTTGCAGTAGCGACGTAGATGGCCAAAGGCCTTGTCTTCCAAGCGTTTCCATTCGTCATACCCATCGGCAACACCCGCCTCGCGCCCGCGCAAGAGCAATTCCAGCACGCTGCCGATTCCAACAATGATGACGTGCGATGAGGGCCGCTTTATCTGCTCCAGAAGCCGCATCATTTCGACCGACGCATCATAACTGGCGCCGTGTTTGCCGACGCGCGACAAGGACAAGGCATGGGCTCCCTTGATGGAAACTTCCGCGGCAAGGTCGGAAATTTTTGTTGTACCAGAAGAAATTAGGTGCAAAATCTCGACGGCCTCACGAGGGCGATCAATGTGCAGCATGCACAATGCCTTGCATCGCAAAGCCCAGATTTCCTGTTGCGTGTGACCCGCATTCTGTGCCCGGGACAACAACGCCAAAGCCGTTTCTTCCAGCGAACTCAGATCCCCACGATAGTATTGCGACCAAAAGCGAATTCCCTGTGCATTGCACCAGCGCAATTGATCACCCGCTTTTTGCGCCAACTGCAGGGCTTGATCGACGCGTGTATCAACTTCGTGCCATTCACACAAACCCAAGCGCCAAAGCGCATCCACCGTACAAATATGTGATTGTGTCGACGGATCATCCAGTTTGACGGCAACCTGTTCGGCTCGTTGCATCAACCGGTTGTTCGCTTTGCGCAGGCGCATCATGCCCAGGCCGCTGGCAAGTTGTGCGGACGAAATCGCCGTTTCGACAGTTTCACCGGCTTTTTCAGCATGTAAGACCGAACCTGCCAAATTGCACATACCGCGAGTCATTCGCAGCTCGAAGTAGTCGACGGTGGCAGCTTGACCTAAGCAGCGTGAGATTTCGCTTTCACGTTCCTTTGAGTCGGTTCGGTCCAAGTGTTTTCGAATGATGGGCAACAGGTTCCTCAAATAGAGCAACAAGAAACGCATGATCAGCAACATGAGGATCCTGCCGCTGTTCGTTGGGACGGGTTGCCCGGCCACATCAAGCGCTTTGCGGATGGCCACTCCCTGCGCCCGAATGTCGCCCCGACTGTAATGCGCTTCGGCCAGTTGCCGTCGCCAACGCACCGAGCGCAGCTTTTCCAGCGGTTCCAACGCGCGTTGACGTCGTTCATGGTCAAGGCAAATACCCACAAAGGACTCTACCTCTCGAAAGGCACCGACCTGCACCGCGTTTGTTGCCGCCAGGTCTGCGTACTTTACGGCATGATCAAAGTCGTCCGCCGCTTCGAAATGCCGTACTAAGATGGCAAGATCCGCACCGGTGGCTTGGGGGCGGGTGGTTTCAATCCAGCGTGCAATGGCCCCATGCAATTGACGCCGAATTTCGCTGGGAATCGAATTGTACACGACATCACGAATTTGCCCGTGCCGAAATTCGTACACATCGGGTTCATCGGTGTCTGTGATCAGTTGGGCGTCAGCCAGTTGGAGGACGATTTTTGTAGCCCCTGCACCATTGAGAAACGTGAGTGCGGAGATGTTAAATCGACGTCCAATCACCGCAGCGGATTTGAGAACTTTCTGCACGGCCATGTCCAGGCGGTCGACCCGCTCGCGAATAACTTTTTCGACACCCTCAAAAAACGTCAATTCATCCAAAGGCCTGCTCGAACACCAAAACCCGTCCCGGAGTGTAATCAGCCCTTGGTTCCTTAGGGACAGGGATATCTCCTCGGCGAAAAACGGGTTTCCGCCAGCTAGTCGAGACACGTTTTCAGCCAGCTCATCACTTGGTGGAGCATCGCCAAGTGTACGGGCCACGAGTTGTTGAATAGAACGTTCATCCAGCGCCATCAATTTCAACGTTTCACATGCCCGATGTGACGCAACCGCTGGACCGTCACTTTGCCAACCAATCAGATTTGTACGTCGACGCAGATCCTCAAGCTCTTCCGGGGCTTCGCCCGCGCGAACACATAGAACTAAAAATAGAGAATCAACGGAACCGAACACCCATTCCACCGAACGCCAGGACGCGGAATCTAGCCACTGGCAATCTTCCAATACCAAGGTTAGGGGGCGTGGACCCAGTCGATCAATAATGGTGCCAAGCAAGCGCATTGTTGAGTCGGCGCGATGGGCACCTTGCAAATGCCGAGTCATCTCGGTTTGTGGAATATCAATGCTGAGTACATCGCCAAGCAGTGGAAGCCGCTTTTCTATATCTTGTTGATTTTGCGTGCGAACCCGGATCAGTTCAAGAACGTCATTCCCATTGCTATCAATGGGCACTCCGACAAGAAATTCCAAAACTCTACGCCAGATCAGCAGCGAGGTTCTTTGAACTTCGCGGTCAGCGCAAGCAATCGAGACCGCATATCCTTCCGCTTTGAGATCGTCGGCAAACGCCTTGACTAAAGTTGTCTTGCCAATACCCGCTTCGCCGTCGACGATGACAATGTGGTTTGCGCCGGATTTGACATTTTCGAATGCGGATTTCAGCGCCTCGATCTCTTTCGTTCTCCCGACGATATCGACAGAGGATACGGTGCTGGGTGTACGTTCCAGCGGTTCGAACACGGGTGTCATATCGCTCAGACCCAAAAGCTGAAGCGTTCCACGCCGCTTGAACAAGAACTCGCTGCGTGCGACACGCTCGGTCGGGGCGTCGCATAGTATTGCCCCATCGGTTTCGGTCATTAAGCGGGCGGCGCGGTTGACGGTTTGGCCAATAACCATCCATTGACGACAACGCGGACTTCCGACGACCCGGAACAATGCTTCACCTGTCGCAATTCCAATAGAAGTGTCAAATCCGTGCGCCAGAACGGTTGCACGGATCGCGCGCGCGGCATCAAGGGCGCGTTGCGGATCGTCACGATGGAATTTTCCAGGTTCCCCAAAGGCGACCCAATAGACCAAGCCTTTATCATCGATGAGCATTTCGCCGACCGGACAATCCCGCGCGATCAACAATGCCTGCAACGAGACACATAGCGCCTGAAACTGTTCCGTTGCAGGTGGACTGTCGGTGGAGATCCCGACAATCCGCGCAAATAGCGCTGAAATCGGACGAACCTCGGCCAATTCTTCCAGCTTCGCGTCAACGTCTTTCAAGCTGTGAAGCGTGTTGCGCCCCGACGCGCTGTCCTGGTTGCCATCTTCTTCGCGAGGGAAAAGGTTGTCCTGAAAATGTTGTGGCAAGAAGCCGCGAAGCCATGAGTAAGGCGGGCAATCGCTCAGATCAGCTTGAGCCGGTTTGACCACGGGTTCCGCGGAGGTGTCCAGCACCGCCTGCGCAACGTCGGATAATGCATAGCTGGAACTGCGAGCATGAGATTGCGCTGTAGCCGCTTGCAGGATGGCTGTGCCACCGAAGATCAGGTTCCAAACCGGATTTCCGCCAACCGTCGCCACCCACATCTCGCCAAAACCGATACCGGCGTGAATGGCGGGTGTATCTGAGACTACAGAAAGATCAGCACCTCTCTCGCTTTTTCGGCAGATTGCACCTGCACACGATATCGCGCGACGAACAGCTTCTGCAGCGCCGAGCGTGTCCGCAGGCCAATAGGCGAGAAAGGAATCTCCGGAGAAGCTGAGCACCTCGCCTCCGTTCGCCATGATTTGGTTCGCTGATCGTGAATAGGTCTGGTCAAGCAGCTTGGGTATTTCTTCAAGGCCCGTCTGGCCACAGCGCGCCAACTGTTCAACAAGCGCAGTGTAGCGTGACACATCCACAAACAGAGCCGCGCCAGAAAGTCTGACGACAGAGGGGCGTGCGCGGTGCCTGGGATACATGCTTCCAAGCAAGCGTAAAGGTAAAAAGCTCGCCAGAATAGAATTGCCCTCGACCATAATCCCTTTCCAACAACGGGATGCTGACGCATGGAGATGGGAAGGCATCGAAATGGTTAAAAAATGTGTACCAAATCGAGCTTCAGTTCGCGTCAGCACTACCTAAAATCAGGTTAATGCTTACACATTTAGACGGATTTGCGAAGAACGTGTTGTAAGTGCTTGCCGAGGATATTCGGCTTAGAAGGCGTTTGTCTGGCCTATTTCTTGTATTTTTAGCCGCTATGCGTACAATTAGTGGCTGAGTTGTTTGAAAAAATAAGTGCATCGGACAGTTCTGCTCTGAGCAAATGACTGCCCAATTGCACAGTATCTTTTGCTTTGGGATTTAAGTACCGGACCAGATTACCGCCGTTTCCCAACGCTTTTTGAACTCGGGGGAAGACGTTGCAATGCCGGTTAACTTGGACACTGATTCTCGCACCGCTTGGATTTCGCAAGGCTTTGAAAACCTTGTAAGCCGCGTTCTGACCGACCCCGACGATGTGCATTTCGACATTTTGATAATTGGGAGCGGGTATGGAGGCGCTATCTCTGCGGCGACGCTCGCTGGGAAACATCATGACAACCAACGCATTACGATCGGCATTCTGGAACGTGGTAGAGAGTATTTGCCTGGCGCCTTCCCGACCGGACTAGCTGAATTGCCCAAGCATCTCCGCCGAGATGGACATCGGGAAGGACTGTTTGATGTCCGGCTGGGGAGGGGTGTGACAACGGTAACAGCAAACGGCGTCGGCGGTGGCTCCCTGATCAATGCAGGCGTAATGGAGGTGCCTCGCCCCGAAATTTTTCAATCCGGATGGCCGGCGGCACTTTCTGACTTGGATACATGGCGAAACTATTTTGACCGCGCATCTGCATTGCTTGGCGCGACCGTCGACAACGCTCCAAATACTATACTCAAGCGCCCTGGCGGCCCACCGCAGAAATACAATTCGCTTGAGGGCATAGCGCCTGGCGGTAAGTTTCGTCCTGCCGCCATTACCGTGGCCATGGAGGATCGTACAAATACTGGAAACGTCGCCCTGAAGATGTGCAAGATGTGCGGGGATTGCGCGACGGGCTGCAATTTCGGTGCCAAGGATTCATTGGATGTCAATCTACTGGTCCAAGCGCAGCAAAATGGCGCGGACATTTTCAGCGGCGCAACCGTTTTGCACATTGAAAAAGACGGCGGCAACTGGGTCGTAAACACCGTTTACACGAACGCGGCCCTGCGCGAACGCCACTCTGACGCGAACGGCGATCCCGAAGTTGTCAGGGTTCGCGCGCGAAAGGTCATCGTCGCGGCAGGCACTCTTGGGTCCACCGAGATTCTGCTGCGGTCAAAATCAGAAGGTCTTGTCGTCTCGGATTCGATGATCGGAAAACGTTGTTCGACAAATGGCGATATGCTGGTCGCAGACTACAATACAAGTGCCCGAGTAAACAATGTAGCCAGCGAACAGGTACAACCCTCCCAACGTCAAATCGGTCCTACGATTACGGGTGTCATCGATTTGCGCGATACCGCAGGAGTATTGATAGAAGAAATTTCTGTTCCGGCTTCGCTGCGCATCGTATTCAAAGAGTTCTTTGGAACCGTGAATGCACTTCACAGTTTGGACGAAATCGATTGGTCTGCGCATTCAAAAGGATTCCCACAGGACGACATTTATTCGGTCGCTGAGGAGAGAATAGACAATACTGCGCTGTTTGCGGTTATGGGTAACGACGGCGCGAGCGGTCATATTACGCTAAACGGAGACCCGACGCCTGACCGCGATGGGATCGCTCAAATGCACTGGAGCGATGTCCAAAATCACCCGATTTTTGAGACCGAAGTCGACACCCTGTCAGGGCTGGCTGACAATACTGGCGGGCACATCATACCAAACCCGGTTTGGAGGCTGCTGCCAAAATCCATGAACTGGTTGCTGAAAGATCAAAAGGGGCCAGTTACGACAGTCCATCCGCTCGGCGGCCTGGCCATGGGTGACACCGGCGCCGATGGTGTTGTTGATCCGTTTGGACGAGTTTACGCCTCAAGCACGTCTTCAAGTTTGCACGATGGGTTGGTCGTACTGGACGGATCGATCGTGCCGACCGCGCTTGGGGCAAATCCGGCACTGACGATTTCGGCAGTCGCGCTGCGTGCGGCCGAAAACCTTGCTAATATCTGGGGATATGAAGACGCTCCGCCTGCAGTTGCGCCCATAGCCCCCCTTGAACGGCCTGTGTTCCGGGGGACGGATGTCGCAGTGCCCAAGCCGCGCACAGAGGTCGAAGTCTTCGAGCGCCTTGTCGGAAGGGTTCAAATGGCGCCGCAAAACGGGTCAACGGCATCTTATGTCGTTGAGTTGACCCTGCGCTTCGCGCCCAAACAAATTGCCGATCTGTCACCAACGACGGGGGGCGATTGCACCCTGAGTGTTTCGGTTGATCCGTCCAACCCTCACCTGCAAAGCACAGTTCGGATTTATGCGGATGACGACAATTGGAAATCTCTCAATGACAGCTGGGATCCGCCTGAACTGCGTGAGGACAAACTGAACGAGCTTGCTGTGTTCAAGGCCCCGATCAGCGGCACGCTCAAGGTATTTGAACGCCAAAGTTCATTTGGCCTTGGCCGTATCGTCAGGGCCTTGGCGGCCTGGTTGCCCAACCGGGGTGCGCGCGACACATATCAGGCATTGGTCGATGGCGGTGATGGCCCCGGCCTGTTTGCGCACATCAAGTCGGGTATCGCCATTGCCAGCCGCAGCGGAGAGCTGCGCAGCTTCGTATATGATCTGGATATCGGCCCCGCCGAGGCCGGAGCTGACATAGCGCTGGATGGCAACAAGATCGTTGGGTTCAAGCGGTTTACCTATGCACGCAGGGGCAATCCGTGGCGGCAGCTGATGGACGTGGATCTGGAGGAATTCCCCGGACTGTCGTCATCTTCAAAGCCGGTACTCAAGCTCGATCTGGCTTTTTTCGCACGGATCAACATTCCACTCTTTCGCATTGCCCGCCAAGACGATGCTGTAAGTGCAATTGGGGACATGATCGGGTTCCTGGGATATTTCCTGCGAATGCTGTTGGGCATTCATATCTGGAGTTTCCGCGCACCCGACGAAGATCTGGATCCTGCAAATGATGAAATCCACTTCCAGCCACCTGCTGAATTGAAAGTCAGCAGTGTCCTCAGCGGCTCAGTTCCAGCAACAATTGTGAAAAAGACATTTGCCGCTGAGGTGCCCGAACTTGGTGAAGAACACGATCCGATAGATACCGAAGTCTGGATCACGCAATACAAGCACGAAAATTCGACCAAACGGCCCGTCGTCATGCTGCACGGTTACAGTTCTGGTGCGACCACATTTGCGCATCACGCCGTCGAACCCAATCTTGCGAGCCGAATTTTTGACACCGGTCGGGACGTGTGGCTTGCCGATCTTCGCACCAGCCCCCTTTTTTCCAGTGCTACGACATTTACCTTACCGGATGGAACAGAAAGCCCTGTGCCCGATACGGCGACTAAACCCTGGAGTATCGAGCAAGTCGCAAACAAGGATGTTGATTGGGTGATTGACCAAGCCGCACAGGCGTCTCCGGATGGGCAGGTGGACGTCGTGGCGCATTGCATGGGGACGGTTATGTTCAGCATGGCTGCGCTGAGCGGCAGGTTTTCGACCTTGCCCGCGTCTGGCCATCCACCCAAAATCAACCGTGCCGTATTCTCGCAAGTCGGGCCGCTTGTCGTCTTTACGCCGATCAACATTTTCAAGGCCTATGCGACGCGGTATCTGATCGAGTTCCTTCCCGACAACTATCAGTTCAAGCCACAAGACCCGACGCTGGCGGATGACTTGCTGGATCGCCTGCTCACCAGTCTGCCCTACCCGGTCGAAGAATTCGACATCGAGAACCCGATCTTGCCCTGGAAACGGACGCCATGGACGCGGACCCGACATCGAATGGATGCGATCTATGGTCGAAATTTCAGCTCAGAGAACATGGAGCCCGAGGTTCTGACTTATCTGGATGAGCATTTTGGTGCGCTGAGCCTCCGCACGGTCAGCACCGCTTTGCACTATGCGCGTTACGCGATGATGACGGATCGGCATGGACGCAATCAAAGGGTGTCCCGCAGGTTGTTTCGCCAACACTGGCATTTCCCGACGCTCAGCATGCATGGCGAAGAAAATGGGATGTCGGCGGTATCGACGCTGGACCGAATGGAGACGATCCTCGGCGACGCAGGCGCGCATTTCGTCGATCCGTTCGTAAACGATGGCGCTGGCCATCAGGATTCGTTGATTGGGACCAAGCGGTTTGCAACCGCGAGCCGGATCGAGACGTTTCTAGATCAAGATTTCTCAGACGTGACGGCCGGAGACCCAAATGATGAAAAAGTCGCGTTTCCGCCGTGGATTGGGCCGATCATCACCAAAGAAGTCCAAGGCACCAAAGCAAAGCTGATCGCAAGATTGGGATCGGCGCCAACACATCGCGAAGCCCAGGCGATCGTGATGCTGCGCGCTCAGGTCGTCGGAGACCAGATTCTCCGCCCCGATGATCAAACCGCAGAGTGGACGCCTGATTATGTTGTCGAACACATGATCGTTCTCAAGATCGAGGACCTGACGGATCATCGCTGGGCAGCCTTCGAAGTGCCGCCGCCCACCGCGTTTCCGCACCATGATCCCCTGCATGCGGGCAACGCCACGCTGCTTTTGCTTGTCTACGACGAATCCGACACCCTGTTTCTGCCGGTTGTCGGCTATTTCATCGCGCAGGCCGGACGGGTCATGCAATTTGATCCCAACGACTATGACATTCAGAGAGAGCGCAGTGATTTCGAATACAGAACGTTCGAGGACATGTCGAAGGCGACGAGCGACCTCATGAAACTCGCAACGCCCGGCACGGCGACGGATCCTGAGGGGGGCAAAAATACAGACTCGCTTCGAACAGAACGCAACATCCACGACAGGGATACGACACAGGCTGAGCAGGCCATGGTGAACAGCGCCGCTGTCGCCAAGGCTTTGGGCCAGGACCGGAGGTTGATGGATGGCATCATCCCGGACCAGACATTGGACGCCGTTTTGAACGAAACGCGATTCACGCTGGCATCTTGCCAATACCCAACCGGTTTCTTCGATGCACCCGTCGCGTCTGCATCATATCAGAGCATCGTAGATGCATTGAATGGCCCGCAGGAAGAAGCGCCTCGTTTCATGATCTTTGCGGGCGATCAGGTCTATGTGGATCCGACCGCCGGATTGTTTGATCCTTCGGACAGCGATGACAAATACCGAATTCCCTACGAAAACTGGTTGCGTATGCGCAGCGCCCGTACCGCCCTGCGCTCGGTCCCGTCTTTCATGCTGCTGGATGATCACGAGATTACGGACAATTGGGAGCCGGTCGCAACGCCGGACACAGCAAAGAACCAAGCTGCGCTGCAAAAAGGCAGGCCCGCCTTTGAAAAGTATCAGCGTGGCGTGAACAAAATGCTTCGCGATTTCAGTTTCGATGGATTCCCGTTTTACTTCCTCGATGCACGGACAGTACGATCTCACCGAAGAGTCGGAATGCTGAACAATGCGAAACTGTTTCAAGATCCCGACATGGATCACCTAAAAAACTGGCTTAGCAAGAGCGAAATCAGCGCAATGCCAAAGTTTGTTGTCACGCCGTCAATGCTGCTTCCGCGTCACCGGCGCGCGGTTCAACGAAACAGAGATTTGAATGCCGGCAACCTTAGCGCCCTTCATTCTGATGGGTGGGACGGATACCCTGAAACGATGCGTGACTTGCTTGCGTTTATCGCAGAAAACGCGATCAAGCACGTTGTTTTCTTATCAGGCGACGAACATCGGGGCTGTATCGCCAAGGCAGACTTTAATGACGATCAAGGCAATCTGATCACTCGCATGCATTCCATTCACACTTCGGCAATGTGGTCGCCATTTCCATTTGCAAATGCTATCGACGAGGACTTTGTCGATTGTGAAACGATAGCCGTAAGGCAGGGCGGAATAGATTATTTTTGCAAGGTCGCGGCAACGCGCCCTTCTGCCGGTGATGGACCGACCTATCTGGCGGTGCGCAAAGACGGAATTGGCTGGAGGCTCAGTTGCCGATATTCAGATGGGGTTACTAGCACCGTTGACCTGTAAAAGTTTTTGGGTCGTCATCACCATGTTCAAAGTGGGTTTCTTGTGGTTCGCTGCCGTTGGAACAACTTTCCGCATTTTGCGCTTCGGGCTCAAGTTTACCGTTCTCCGAAGTTTTCATGATTGGCGGATCGCAGCTAAATCCGGACCTCACCCGGCACCCTTGCGCATGAAGGCATCACGTTCGGATAACCACCCCAAGCCAAAACAGATAAAAACAAATAGTTACTTTAATTTGCACATGTATAGCCCGGCCTGATCTCTGAGTCGGTAACCGTGGGTTCACTACGCCGTGCTGCCCTTGACAAGCAAGCAACGGTTCATAGGTTAAGGGAACTATCAACCCACCAGCCGCGATGGCTGGGCCGCCAATATTGGGATTGGACAGGACGGCACTT